>NZ_JBFTRV010000029.1:0-60045 GCF_056399665.1 Massilia sp. 01N410 | reverse complement strand
ACCTTGTGCGCGCCGAACGCGGCTTCCATCGCCGCGCGGTCGCGGATGTCGGCCTCGACGAATTCGAAAGCCTTCCCCGTGATGCGAGTCACCCGTTCCTGCACGGAACGGTTGGCGTTGGACAGGTTGTCGACCACCACCACCTCGTGGCCTGCGTTCTGCAGTTCAACCACGGTGTGCGAACCGATATAACCCATGCCGCCGGTAACCAGAATCTTCATTGATATGTGCTTTCGTAAAAGTTATGCCTGTCGCCATGCCGGTCATGTTGCCGGCTGGCGCCTCGATTTATTCGTGCGGCAGCTTCTGTGGCTGCCGTAATCCCTGTTTGGTTTATGCCTTGCGGCGGCCGCTTACCGCCTCTTTGACGAAGAGTCGGAGAAAGGCCATGTCCTCGATGAAGTAGCGGCGGAACATGCGCCGTGGCTCCTGCAGGAAACGGTAGAACCATTCCAGCCCCGACTTCTGCATCCACACCGGCGCACGCTTGACGTGGCCGATCGCCACGTCGAAGGTGCCGCCCACGCCCATCGCGAACGGAATCTTCATCTCGGCCTGGTAGCGGCCGAGGAACTGCTCTTTTTTCGGCGAACTGATCGCCACGAACAGCAAATCCGGGCGCGCCTCGCGGATCTGTTCCACGACTTGCGCCTCTTCCGCCTCGCCCTTCCAGTAGCCGTTGCGGTAGCCGGCCAGCACCAGCTTCGGATACTTGCGCTTGTAGGTGGTGGCCACCTTGCCGACCACTTCTTCCTTCGCACCCAGCAGGAACACGCGCCAGCCCTTCTCTCCCGCGCGGCGCATCAGCGCCTCGAACAGGTCGACGCCGGCGACTCTTTCCTTGAGCGGCTTGCCGAGCAGGCGCGACGCCCATACGACCGGCATGCCGTCCACATTGATGAGCGCGCAATCGTTGATGATCTGCCTGAGCTCGGGATCGCGGCTGGCCTTGACCAGCTTGTCCACATTCACCACCACATGCTGATGGGGCCGTCCTGTATGGATGAAACCCTCGATGGTCTGCAGTGTTTCCTCCATCGACAGGTTGTCGATGGAGCACCCCATCAGTGTGATGCGTTCGCTCATATGATCATCCTTTTGTGCTCATTCGAGTTTCTGTTGCGATTCCTTGGCCAGCTCAGTTGCCAATACAGCGACGATGCGTTCCGCCGCACGGCCGTCCCACAGGTGCGGCCGGCGGCCCTGCTTGCCTTCGCCGCGCAGGATCTTGCGCGCTTCCAGCATGATCACGGCCGGATCGGTGCCGACCAGCACGTTCGAGCCCTCGTCGACGGTGACGGGGCGCTCGGTGTTCTCGCGGATGGTCACGCAGGGCACGCCCAGCGCGGTGGTTTCTTCCTGCAGGCCGCCGCTGTCGGTCAGGATGACGGCGGCGTCCTTCCACAGGTTGAGGAAAGCCATGTAGGCCTGCGGACCGGCCAGCGTGATGTTGGGGCCCAGGTCGATGCCGAACTTGTCGATGTTGGCGCGGGTACGCGGGTGCACCGGGAAGATCAGCGGCAGCTCGTTCGAGATTTCCTTCAGGGCGCCGGCGATGCGGGTGAAGGTTTCCTTGTCGTCGACGTTGCTGGGGCGGTGCATGGTGATCACGCCGTAGCGCTCGCCCGCGTCCTTGCGCGCCTGCTTGTAGGCGCTGGTTTCGAATGCCGAGGTGTCGGCATGGGCCAGCTTGTCGGCCTGGTACAGCACGTTGTCGACCATCACATGGCCGACGTAATGCACGGCGGAATCCGGCTTGCCTTCGCGGCGCAGGTGTTCCAGCGCGGCCGGTTCGGTGACGAAGAACCAGTCCGAGATGCTGTCGGTGACCAGGCGGTTGATTTCTTCCGGCATCGTCATGTCGCCCGAGCGCAGGCCGGCCTCGACGTGGGCCACCGGGATGTTCAGTTTCTTGGCGACGATCGAGCAGGCCAGCGTGGAATTCACGTCGCCCACCACCAGCACGGCGGCCGGGCGTTCGTTCTGGCACAGCTCCTCGAAGCCGACCATGATCTTGGCGGTCTGCTGGGCATGGCTGCCGCCGCCGGCGGCCATGAAGACATCGGGCTGCGGAATGCCGAGTTCCTCGAAGAAGACGTCGTTCATCTCGCGGTCGTAGTGCTGGCCGGTATGGATGATCTTGTACGACAGGGTTTTCGGCGATTGAGCCTGCAGCGCGCGGACGATCGGAGCGATCTTCATGAAGTTGGGTCGTGCGCCTGCAACCAGATAAATGAGCATGAAACAAGTTCCCTAGTAATTAGTATTGAAACAATTATTACAACGGTGGGTTATTAAAAAAACGTTATTGTAAACCTGCACTCGACCGGGACGGCGGACGATACGGTGCTGATCTTCAGCACGTCGCAAGGCTCCTTCGATTCGTAGCAGCGCGAATACCAGCCCAGCGGCGGATTTTCGTTGGCGCGCACCAGTTCCAGCTTGAGGTCGGCGCCATGGGCGTGCATCTGCAGGGCGAAGCGTTTACCGCGCACGTGCAAGCCAGAACTATCCAGGCGGACACTCAGTCCCGGCGCGAAATGCCAGAACAGCTCGACCTGGTGATGCTTCCTGGCGGCGAACTCGTCGCGCACGACCAGGCTGGAGGTCGCGGCGTCGAAACGCACGCTGCGCATGTGGCGCACCGGGTCCGCCAGGCGCTCGTAGCCGTCGTGCGAGCCGCGGAAATCGAATTCATGGGGCGACTGCGGCATCCTTTCGATGGCCGCCCTGGCCTTCTTCAGCCACATGAAGCGACCGCCCGACACCGACTGGTCGAGACCGTCGATGCGCACGGTGTTGTGGGCCGAGGTGCCGCGGAAGTAGTCTCGCCACTTGTGCTCCTGCCAGTAGGAATAGGTGCCGGGGTCGACCAGGCATTCCTCGCCGCCGACCGACAGGTTCAGCGCCAGCGCGTCGGCGTGGCCGTGGGCGGCGATCCCGAGGTAGCCGAGCGGCCCGCAGTCGACCATGCCCTTGATCTCGTTGGCTTCGCCGAAGTGGGAGCCGAACAGCAGGTAGCCGCCGTCCGGGAAGGCCCAGCCGGTCTCGGATTCGTGCGGATCGGTTTCCGGGCGCTTGCCCGGCAGGGTGTGCAGCAGCCAGCGCACGCCCGGATGCTCGCTCGCATACGCGCTGTCGTGGCGCCGCAGCACGGCGTCGCCCAGGGCCAGCAGCTGGGCCGCGCGGTCGCTGCCCGGGGCGTCCAGGCGGAACACGATGCCGTCGTCGGCGTCGCCCACCATCGGCACGTTGCCGCCGACGTCGCGCAGCGACCGTAAGAATCGTAATGCGCGCTGCAGGCTGGCCCAGTAGGCGCGCGAAAAAGGCTGACTGCGGGGATGGCCGCAGGCCTGGCCGACCAGGCCGGCGACGAACAGGAATTCGGACGAGAAGATGTGGTAGGCGAAGGCCTGCTCGCGGTTCACGCCGTCGCGCGAGAACTGGGCCTGGGCCTCGTGTTCGAGTTCGCGCCTGGCCTGCTCGAGCCAGGCCCCGGACGACTTCCAGCAGGGCCAGATCGAGGCGCCCACATACAGGCCGGCGAGTTCGCCGATCAGGTGGTTGTTGGCCGAGGAATGGCGCGACAGGTGGCGCGCGATCGCGCTGCAGTGGGCGTGGATGGAATCGAGCCAGTCGGCGCGCAGGCGCTCGCCGTCCTCGCCGGCGAACAGGCCGCTGCCCTCGCCGCCGATCAATTGCCAGACCAGGCTCCAGTTGATCAGGCGGATGCCCAGTTCCAGCGAGCTGGTCCAGTTGGGGCCGACCAGCGGCGGACACTGGTCGAGCCAGCTGCGCAGCTGGTGGTGCAGGGCGTGCAGCCAGGCCACGTCGTTGGTCGCGGCCCAGGCCTGGCCCAGGCGCACGAGGTGCAGGTGGCGGTTCAGTTCCCAGACATGCTTGATGTCGCCGACCTGGTCGCGGTTGGTGATGGCGATGTCGCCGGCGTAGATGGCCGGTCCGGTCACGCCGCTTTCGGGATCGCGGTTCCACAGCGGCGGCATGCCGACGTCGAAGCGGCGTTCGGCGAACAGGACCACGTGGCCGGCGCAAATGCTGTCGGCGTCGGCCAGCAGGGCTTCGCGCTCGGCCGCGCTCAAGGCGGGCGCGCCATGGATGGCGAAGGTGCGGGCGCGCGGCAGCGGCGGCGCGGCGCGCTGCCTGAGCCGTTTCGCCACCCCTTTCGCCGCCGCCTGCTGGATCCGGTAGCCGACCTCGGCCACCGACATGCAGCGCAAACGGTTCACCAGCCAGACCATGCCTGTCGCTTCGCTCATCATTGTGTCCCCGCCAAGTCACGGTAGATCGCGGACAATTGCCCGCACACTACCTCGGTTGAGTAATGCTGCTCGATGGTTGCGCGCGCCCGCTCCGCCAGCCGTGCACGCAGGGCGTCGTCGCCCAATACCCGCTGCAGCGCCCCGGCCAGCGCCGCCTCGTCGCGCGGCGGCACCAGCAGGCCGTTGTCGCCGTCGACGAGGGTTTCCGGAATCCCGCCCACGCTGCTGGCGACCACCGCCCGGCCGGCCGCCATCGCTTCCAGCATCGACATCGGCAATCCCTCGGCATGCGAAGGCAGGCAGAATACGGCGGCGCGCGCCAGCTGCCCGTCGCGTTCGCGCGGGCCGAGCCAGCCGGGCAGTTCGATGCGCTCCAGGATGCCGAGCTCGGACGCGCGGCGGCGCAATGCTTCCGCATCGCCCTCGCCGCCGAACACCAGGCGCAGGTCCGGGAAGCGCGTCGCCAGCCGGGCGCCGGCGCCGAGCAGTTCGAACACGCCCTTGGCTTCCTCGATGCGGCCGAGGAAGAGGACGCGCTGCGCTTCGCCGCGAATGCCGGAGGGCGCCGGCAGCGGCACCGAATTCGGCACCACCGCCACCCTGGCCTTCGGCGCAAACGCGCGCACGAAGTCGGCCCAGCCGGCCGACAGCGTGATCACGACGGAACTGGCTTCCAGCGTGTGGCGGATCCAGCGCCGCATCAGGGCGCCGGCCTCGACGGTGGCGAACTGGCGGAAGCCGCCGCCATGCAGATGAAAAATCGTCTTGCAGCCCGCCAGGCGGGCGATCAGCAACACGATGGACTTGCGCACGAAGCTGGCGCGCGAGGCAGCGTGCACATGCACCACGGCCGGATGCTGGCTCACACAGGCCAGCACGGTCTGCCAGAAACCGGACAGCGCGCCCTTCGCCTTCTCGGCTTTCGAACCCTCGCGGTGGGTGGCGACGTAGCGCACCCGCTCGCGCTCGAACAAGCCATGCTGGCGCAGCACGGATACCACCGCCGCCACCCCGCCCCTGCCTTCCAGGGCGGTACCGACCATCAGGATGCGCGGCGCGGGCGGTTTCACGCGTACGTCTCCCCGGCTATTCCCTGCATGGTCGGTGGCTGTTTCAACAAAATACACGCTCTTATTAAACGGGCAATATTTCGATCATACATCATGAATTTCCCGTGGTGCGCACGGTTCGTCTTCCTCATCGACAATAACGAACTCGAACTTGCCCCGCGGTCCGCGCGGAATCGCCTCGATCCGCGCGACGCTCACCTCGACACCGGGCACGCGCAGCAGGAATTTGTCGACCATCGCGCGCGCGTCCGCCTCGCTCCAGGCCTCGGTGGCCACCACCCGCAACAGGAAGCGGCCGTGGCCGCGATACACCACCTGGCCTTCGACCAGGTGGCGGTCGTGGCCCTGGAAGATGCGGTCCAGGCGGCCGATCATGCGGCCGTCCGGCAGGGTGAGGACTTTTTCCTGGCGTCCAAGGATGGTCTTGACGGTCGGGAACACGCGGCCGCAGGCGCAGGCTTCGCCGCCCGGGATCACGGTGTCGCCGGTGCGGTAGCGGACCAGCGGCATCGCCAGGTTGTTCAGGCCGGTGCCGACCAGCTCGCATGCCTCCGGCTGGTCGGTGTCGAGCAGGGCCACGCTGCCGTAGTCGGTCAGCACGTGGTAGCTGCCGTGCTCGCAGGTGCCGATCGCGGCCACCCGTTCGGACTGGCCGTACCAGTCGAACACGCGCACGCCGAAAGCCTGTTCGACCGCCGCCCTCACCTCCGGCTCCATGGTTTCCGACGAGGTCATCACGCCCTTCAGCGCCCTGCCTTCGTAGCGTCGTCCGCGCGCGTTCAGCCAGGCCGCCAGCGCCGCGATCGAGGATGGATAGGCATGGATCACGACCGGATCGACCCCTTCGAGGGCGGCGACGTAGGCGCCGATCGTGTCATTCGACAGGTGGTAGGAGGACATCATCAGCATGTTGCCGACCCAGTCGCGGCACCAGTAGCGGCCGTCCTTCGGCTGGTCGGCGCAGACGATGTCGCCGCGGATCCAGGCGCGCGGCTGGCCGGGGCGCCAGCCGATCCAGCGCAGCTGGCGGTAGACGAAGCCCTCCTCGCGCACCATATTGCCGAGCGACTGGACGATGGTCAGCGGCGTACCGGAGGTGCCGCTGGTCTTGATGGTGGTGCGGATCAGGGAGCCGAAGCGGCGCGGGCGCAGCAGGCGTTCGGGATGCTGGCGCAGCTCCTGCTTGGTCAGCAGCTGGGTGCCGGGCGCCAGGCGCGGCAGGCTGAAAGGATCGCCGTCGAGCGGCACGCCGACCCTGGCGGCACGCCTGGCCACATAGCGGGCCAGGGTCTCGCGCGAGCGCTCGTTCCTTGCGAGTGCCGGGTAGACCAGCAGACGCCCCCAGATGTTGCGGACCAGTTCACGCCCGAGAGAACGCAGGGAGAACTTGAGCGAATGGGTCCACATCGTGCAGGGCTACTCCATCAGGATCTTTTTATAAGTTCTTGCAACATTTCGGCCGAGAATATCATAGGTACGATGGGCTTTTACGTACGCTGGGCCACGCATGGCAAACTGCCGGGCTTGCTCAGGATTGTTCAATAACTCGCGGACGGCGGCCGCGAAAGCCTGCGCTTCCATCGGCACGCACAGGCCCGCGCCGCTCTGCGCCAGGACCAGCTGCTGGTCGGGAATGTCGGTGGCGACGGTGGGAATGCCGAGCGCCATGTATTCGATCACCTTGGTCGGCGACATGGTGTCGCCCAGCACCCCGCGCGGCATCGGCGCCAGGCCGACCTCGGCCCGCACCGCATAGCCGAGCGCCGTCCGTTGGGGCAGCCAGCCGGTCAGCAGCACGTGTTGTTCGAGCCCGCGCGCGGCGATCTCGCGCCGCATCCACGCCATCTCGTCGTTCGAGGGCGCATCGCCGGCGATCACCAGCAGGACCTCGGGACATTCGCGCCGCAGTTGTTCGGTGACGTCCAGCAGGAAATCGGACCTGCGCGACTGCGCGATGCGGCCCAGGTAGAGCACCACCCGGCGGCCGTCCAGGCGCGGATCGGCGACGGGCTCGACCGTCGCGCGGTCGAACAGGGCGGCGTCCACGCCCATCGGCACCGCCGTCATGCGCTCGCGTGGAAAACCCTTGCCGGCCAGCCAGTCGGCCATCGCATCGCTCTGCACGAAGATGTGGCGCGCGCCCGGCAGCACCAGGCGGTAGATGACATGCCAGGACGCCCAGGCGCGCAGCGCATGCGCCGCCCATTTGAGGCGGCCGACGGGGCCGCGCTGGTGGCGCGCGATGTCGTCGCGGCGCACCGCATAGCCTTCGACGATGGGGAAGGACATCCAGTAGACGAAGGGCACGCGCAACAGCGCGGCCGCCACGCGACCCAGCACGCCGCTGGCGATCTTGTCGCGCACCTGCAGGCAGTCCGGGCGCCGACCCTGCGTCAGGCCGCGCAAGCCGCCGAGGGCGCGCCACAGGCCCAGGAGGTCCCACAGCGGCGAGCAGACACTGGCGAGCGGCGAGTGAAGACGCCCCACCACGTGCATGCCGCCGGCCGGCCATCCGGGCGCGCCGGCTTCCTGCCCGCCCTGCCCCACCAGCTCGGTATGCACGCCGTAGCGCGGCATCTCGATACCGAACAGGGTCAGCACATCGGCACGGGTCGGAGGGAGCGGATCGCGAAGGATGCAGGCAATCGATAACTGGGTCGGCATGAATTTATTCTAACGCAGCCGTACCGACGCACGATTGCGCGGTATTCAGCCTGCCCGCAGCGCTTCGAGGCGTTGCAGGAGCGCGGCACTGGTCCGGCTGTCGATCTTGCGGCAGAAATGGGCGTTCGAGGCGGCGATGCGCTCGAAGTCGTGCTCGTCGAGGATCTTTGGATTGCGCGCGCCGCGCTGCGGCCACTGGACGTAGCGGAAATTTTCCGACAGCACGCGTTCCCTGAAACGCGAATTCATCACCAGGGTCTGGAAGAACAGCTCGTCGGCGCAGGACACGCTGCGGAAGAAACGCAGGAGGCCGGGCTCGCGGCGGATCCGCGCCAGCACGTCGCGCACGCAGTCGCGCGACAGCGCCCACCATGACGAGCCGCCATGGGGCTGCAGGCCGTTCGGCATGCGCCGCGTGAGGCCGCAGGCGCGCATCGCGCGGTTCGCCAGCGAGCAGGCCAGGCGCAGCGCCGGCCCCGCGTCCGGGCGGTAGAAATACTGGTAGCGGTAGGCGGCCGCCCACTGTCCCGGTCCGCGGCCGATCGGCGCGGTGTCCAGCAGCTCGTGCCCGCGCAATGCCGCCAGCGCCGACTTCAGTGCGGCGTTCGACAGCAGCGGGAAGTCCTGGGCGCTAAGGAACAGCAGCTTGTCGAACTCGGGCACCTCGGCCACGATCTGCGCCAGCGAATTGAGGGTGGCCTCGACCTGGCTGAAGCAACCCCAGTGCACGGCGACGCGCTGGCCGACCAGGCGCGCGCCTGGGTGGACTTCGGCGGGTTGGATGGCACCCTTGGCGTCGAGGTGGACGTAGATCAGGAAGTCCTCGTCGCGCAGGCGTTCGACCAGCGCGTTCAGCTGGGCGGGATCCTTGTGGGCGGCGATGAGGAAGACCTGCTTCATGATGAGCTACCGGCGAAAAAAAAATCCTTCGCGGCGCCTTGCCTGCGAAGGATTCCGGCCCGCGCGCCGAGTGTAGCACGGCGCTTCGGGAACTCGACGGACGCTTGGATCAGTTGAGATTCACGGTCTGGGTACCGATGGTGAAGGTACGGGTGCTGCCGGAGGCGCCGATCTTGACGGTCGGACGCTTGCAGCCGACGTCCATCAGGACCAGGAATTCGCCGACCGACTTGCCGTCGTTCTTCAGGTAGAAGGCGCCGTGCGCTTCGGTCACGCCGGCCTTCGCCGCCGGGCCGGTCCAGGTCGCGAACGGGGCGTTGCCGTTCAGGTCGCGCAGGCAGACCGACTGGCCGCCCGCCGTGATCTTCACGCTCGACGGGCTCTCCACCGTGAACGCCACCGGGGCGTGGAGGTTGAACTCGTAGGTGTGCGGAACCACGGCCGACAGCTTGTCGCGCACCAGCATCGCATCCTGGGCCTTGAAGTACCAGATCTGGCGCTTGGCCATCGTCAGCTGGCCGCCGTAGGCCGGGGTCGCATCGCCTTCGGCGTAGTCGTAGTTCGGATTCACCGCCCACGCGGTGATCTTGCCGTTACGCTGCAGCTGCTCGCGGTAGCCGTCGACCAGCTGGCCCTTGCCGCCGTCGAAGGTGATCGCGTTCTGCGACCTGGTCTGGTGGTACCAGTCGCTCCACTGCGGCGAGCCGTACCAGTCGTACCAGCCCGACTTGATCAGCAGCGGCTGGCCGGCCACCGACAGCAGCAGGCCGTTCTGGTCGCCGTGGCTGTGGTTGAAGGAACCGTATGGGCTCGACTTGAAGTAGAACGAGCTGCGGTTGGTGTTGCCGATATCGCTGTGGATCGCGACCCAGCCGATGCTCGGGTAATACGACTCGTTCGACGGCGCCGCGAACACGGTGTTGCCGGCGATCGGCATCGGGTACGGCGCTTCCAGCACCTGCATGCCGTCTTCGATGCCGCCCAGTTTGGATTGGTACCAGTTGGCGCGCGGGTTGACCAGGCGCTGGGCGAAGGCGTGGAACACGCGCGGATCCGGCTTGGTCTCGGAACCGTCGCCGAAGGCGTGGACCTTCGAGCCCGGCGGCGTCAGCATCATGGCGAAGTCGAGGAAGCCGAGGGTCCAGGGCTTGGCGTACATGTTGACGCCGGTGGCCTGGTTGATCGAATCCCACAGCGCGACCATGTAGCCGGCCGCGTATTCGGCGTAGGCGGTGCCGTTGGCGTAGCCGCCTTCCGGACCGGACCACGGCGACGGCGTGTTCACGTAGGCGCGGAAGGTGAAGTCGAACCACTTCTGCGCATCCGGGATGTCGCCCAGCGACAGGCTCGAGATCAGCGACATGAAGATCATCAGGGTGTTGCCGTGCGAGTCGAACGGGAACTGGTCCAGGCGGCCGTTGTCGCCGGCCAGGTTGCTGAACATCTCGTTGGTGCGCACGCGCACGACGTCCAGCCAGCGGTTGCGGCGGGTGGCGTCGAGGTCACCCGGCAGCAGGTCGATGGCCTTGATCAGCGACAGCGCGATCTGGCGGGTGGCCTGGTCCTGGTTGGCGTAGCTGGTCGGGCCGGTCGGGGTCAGGGAGGCGAGCTGGTCGCCGCGCTTGATCGCCTCGTTCAGGTAGATCGGGTCCTTGCGGATGCGCCACAGCAGGGCCGCGGCTTCCATCTGACGGGTGGCTTCGTTGATCCTGTTGCGCACGTCGACCTGCTGGGCGGCCATCTGCGCCGTCAGCGGGGCGCCGATGGTGATCGGCCACGTTGCATCGCTCAGGTTGGGCAGCGCACCCATCTGCAGCTTGACTTCGTTGGTGAGGCGGCTCAGGTAAGGATCGAGCTCGGCCTTCTTGGCGGTATTCCAGGTCGAGTAAGGCGTGGTGGTCGCCGGCAGCGAGCGCGGGCGAGCCTTGGCCAGGATGCGGGCGCGCAGGGTGGCGTTGTCGGGTACTTCGAACACGGCCGATTTGCTGGTGATCGCGAAGGAACGCGGGGCCGACCAGTCGGACGAATTCGCCGGGCGCACGCGCCAGGTGTAGTTGCCGAGCGCCATGGCCTTGGTCGGCAGATACCAGTTACGGTCGACAGTGGCCGTCACCGGTGCGCCGCCGGCCGGCGTGATCTCGATCACGTAGCTGGCCGGACCGGAGGCATAGCGCGCCCAGGCGAAGCCGGGCGGGTTCTGGGCCTGCACCTGTCCGTTGGCCGGGGCCGGTTGGACGACGAGGGGATCGGTGGATTGCGCCCAGTCGGCACGCGCGCTGAACGAGCAGAACAGCGACATCAGGGCGACCGCGAGGACGATTCCTTTCCGATGAAATTTCATGTGGGAGCTCCGAGAATATTAACTAAGACTTACAAGGGATGGCTCGTCGGCATGGCGCCAGACGTATTCGGCGACGCGCGCTTTTTGTGAGTGAAAAACGCTGTCCGGTTCCAAATAATAGTACCGCACATCAATTGATCTGCGGCAAAATTCCCTTAGAAATCAAAGATTTTTCTCGCCCATCGCGAAAATCCAACGTGTGTACGGACAACTTTGCAGAAGGAATATTTTCAATAACACCAGCCTCGTTTTTCAACTGAAAAGACAGTCTGGAAACTCCGAGAGCAATTCTGCAAACTTGCCTTAAAAACCACAAGTCAAAACACCTCTTCCGCGCGCAGGGTCCGCATGCGTTTCATGTAGCGCAGGCAGTAGATACCAAAAGCCAATGGCGCCTGCGTCAGGTAGCGCCGCCGGACCGCGAATTCTTCCTGGCGCGCCTTGATCCGGTTGGCCGAGGACAGGCTGCCGGCATGGTCGCGGAACACCGCCAGCGGGCGGTCGACGGTCGACGGCCGCGCCACCCGGCCCAGGCGCAGCCAGAGGTCGACGTCCATCGCGTACTTCAGCTGTTCGTCGAACATGCCGACCCGGCCGAAGGCGCTGCGGCGGATGAAGACGGCCGGATGCGGCACCCAGGCGCGGCCGGCGGCGAAGGAATCGAAGCTGAACGGCAGCATCGGATAAGGCGGCACCAGGGCTCCGTTCTTGAGCACCTGCACGTTGCCGAACACCCAATCCGTCCCTTCCCTGGCGAAGCGCTCGGCAACCGTCTCCAGCACGTCGTCGCTGGCGTAGTAATCGTCCGAGTGCAGGTGGGCCACGTATTCGCCGGTGGCCGCTTCGATGCCCTGGTTCATGGCGCGGCTGACGCCGCCGCCGACGTCGCGCAGCACGCGCTTGCGGCCCGGGTAGGCGGCGATCATCTCCAGCGTGCCGTCGGTCGAGCCGCCGTCGACGAAGATGTGTTCGAAGTCCTGGCAGGTCTGGCGCTGCACCGAGGCAAGGGTATCGGGCAAGGTGGCGGCGCTGTTCCAGGTGCAGGTGACGATCGAGAAGGTGGGTTTGCTGGTCATGGTCATTTGGCGTAGAGATCGAGTAGTTGAGGGATGGCGCGCGACACGTCCATCGCGAAGGAATCCGGGAGCGGCACCGTCACTGGCGCACGTCCCAGCATGCCGACCAGCCGCTCCACCAGCCGCGGCATGGTCTCGGCCAGCTGCAGCTGGCCGTCGTAATATTGGTAGGCGGCCAGCTCCGGCGTGCCGCCGCGCGCCAGCGCCACGCACTGCTTGCCGAGCGCCAGCGCTTCCAGCACGGTGGTGGAGCAGGCTTCCTCGCACACCGACGGCACCACCAGCACGTGGCTGCGCGCCGACAGCTTGATGACCTCGCCATAGGGCTGCCAGCCGAGGAAGCGCACCTGCGGACCGGCGTAGCGGCTCTCGAGCTGCTCGCGCAGCGGGCCGTCGCCGACGATGGTGACCCGCGCATGCGGCGGCAGCCAGCCGGCGACCTGGCCCAGGAATTCGCCGAAGCCCTTGCCGGTATCGATGCGTCCCACCAGCAGCACCTCCCCTGCCCGGAGCTCGCCGGCTTGAGCCGCGAGCTCGCGCAGGAAGGGATAGCGGATGAAGTTGTGGATCACGCAAGCGCGCGACAGGTCGGCGTCCGGCACCGAGCGCAGGAAGGCGCGGCGCAGGAAGTCGGACACGAACACCGTCTTGTGGCGCGCGAAGGACTCGGCCGTTTCGGAACGGTAGCGCTGTACGGCAAAGCCAGAAACGGTCCGGCGTAGCGAATTCGGCGCCGGATGGATACAGGCGGCGCAGTCGCGCCGGTCGCGCGTCTCGCACACATGCCCTTCCTTGAAGCGCAGGTGGGTCACGCATTCGCTGCCCTGGTCGTGCCGGGTCTGGACGAAGTTCATCGTCGGCGGCACGTAGCGCCCCACCATCGGCAGGTGGCCGTGGTAGTGCACCACGTCGTACTGGCCGGCCTCGCGCATCAGCGCGCGCGCCACCCGCCGCGCGAACCAGGGGCGCTTGACCGGGTTGAAGAAGCCCAGCTGGGACTCCTTCCAGCCGGGCCGCGCAAACGCGAAGCCGGGCAGCAGCCGGCCGTGGAAGCCGATCTCGCGAGCAGCCTCGGCATGGAAGCGGTCGCTGCGTCCCATGATGTCGACTTCATGTCCCTGCTCCAGCAGGGCGTTGGACAGGGTGACGACATGCTTGCCCAGGCCGCCGATCTGGGTGCCCGGCAAATCCTCCGATACCATCAGGATCTTCAAACTGCTTTCCTCATCGACAATAAACCTTTGACTCTGGACCAGGCGAGAATCTTGTCGTCCTTTTCGATCACGAACAGCGCGCCCCAGGCGAACAGCAGCGCCACCGTCAGCAGCACCAGCAGCACGAGGTCGAGCGGACCGCCGTCGAACAGGCGATTGCCGGCGTCGGCGAGCACGGCCACCAGGCCAACCCCGAACACGCTCGGCAGGTAGGCATGGCGCACCAGGTCCTTCATCCGCGCCGGCACGGTGCGGCCGTGTACCGCCGCCAGGAAGATGCAGGTCATCAGCACCGATGCAATCAGGTGGCCCCAGGCGGCGCCGACGATGCCCCAGCCATCCACGCCGAACCACACCACGACCAGGCCGAAGGCCGCGCGCACCAGCGCGAACATGCCGCTGACACGCGGATGCCCCATGCCGTCGTTGACCAGCGACGGCAGGCTGGTGAGCGAATCGATGAACTGCGACAGCGCCATCACCGCCAGCACCACCTGGCCGGCGCGCGCGAACTGCGGATTCATCCAGTAATACAGGATCTGGTAGGAGAACACGGCCACCAGCACCAGCACCGAGGCGTTGATGAACACGACATAGCGGCTGGCCTTCAGGTAGAGGGCGCGCAGGCGCTCCAGCTCGCCGCGCGCGGCCAGGGCGCTGGCGGCCGGGAACAGCACCCCCGACAGGCGGAAGGTCAGGCTGAGGATGCGGTTCGCCAGGGTCGAGGCCACCGTGAAATACGCCAGCCCGGTCACCCCCACCAGGGCGCCGATGATCAGCTTGTCCGCATAGGCATACGACAGACCGGCGAAACGGCTGAGGAAGGAATAGGCGGAAAAGCCCAGCAGCTCGCGCCGGATCTGGGCGCCCGGCCGGCGCCAGGCGAGTTCCGGCAGCAGGCGGCGGATGCAGCGCCACAGCACCACGCAGTTGATCGCGCTGGTGACGACGCGCAGCAGGATCACCTCGAACAGGCCATGGCCCAGCATCAACACGGCCACCGTCAGCAGCGGCACGCCGGTGCCGAACACCATCTCGATCCGGCCGGCGATGTCGTAGCGCATCAGCGATTGCGGGATGCTCTGCAGATAGCTCTGCAGCTGGCCGAGGAAGAAACCGAGCGCCGCCAGCTTCAGGGTGGCGGCGGCCTCGCCCACCAGCTGCGGCGGCACCGAGAACACGCGGGTGACGAAGAAGTGGGCGCCGCCATACAGCCCGATGGCGCCAAGGAGGCCCAGCAGCGAATAGACGGCCAGGCCGAAGAACACGGTCTCGTCGATGCGCTTCTGGTCCTGGCGTGCATTGAATTCGGCGATGTACTTGACCGAGCCGGCGGTGACGTTGATGTCGATGACGGCGAAATAGCCGACGATGGCGGTGACCAGCGAATACACGCCGTAGTTCGCATCGCCCAGGCCCTTGACCACCAGCGGTACGGTGCCCAGGGCGACCAGCGCGGGAATGACGGCGCCGAGCAGGTTGGAGAAGGCGTTGCGAACCAGGCTCGGAGTCATCTCACAGCCGGGCTTGCGCCGGCACCAGGTTGACGTGGCCGCGCTTGTTCGTCTCCCTTACCGGCTGGACGGCAGCTTCGCGGCACACGGCCATCGCCACATAAGGCAGGGCCAGGCAGATCGCCAGCATCTGGGTCGTGCGCACCTGCGGGAACGGCGTGCCGACCAGCAGGTCGGGCAGCATGAAGGCCAGCCCGGCGGCGCCGGCGGTCGCCACCCCGAGCACCTCCGGCGACACGGTCCGCAGCGCGCGGCGCGCGAAGGCGGCGAAGGCGAAGATGGTGCCGCCCAGCAGGACCAGCCCGGGCAGGCCGGCTTTCAGGGCGATGTGCAGCACGCCGCTGTGCAGGAACAGGCCGCCGTCCGGATTGGCCTGCCACGAAATGTGCTGGTAGCCCGTGTAGCGGCCCCAGGTGCCGATGCCGGTGAGCGGATGCGACAGGAAGTCGCCCATTGCGAACTTCAGCTCCAGCACCCGTTCGCTCTCGCTGCCGAAACGCTTCGACTGCATGTCGAAGAACAGGCTGGACAGGCCATGCGCGCCCTTGGTCTGGCCGAGACGCTTGAACGCGGCGTACAGCAATCCCACTCCTACCACCGGCGTGCCCAGCACCATCAGCTGGAGGCGGCGCTGCATCGGGAAGCGCATCATGACGATCAGGCCGGCCAGCACGAAGCCGATCCAGGCGGTGCGGCGGTAGGACAGCACCACGCACATGGCGGTCACGCACAGGGTGGCCCATTCGACCAGGTGCCAGAAACTGCCGCGCCTGGTTTTCACGATCTGGAACAGGTTGACGGCGGCGATCGCAAACGCGATCGTGCACAGCAGGCTGTCGTTGATGTCGAAGAAGGTCAGCTTGATCTTCAGGCCGTTCATGTTGGCATAGACGTTGTTCGGGTCGCCCTTGAAGATCGCCCAGCGCACCAGGCCGAACAGCGCACGGCCCAGGCCCGCCAGCATGATGAAGCGCGACAGTTCCACCACATCGTCGCGGGTACGGAAGGACAGCAGCAGCAGCGAGACCAGCGGCGCCATCCAGATGATGTTGGAGAAGCCGGCCACCGTCAGGATGTCCTGCAGCTTGACGTCCATGAACAGGCCCACCGCGACATGGCCGCAGAGCAGCAGGAACCAGGCGAGGAACCAGGGCCGCAGGTTGCACGGCGGGGTCGGAAAACGCTGGAAGTTGGCCGACACGCGGGCGCAGCACCAGAACGCGAACATCATCCAGAACAGCAGCGGGAACAGCAGCACGCCGGAACCGCGGGTGTAGATGCCGGGCGAGCCCGCGGTCGACAGCGAGCCGTAGGTGGTCGAGTTCATGCAGAAGAACACCAGCATGTAGGCATACGCCAGCCAGCGCGGCCGCACCATCCCGATGCCGGCACCGACCACCGCCAGCAGGCACAGCAGTGCGACGATGATGAAAGGCAGCGAGGTGTAGACGTAGAGGATGAAGTTCTGCATCGAAGACCGCTATCCGTGGTTGGTGGCCGCGCCCAGCAGGCGGCTGCGCGCCTGCGGGTCGAGCGCACCGAGCATCTGGTTGACGAAGCGGTCCTGGACCTTGTAGGCATTGCCCTCGTCGGCCTCGATGGTCGAGACGCGCACCAGCATGCCGTCCGGGATGCGGCCCGACAGGCCGTACATGAAGCGCTGCAGCTTCTGGTCGAGGCCCGACATCACGGCCTTGTCGCCGATCGTGACCCAGTAGGTGATCGGCTCGTTGCGCGCGTTCTGGCGCGCCACCAGGCGCTTGACCGGCAACTTGCCGAAGCCGGTCGCCAGCTCGTCGCGGCGGTCCTTGAGCATGTCGAAGCCCTGCGCCACGTAGCAAACCTCGGGCAGGTGCAATTGCAGCTGCTTGCTCTGGTCGCCGCCGTAGGCAATCGACAGCATCACGCGCTGTCCCTGGGCGTTGATATAGGTGCGCGACAGGGTCTGGTCGTAGAGCGCGGCGATCAGTTCCTTCTGGTTCGGATCGGGTGTCAGCGGCACCACGCTGTTGTCGATGGTCCAACCGGCGAAGCTCTTCGGGATCATCGTGTCGAGATTGAAGTTGGCGCGGGCGTCGGCCACCTTCTGGGTCGGCGTCAGGGCGCCGGTCAGGGCCGAGGTGCCGGCCATCGCCACGCCCAGGATCACGCTGGCGGCAAATTTGCGGTTCATGCGGCCTCCCTGGTGCGCAGCGGCGCGTTCTTCGCCTCCCTGCGGCGGATGGTCCACTGCAGGGCCGAGTCGATCGACAGGATCAGCACCAGCGCGGTCACGAACAGCACCATGCCGGCAAAGCCGTGCAGGAAGCCCTGCCCCGCCGCGTCGCCGTAGTAATAGGTGATCAGGGTCAGCACGATCACGCGGATCACGTTGGCCGAGAACGAGATCGGGATGATGAACAGGGCCAGGCCGACGTTGCGGAAGGCCGAGGGGTGGCGCATCAGGTTCAGGTAGAACAGGCCCAGCGCCTCCAGCGTGAGCAGGGTCTGCAGGCCGGCGCAGGCATCGGCCACCAGCAACTGGTACTGGCCGATCTGCAGGATCACGCCGGAGCGGCTGATCGGGTAACCGAAGGCGAACAGGATGTGCTCGGTGCCCCAGGAGACCGCCATCTTCATCGGCATCGTCACCGCCGCCACGAATTCGCTGGGCAGCGGCACCATGAAGATCATGAAGAAGAACGGGAACCACAGCACGCGCATGGAGCGCCCGCCGCGCTTGATCAAGAGCACCGACATCATCACCAGGATGATCGACAGCACTTCGAGCATCAGGATCTTCTGCGAGCGCCCCAGCATGTGGGTCAGCAGGCCGATCGCCAGGATGGGCCAGCCGGTCCAACTGGCGCGCGGCGGCGTGGTCGCTTCCAGCATCTCCGGCCACTTGCGGTAGATCAGCCACAAGGCCAGGCCGAAGATGATCGGGCCATGGCCCTGCTCTTCGCCGACCCAGGCCCCGGTGAACAGGTCGTAGAAAGTCGGGACGAACAGCACGGCCAGGCCGAGCAGTACCGGCCACCATTCGGGCAGCGCGGCACGGAAAGAGCGCATCGAGCGAATGGCCAGCGTGTTCATTTCAGAACTCCATCACCACCGAACCGAGGATCTCGCAGCCGGCGTCGACCAGATGTTCGGCGGTGCGGCCGATGTGCGAAATACGGGTGTAGTTCTTGCGCGTGACCAGCAGCGCGCCGCCGGCACGGCTGGCGACCGCGATCGCGTCGACCCCGACATGGAAGGGCGGCACGTCGTACAGCACCACGTCGTAGCGGCTCTCGAGCATGGTGTTGAGGTTGCGGAAGCCCTCGCGCGCCAGCAGTTCCTGGGGGTTCGGCGGCAGCGTCCCGGCCGGCATCACCGACAGGTCGACGAAGGCCGGCACCCGTGCGATGACGTCGAGGTCGGCGCGTCCGGCCAGCAGGTCGGACAGGCCGGCGCGCGGCTTGATCGCGAACGCATCCTGCTGGCGCGGGGCGCGCAGGTTGGCGTCCACCAGCAGGGTTTGCTCGCCGAGCTGGGAGAACACGATCGCCAGGTTGGCCGCGAATAGCGCGGCGCCGTCGTCCTGGTCGACGCCGACGATGGCCAGGGCGCGCCGTCCGCGTGCGAACCAGCGCAGCATCAGCTGGCTGCGGATCGCGCGCAGCGACTCGACCTGCGGCGAGAACGGTTCATAAGCGGCGATCAGCTTGGGCGACAGCCCGGCCTGCCCTTTCTGCAGATAGGGATAGGAGAACTGGCGCGCCAGCACCTGCTGGATGTCGTCCTCGCTCACCAGGCCCAGGCGCACGGCCGCTTCGCCGAAGCGGATGCCGGTTTCCTTCTGCATGCGCAGCACGCGTTCGGCGTCTTCCGGATTGAGCTTGCCCGAATCGAGCAGGAGGGCGCCCATGCTCATTTCGGCGGCGTGGTCGGCGTGGACGGCGGATAGCATCGGAGAATTCATGGTCTGTCCTCGATCAGTTCAGGCGCAGCAGGCGGCGCGGTGCCAGGGAGCGGATACCGCCGAGACGGCCGCGCGCCGGTTTCCATTCGATGGTGCCGAGCACCGGGATGCCCAGCATGTCCTTGACGTCGCTGGGCGAGCGCACCGGGCGGTTCAGCAGTTCCAGCAGCAGGGCCAGGCCGACGCCCAGCACGGTGCCGGCCAGGATGCCGATCAGGGTGTTCAGCAGCACGCGCGGGCCGGACGGCTCGGTCGGCGCCACGGCCGGGTTCAGCAGCGAGATGTCGGACTGCTCGGACTGGGCTTCGATACGGGTCTGCGAGAAGCGCTGCGAAGCGGCGTCGAAGGCGCGCTGGGCGCTGTCGAGATCCTTCAGCAGCACGCCGAGTTCGTCGCGGGCGCGGTTCAGTTCCAGCACCTTGGCCTTCTGCTGGGCGACGGCTTCGCGCAGCTCGGATTCGCGGGCACGCAGCACCTGGGCATTCGCGCCGACGCTGCGGGAGACGGTGCCGAGGGCGGCGTTCAGCTCGCCGCGCACCTTGTCCAGCTCGGCCTTGGCGGCCTGGTACTGCGGGTGATTCTTGCCGTAGCGCTGGGAGGTGTCGGCGAACTTGCCTTCGGCGGTCGCCAGGTTGGCGCGCATCTGCTGGATCAGGGCATTGTTGGCGACGTCCGGCGAGGTCAGGGCCGAACCGGCGGCGGCCTGGCGCGAGTTGCCTTCCATCGCGGCGGTCTGTGCCTGGACCAGCTGGCCGGACAGGTCGTTCAGGCGCGACAGTTCGACGTCGACGCGGTTGTTGTCGAGACTGACGATGCCCTTCTCCTGCTGGTATTTGGAGAGGCGGGCCTGGGCGGCTTCGAGGTTGTCGCGCAGCTGCTTGGTCTGTTCATTGAAGTACGACGAGGCTTTCTTGGCCGGCTCGGTCTTGAGCTGGACGGTGATCTTCTGGTACTCGTCGGCGAATGCGTTGGCGACCGCCGCCGCGAAGGCCGGGTCGGCGCCCTTGAAACTGATCTCGACCACCGAGGATTCGCGCGAGGGCACGATCTCGAGCTTCTTCAGCAGCAGGTCGGCCAGCCAGTCGCGCACCGAGCCACGGCCTTCGGTGGCTTCGTTGAACTGCTGGATCACGGCCGGGCTGCTGGCCAGGTGCAGCGCATCGACCACCCGCAGCGCCACGTTCTTGCTGCTGATGATGTCGATCTGGGTGGCCATATAGCCCGGCAGCAGCTGACCCGGCATGGTCAGTCCGGTCAGCGGATCCACCCCCTTGTAGTTCAACAGAACGGATGCTGTCGCCTTGTACGTCTTGGATTGGATCAGGCTGAACCCGAGGGCCAGCGCGACCGTGACCAGCAGGGTCGTCAGGATGATCTTCTTCCGTGCAAGCAAGATCAGCAGGAATTGATGAACGTTCATGATGAACCTTTTTCAAAACGGGGTGGAACAGGAAACCGGGACTGCCTTACACAAAAATCAGAACCACGATTCGCGCACCGTGATGACGTCGTCGGTCTGCACCAGGTCGTCGTTCTTCACGTCGATCGTATGCGCCACGCCGCTCGCATCCTTGCGGGTCACGCGCAGGCCGCGCTGGGTGCCGCGCTGGGTCAGGCCGCCGCCGGCCGAGACGGCCTGCTGCACGGTCATCGCGCGCTCGATGCGGAACGGACCCGGACGGTTCACTTCGCCGGAGATGTAGGCGCGCGGTGCGCGTTCGACGAAGATGATGTCGCCGCCGGCCACTTCGTAGTCGCGGTCCAGTTCACCCTTGCGCACCATGTCGACGATGTCGATGGTTTCGCGGGTGGTCTTGCCGTTACGGTTGCGTACCAGGCTGACCATGTCGCCTCCATCCTGACTGATGCCGCCGGCGATCGCCAGCAAATCGAGCACCTTGCGCTTGCCCTCGATCGGATAGCGTCCCGGGCGGTTGACCTGGCCCAGCACCGACACCTGCTGGCTGGCCAGGGTGGTGATCAACAGGTTGACCTGGGCCTTCTTCAGGTAGCCGCCCTTCTCCAGCAGGCCGCCGATCTTCTTCTCGGCCTGCTGCGTGGTCAGGCCGCCGACCTGCACCTCACCCAGCAGCGGGAAGGTCATGCTGCCGGCTTCGGAGACGCGGGTCTCGGTGGCCAGGTCCGGGCTGCCGTAGACCGTTGCCTTGACCACATCGCCCGGGCCCAGCACCACTTCGGCGGCGCTGGTAAAACCGGCGGCCAATGCCAGGGTTGCTGCGATCATCCAGTGTACGAGTCGTTTCATTTTTGTTCCCTCTTTTTGATCAATGTTGAACGTGTCACTTCAGTCCGGCGACGCCGCGGTCGAGCGCTGCCTTGTCGGCATTGTTTTCCGATGCCGGCGCCGGTGTCGCGGCGGCACCGTTGGCCGGTACGCCGCCCTGCTGGTCGGCAACCGGCACCCCGTTGGTCCTCGCCACCGCGCTGGTCGGCGCACCGCCAGCCGGCAGCGTCGGCGCCGATTTCGGGTCGGGCATCAGCGATTTGTTCAGGTACTCGATCTTGGCGTCGGCACGCAGGCGCTGCAGCTCGGCCGTAGCCAGCTCCTTGTTTTTCTTGTTGACCAGGAACTGCTCGATCTGCGGCGAGGCAACCGCCAGCGTGACCGGTGCGTCCTTGACTTCGGTCACCGAAATGAACATCGCACGTGAACCTTCCTTGACCACGAACAGCTGCCCCTTCGGCATGCCGAGCAGCTTCGACGACAGCTCAGGCGGCACGTCGGCCGTGCTGCGGGTGACCTGGGTGCGTCCATACTTGAGCTTGTGGGCATCCAGCCAGACCGCGACTTCCTCCAGCGACTTGGCGCTGTCGGCGGCGGCCCGTACTTCCGGCGTCAGGTCGTTGGCACCGATCACGATTTCGCTCATGCTGAACTGCTTGCGGTTGGAGAAGAATTCCGGATGGGCATTGAAGTAATCCTCGACCTCTTTCGGCGTCGGCTTGGTCACGTTGCCGACCCGCTTCTGCAGATAGGCCTGGGCGATGATCAGCGACTTGGCGCGGTCGATCGCCTGCATGACCTTGGGATCGCGGTCCAGGTTTTCCTTGGCCGCTGCCTCCTCCAGCAACTGGCGGTCGATCAGGACCTGAAGCAATTGCTTGCTGGCGGTGTCCTGCTGGGCCGCCGAGACGCCTGCCCGCTGCAGCTCCTCGTTCAGCTGCAGCACCGTGACTTCTTCGCCGTTGACGCTGGCCAGCGCTTGTCCCGGTTTCTTTTCCTTGGCCTTGTCGCCGCACGCGCTCAAGGTTGCCGCAACGAGGATCAGCGCGGCGCACAGCACGCGTTTCGGAGTGGAGGGGGCATGGCTCGTTTTCATGGCCGCCAGGTGGTGTGTGTTCACTTTAGTTTCCTTGGGTTGGTGGGAACTCTTTTTATGACGAAGATGTCTCACATTTCAGTCTGCTACTGATGCATTCTGGGTGCCGCACGCTTGGGGCTCTGTTCGTCGGCTAACACTCAACCTTCGCCTTGCGTGCGGTTCTCGTGTCAGGCCGCGGCCCGGTTCTCCTGCGCTTCCATCAGTTCGACGAAAGCGGCATAGGCGCGGCGCAGGCCCTCCGGCAGCGGGGTCGTGGCCTGCCAGCCGAGCTGCCTGAGCTTCGAGACGTCCAGCAGCTTGCGCGGCGTGCCGTCCGGCTTGCTGGTATCGAAGCCGATGCGTCCCTTGTAGCCGACCACCTCGCCCACCAGCCGCGCCAGCTCGGCGATGGTGACGTCCTCGCCGGTGCCGACGTTGATGTGCGAATGCATCGGATCGGTGAGCTTCGCATAGGTGTCGTGGTCGAGGTTCATCACATGGACGCAGGCGGCCGCCATGTCGTCGACATAGAGGAATTCGCGCATCGGCTTGCCGCTGCCCCAGATCACGACTTCCGGCGCATTCGCCAGCTTGGCTTCGTGGAAGCGCCGCATCAGGGCCGGGATCACGTGGCTGTTTTCCGGGTGGTAGTTGTCGCCCGGACCGTAGAGATTGGTCGGCATCACGCTGCGGTAGTCGGTGCCGTACTGGCGGTTGTAGCTCTCGCACAGCTTGATTCCGGCAATCTTGGCCATGGCGTAGGGTTCGTTGGTCGGCTCCAGCGTGCCGCTCATCAGGTACTCTTCCTTGATCGGCTGCGGCGCCATGCGCGGGTAGATGCAGGACGAGCCCAGGAACAGCAGCTTTTGCACCCCGTTGACCCTGGCTTCGTGCACGACATTGGCCTGCACCATCATGTTGTCGTAGATGAAGTCCGCCGGGTAGCTATTGTTGGCGTGGATGCCGCCGACCTTCGCGGCCGCCAGGTAGACCTGGTCGATGGCTTCGTTACGGAAGAATTGGCGGACCTGCTCCTGGTCCGTCAGCTCCAGTTCCTGGTGGCTGCGGGTAATGATATTCGTATGGCCTTGCGCGCGCAGGGCGCGCACGATGGCCGAGCCGACCAGGCCGTTATGGCCGGCGACGTAGATGCGAGGCTGAGTATTCAACGTTCACTCCATTGAAATTGCAACGTTGTAACCATGCGATGCCAGCAGTTTGTGGCGGCGCGCCGTGTCCAGATCGGACGCCACCATTTCCTGCACCATCGCCGCGAAAGGGGTGCGCGGTTCCCAGCCGAGGCGTTCGCGCGCCTTGCCCGGATCGCCCAGCAGCGTGTCGACCTCCGTCGGACGGAAATATTGGGGATCGACCGCAACGATCGGCTGCCCCATCACCACCCCCGGCGCCTTGTCGCCGCTGAGGGAAGCGACGACGCCGCGCTCGTTCACGCCCTCGCCCTGCCAGGCGATTTCCATGCCCAGCTCGCGCGCGGCGAGCTCGACGAAGGTACGCACCGAGTACTGGCGGCCGGTGGCGATCACGTAGTCCTCGGGCTTGTCCTGCTGCAGCATCAGCCATTGCATCTCGACATAGTCGCGCGCGTGGCCCCAGTCGCGCATGGCGTCCAGGTTGCCGAGGAAGAGTTGCTGCTCCAGGCCCTGGGCGATGTTGGCGAGGCCGCGCGTGATCTTGCGGGTGACGAAGGTCTCGCCGCGGCGCGGAGATTCGTGGTTGAACAGGATGCCGTTGCAGGCATACATGCCATAGGCTTCGCGGTAATTAACCGTGATCCAGTAGGCATACAGCTTGGCGACCGCGTAGGGGCTGCGCGGATAGAAAGGCGTGGTCTCGCGCTGCGGGGTTTCCTGCACCAGGCCGTAAAGCTCGGAGGTCGATGCCTGGTAGAAGCGGGTCTTCTTTTCCAGGCCCAGGAAGCGGATCGCTTCCAGCAGGCGCAGGGTGCCGATGCCGTCGACGTCGGCCGTGTATTCCGGCGACTCGAAGGACACCGCCACATGGCTCATGGCGCCCAGGTTGTAGACCTCGTCCGGCTTGACTTCGCACATGATGCGATTCAGGTTCGAGGTGTCCGACAGATCGCCGTAGTGCAGGAAGAAATTCTTGTTTTCGACGTGGGGATCCTGGTAGATGTGGTCGATGCGCCCGGTATTGAACAGCGAAGCGCGCCGCTTGATCCCGTGTACCTCGTAACCCTTCGAGAGCAGCAGTTCGGCGAGGTACGAGCCGTCCTGTCCGGTCACTCCTGTGATCAGCGCTTTTTTCATGTTCTTGCTTGCCTTTCAGGTAGCAGTCCACATGGGTCTGCCCCTTAAATATTGCAATCTCATCAATTATTCTACGCAGCTCAATCGAGCCCGCAAGCGCCGATCCGATTGAATCCACCCCTTTAAGTCAACCTTAAGTAGACTTAATTTCCGACAAAACACACTTAAAATGCGTTTTCTCGCGTCAATACGACCTTCACCGTCCTGAGCACGATCCACAGATCCAGCCACAGCGACCAGTTGCGCAGGTAATCGAGGTCGTACTGGATGCGCGCTTCCATCTTGTCCAGCGTGGCGGTTTCACCACGCAGGCCGTTGACCTGGGCCCAACCCGTGATGCCCGGCTTGACCTTGTGGCGCAACATGTAGCCCTTGATCACCTTGCGGTACTGCTCGTTGTGCGCGACCGCGTGCGGGCGCGGGCCGACGATGCTCATGCGGCCCTGCAAGACATTGACAAATTGCGGCAACTCATCCAGCGAGGTGCGGCGCAGGAAGCCGCCGATCTTCGTGATCCGGCCGTCGTTGCGCTGGGCCTGGGTGACGGTCGCGCCGTTTTCCATCACGCTCATCGAGCGGAACTTGTAGACGATGATCTCCTCGCCATACAGGCCGTAGCGGCGCTGGCGGAAGATCACCGGTCCCGGCGAACTCAGCTTCACGGCAATGGCGACCACCAGCATCAGCGGCGCCAGCAGCAGCAGGATCAGCGCGGCCAGCGCGACGTCGGAGGCGCGCTTGATGGTGCTGTTCAGGCCCATGAAAGGGGTCTCGCAGATGGCGATCACCGGCATGCCGCCGACGTTGTCGAAGCGCGCCTGCATCAGGTCGAAGATGTAGACGTCGGGCA
Source organism: Massilia sp. 01N410 (assembly GCF_056399665.1). NCBI lineage: Bacteria > Pseudomonadati > Pseudomonadota > Betaproteobacteria > Burkholderiales > Oxalobacteraceae > Massilia > Massilia sp. 01N410. The sequence continues at coordinate 34,579 of NZ_JBFTRV010000029.1, read as the reverse complement.
GGAAATAGACCGAGGCCGTGGTGTCCTGCAATTCGTCGATCAGCTTGCGGATGCGCGGCTGGGCCGAAATCGGCTGGCTGATGAAAATCATCTTGATGCCGTGCTCGCGCACGTACTGCGCCAGCTCGCCGGTCTTGCCCAGCATCGGGTGATGCATGCCGGCCGGGATGCGGTCGTCGGTGCGGTCGTCGAAAAAGCCGCGCACCGCCATGAAGAGGTTCGGATGCTTCTCGACCACGCCGGCGAACTTCAGGCCGACGTCGTTGGCGCCCACCACCACCACCGAGCGCACCTCCTTGCTGCGGTTCGGCGAATTCGCCAGGCGCGCGGCGATGTGGCTGGTCAGCAGGATCGCGGGCGTCGCGATCGCCCAGGTGGCCAGCACGCGGGCGTCGTAGAAGTACTTCAGGCCGCTCGACGAACCGAGGAACCACAGCACGGCCAGGGTCACGGCCCAGCCGAACACGGTATCGCGCGCATAGGCCCACATGCGTCCGCTGCGCCAGGTGCGGTAGGGATCGATGTGCTGGTACACGGCCGACGAAATGAAGAAGGCCAGGATCATCAGCACCAGCATGTAGCCCGAGAACGGTTCGTGGAACAGCAGCGCGGACAGGTACAGCGTTCCCATGATGATCAGGGGATCGAGCACCCGCTGGAAAAACGAGATCAGTGGTATGTCATTGACCGTCATAGGAACCTGTTGGAACTGCCTCAGAACTGGGCGTTGGCCGTCAGCGTCACGCTGTTCGACTTGAAGCTGCCAGTACCGAGGACCACGGAGCCGCTGCGCGACTGGTGCGCCACCCCGCCCTGCACCTGCAGCAGGGGGCGTGGATGCCAGGTCGCGCGCAGGCTGGTCGTGCGGATCGCATCGCGGAGGTTGTCCGAGCCGGCAAAGTCGCGGCGCGGGTTGTAGTTGCGGCGTTCATAGGTGGCGTCGGCGTTGACCGAGATCTTGGCGGTCGCATCCCACTGGGCGCCGACGCTGGCGCCGGTGTTCTGGGTATAGCTGACCACCGTGCTTTCGAGCGGGGCGAAATCGCGCCACACCGCCGCCGTGTAGGTCATCTTGCCGCGCGGCTGGTAGGTCGCGTTGATCTTGCCGGCGAATCCGCTGGTCCGGCCTTCGCCGAAGGAAGGCTGGTTGCGGCGTGTGTAGCCGACCAGGGCATCCAGCGTGGTCGAACCGGTTGCCAGCCATCGCACGCGCGCCTTCAACTCGTCCTGGGTAAAGTTGTCGTTGAAGGCGAAGGGACCGACCGGGCGCGGGACAGGATACTTGCCCTTCACATGGCGCGCCACCAGGCCGACCGTGCTGCCGCTGCGCGCCAGGTAGTCGAGTTCGAGTTCGGAAGCGTCCTCGGTCCGGTTGTTGTAGCGGTTGCTGAGGGCTTCGTAGCTGTACTTGTCGCGCTGGAAGCCGGCCCGCACCCTCCAGGCCGAATGGAAGCGCCAGGCGCCTTCGGCGTAGCTGCTTCGGGTGCGGCGCAGGTTGCGCTCCGTGCTGGCGAAATCGGTGTACGGGGCCAGCACCTGCTCCAGCGAGGTGCCGATCTTGCCTTCGAGGTGATTTCCGAGTTGCCAATTCCAGTTCGCTTGCAAGTCCTTGCCGTCGTAGTCGAGCTGCTTGAAGTGATCGAAGCTGGTCTTCGACAGCTTGGCGACGAGCGTGATGCGCTGCCGGCTGTAGGTCTTATCGAAGATCAAGCCAGCTTCACGCGTCCACCACGAATCGCCGCGCGTGTTGTCAAAGGCGGGCTGGTCCTCGGGAACGCGCAGCAGGTTGTCGTCGTGACCGTAAGCCACGCCGCCATAGACATGCAGCGCATCGTTGGGCCCGGCGCCGGCCGGCACGGCCGGGATCGCAGCGAAGGCGGAGCAAATCAGCAGGGCAAGGGGACGCACGCGGGAATTCAACATGATTGTTTGTCTTCTTAAGGTTAAACGCGCTGGACGGATTTACCAGTACGACCAGTTACCGGTACGGACGACCCAGATCCCCAGCAGGCCGTTGGTGACGGCGTGCGCCAGGATCGGCGACCACAAGCTGCGGTGACGCATGTACAGCAGGCTGTAGGCGGCGCCCGCGACGATGCCGGCCAGCCACAGGTTATGCTCGAAGCCGAACAGCAGGACGGTGATGATGAAGCTCTTGGGACCGAGTTGAGATGGCTCAACCGAGTCGAAATTGGGGGCAGCAACCCAGCGCATCAGGAAGGAGCGCCAGAACAATTCTTCCATCACTGGCACGACCAGGGCCGCGCCGAGGATGCGGATGGCGACCAGCAGCCAGTCGATCCGGCCCTCGCTGCGAGGATCGAAACCCGCAGGCGAGCCGAAGATCATCCAGCCGGCGTCCAGGCTGACCCACAGCACCAGCACCACGACGCCGGTGGCGAGCGCGGTCAGGACCGCGGGCGTGGAAAGGCGGAAATGCCTGAGTTCGGAATAGTGGCGCCAGAACAGCGCCAGCAGCAGCACGACGGCTGCGATCTTGGCGGGATACAGCCACAGCAGCGCGGAGGAGGCGACGCCCAGGCGTTCGAGGACGTCGCCGGCGACGATGAAGAACAGATAGGCCGCGAACGGCAGGATGCGGACCCAGGCCGCACGGCTGAACATGGGTGCATCGGCCGGATGTGTCGCCGCGGCGGGTGGAGCGATGCGTTCGTCATGTTCAGTCATGTCTCTCCATCATCGGCAGGCACTTGGCCTGCGCTCTCTAGCGAGCCATGCTACTCCCCCCTGACGCGCGCCTCGAGGCGCTCCCAGCGTTCCAGGGCATCAAGCAGCAAGTCCTCGATCTCCGCGAAACGGCCGTTGATTCTGCGCGCATCGGCGGGATTGGTCTTGTAAAAGTCTGGCGCGTTCAGTTGGGCCGTGATCGCCGACTGCTCGTCTTCAAGGCTGGCGATGAGCTGAGGGAGCTCCTCCAGCTCTCGCTGTTCCTTGTAGCTCAACTTTACCTTCTTGCCAGACGCGTTCTGTGCGCTGGATGACATTTCGTTCGCTTTAACCGGGCTGGTCTTCGCGGCCGCAGCCGGCGCCTTGGCAGCCTCGGTTTTCACGCGCTCCCAGTCGCTGTAGCCACCGACGTATTCGCGCCACATCCCCTGCCCTTCGGAAACGATTACCTCGGTGACGACGTTGTCGAGGAAGGTACGGTCGTGGCTGACCAGGAAGACCGTGCCGCTGTACTCGGCCAGCAGCTCTTCCAGCAGCTCCAGGGTGTCGATGTCGAGGTCGTTGGTCGGCTCGTCCAGCACCAGGCAATTGGCCGGCTTGGCGAACAGGCGGGCCAGCAGCAGGCGGTTGCGCTCGCCGCCGGACAGCGACTTGACCGGCGAGCGGGCACGCTCCGGCGCGAACAGGAAGTCGCCCAGGTAGCTCATCACGTGCTTGCGCTGGCCGTTGACCTCGACCCAGTCGCTGCCCGGCGAGATGGTGTCGGCCAGCGACGCCTCCTCATTGAGCTGCGCGCGCATCTGGTCGAAGTAGGCCACGTTCAGCTTGGTACCGAGCTTGACCGTGCCGCTGTCGGCCGTTTCCTCGCCAAGGATAATCCTGAGCAAGGTGGTCTTGCCGGCGCCGTTCGGACCGATCAGGCCGACCTTGTCGCCACGCAGCACGATGCCGGAGAAGCCTTCGATGATCACTTTCTCGCCGTAGGACTTGGAGACGTTTTCCAGCTCCGCCACGATCTTGCCGGAGCGTTCGCCGGAGCCGACGTCGAGCCGCACCTGGCCCTGCTGGTCGCGGCGCGCGGCGCGCTCCAGGCGCAGGGCTTCGAGGCGGCGCACGCGGCCTTCGTCGCGGGTGCGGCGCGCCTGCACGCCCTTGCGGATCCACACCTCTTCCTGGGCCAGCACCTTGTCGAACTTGGCATTCTCGATTTCCTCGATCGCCAGCAATTCCTTCTTGCGCTCCTGGTACTTGCTGAAGTTGCCCGGGAAGGACAGCAGGCGGCCACGGTCGAGCTCGATGATGCGGGTGGCGACGTTGTCGAGGAAGCGGCGGTCGTGGGTGATGAACAGCACCGAGCCGCGGTACTCGCGCAGCAGGCCCTCCAGCCACTGGATCGAGCTGAAGTCGAGGTGGTTGGTCGGCTCGTCCAGCAGCAGCACGTCCGGCGCAGATACGAGCGCCACCGCCAGCGCGACCCGCTTCTGCATCCCGCCGGACAGCGTGCCCATCTGCGCATCGCCCTTCAGGCCGAGGCGGTCCAGGGTCGTCTCGACCTTGTTGCCGATGTTCCAGGCATCGCTTGCATCGAGCTTGTGCTGCAACTCGTGCATGCGCTCCATGAGCGCGTCGTCGTTGCCCTGGCCGAACTGTCCGGTCAGCGATTCATACTCGGCCAGCATCGCCTGTTGCTCGCCCATGCCGCCGGCGACGGCATCGAACACGGTCATGGCCGGATCGAACACCGGCTCCTGTTCGACGTAGGCGATCTTGAGGCCCTGCTGCATGACCAGCAGGCCGTCGTCGAGTTTCGAGCGCCCGGAAATGATCTTCAGCAGCGAGGATTTACCGGTGCCGTTGCGGCCGATGAGACCGACGCGCTCGCCGGCCTCCAGGGAAAAATCGGCATGGTCGAGCAGGGCGACGTGGCCGAAGGCCAGTTGCGCGGAAGTGAGGGAGATGACAGCCATGATCGTGTGCAGCAATGAGGGAAAGACGCATTGTACCGACTGGCGGGACCGAACTTCCAATATTGTCTGGATCATCGGCTATAATTGCGGTCGGTTCACGATTCCGGCCTGTTTCTCAGGGTCCGCTCGCCGAACCGCTGAGTCCTCCCCGTAGTACAATGGATAGTACGCGCGCCTCCTAAGCGTGAGATACAGGTTCGATTCCTGTCGGGGGGACCATCTTCACGTATCCGGATGCTCCATCATCTTCTTGATGGCTGCTCTCATCAACGCTGTCGAGCGATCCCCTTGTTTATCTGGTTTGCGTTTTGCAAAAAATACCAGCAGAAGCAGGGATTGCGTCAGAACATAGCGTTCACGAATCGACTTCGGGTCCGGATACACTCCCGATACGATGTCGTCGATGAGTTCTTGTACCGGACTCGATTTCATGACAGTCCTTCGTGAAGATCACGCTTTGCCCTATGGCGTTCATGCCATTTCTGAATTGTGTCCTCTTGGCGACTGTCTTTTTACGTTTAGTGTGATCGACTAATAGATCGAACAGATCGTTTTCCATGGCATACAGAACCAGTTCCGAGTCGGATGTCAGGGCCAGCTTATCCAAAATATTTGCCTTGTGCGAACTCACTGTCTTTGAACTGATTCCCAATTCCCGACCGATCGTCGACATTCTTCTGCCGATCGCAATACGCTTTAGTATTTCCAACTCACGTTGTGTCAAGTGAACGAAGGCATTCATTGCACTGAACGACTTCAAATTTGTCGCAATGAGTGTTGCTATTTCTTTTGCGACATAAAACTGATTCTCTGCCACGATACGGATAGCATTCAAAATATTATCCGGCGTGCAACTTTTATATAAGATTCCCCTGGCCCCCATCTGCAGGGCCGCTTGCACCGTAACAATGTCATCTCCCAAGGTCACAGTGATCAGACGCCGATGCTTCCATTCGGAGGAGGCCAGCGCTGCACTATTTTCATCACGATACTGCAAGGGTGCCAGGATGACTGCAACGCCATTCTTAACGGCCGCATCGGCTGCCAAGGCGTCTTCCATATAAGCAACTTCCGCAGCCACTCGTATGTCCTTATGTCGTAAAAGAAGCGATTTCATGCCCTCACGAAGCAAGGACAGGCTACTTGCCACGACTACATTAATCATTTTCAGGAGCCTTTCTTTTTTATTTCTTCTGAACAGTTCTTTACACCGCAATAGCAACTGATCGGCGGCCTCACTTATCTCACACAAATTTCACCATGATAAATAAGCTTCCCGTTCAACTACCACTAGTCAAACAGCGGACTCAACTGATAATGTAATCGATCGCACCCTTGGTGTGTCAATAAAAACACTGTTGTTTTATAGGCCCATATTTTTACACTTCTTTCCTTTCAATATTGAACAACACACCATAAATAATGAACAAGCAAGACAATCGTCATATTTGGCGTTTGCGTGATTTAACTGCCGATCCAGTTCAAAAGATTTCCGCATGCATTGCCCTAATCCATCCGCATCCCCGATTACGACATTCCGTTTATTATTTTTACCTGGAAAACCGAATTCACACCCACTCATTCGTATAGCTAACCTTATTCGCCAACATTTATTTATTTACAATGAAATAAACAAGAACCGAGCGGCCAGGGACCCTGCTTCCGCACCGCGCCCCTGGACGATAGAGAACCTTGCGGCGTCGTTCTTATTCCAGAATACACTGCGATAAGAACCATATCGACATTACGAATATTGGGCGTTGGATACTCGGGACTCGAAACATGGACGCAGCTTTATCAAGCATGGCATTGAATGTATCGAGTCCACCTTTTATTCGCGCAATCCTCATTTGATTGCCGCGTTGTTCACTTCCGAAGCACATGATTTACGGAGCCACTCCTGCACTTGAGCAAAGTGCCGGAACTGCTGGATCCAGCCTTATGCCGGCATTAAGAATCGTCGTCGTCGGCTTCCACCCGCACTTCCCCAATGCCGATCGCTCCGCCGTTCTTGGTATCACTGCCGCTAACCCGCACGAACGATAGCGACATCATGCCGATCTCGGTGACTGTAGCGCCGCCGATTGCCTGCTTTATCTTGTAGCGAAGACGCACAGGACCATGTCCGCTGCCGTGATGAGTCGCAGCATGAATCTCGAAAGCGCCAAGCGTACCGAGGTAGACGCTGCGCGTATTGCCAGACGAGCGATTGCTTGAAGGAATGTTCAAATAGATCTTGTAGAAATAGCCACCCTTCTCTCCCAATTCGGACAGTTCGATGGCATCCAGCACGATATGCGCCGACCGGTAAGTCTTCGCTACCCCGGCGATGCGTGCCGGGTTCCCTTTTGCGATGTCGGCCAGTGCCCGGCCGTGTTCCGCGCTGACAGGTAACTGTACGCTCACCGAACGCTCGGCGAGCCCGACATCCAGCGCACCGCCCAGCGCGAAGCTCGTGTCGCTGGTCTGGTGCGGCGGGGAAATCCGAAACGAACCCACGGATGGCATCGTGGCGGGCAGGCTATCCATGGTTGCCTGCACGCGGAACAGCCGTGCATTCTGCCTGTCGCTTTCCACCTGGGCCAGAGGCAGCTTGGTCGGCATGGTTTCGTTCTGATAGCGGTAGGCCAGTGTGGTTCGAGTACTGTAGGTTTGTGTCCTGAGCATGCTCAGGGAACTCGTATACACGTGCTTCCCCGACCAATAGGAATTGGTCAGCGCCGGCATCTTGCGCCCACCGCCGGCAGCGACCCATGACACCCATATTCTGTCGACGTTCGCGTGGTGGAGCCAGAAAATGGGATCGTTGGGCGAAACCATGTCCGCCATCGCGTTGCCGATGAGGTTATGGAGTTGATTGTGCGGAGCACTCTCGAAGATCGGTTCGAATGCCTGCGACTTACCTTCCTGGAAATTAGTCACCGTGCTGTCAAAGGCCGCCATGCTCAAAGCCTGCAGGACATTCGTGTTCACCCGCTCGACATAAAGAGGATTATCGGTGCTCGGGTTCGTGAACTCGGCCGGAAGTTGGGCATAGGTATAGTAATCCCAGTATGGGAGGACCAGCTTGCTGTCTCCGGAAACGGCGCGCAATTGGCGCTCGAAATAGTAGATGTAGCCGCGATGCCATGCGAGGAAATATGGAAGGCTGTGCGGGCATTTACTAACGTGAATATTGGTCCAATACGTCCAGCTATTCGGACTGCCGGCATTCGTATTCGCTTTCATCAGCCTGACGGCTTTCAACAACGAGTCATATTGTGGCGTAATCTTAAATGCCTGCCACTCGGGACGAACCGTCAGGAGGGTCTGCCCGAACAACTCGATCGGCGCAGCGGCTGCGCCCAGGGCGAGCGCAGAGCGCTCCAGAAACGCTCTTCTGCTCATATTTGCATGATCCATCTCAAACTCCTTAGTAGCTTTGTCCTACCTCAAGAACTACGCGGCCAATTGTGCTAAGCAGCCCGAAGCGTAGTTCTTGACGATATTGCAGCGTACGTAGGGGGCGTTGATCTATCTCATATGAATTGCTGTTTCCCTTAAAAGCAACCCTGCCGTTCAAGTTGCTTTCCTCGAAACCCATAGGCCATGAATGGAAGAAGTTCTTCAGCAGCACGCCGCGCGCGTTCATCGAGATGGTCGCCAAAGCACCGATGCCGGCCGAGGAGACCTTCTCCAACGTCCGCATCGACACCGATGGCGAAGTCGCCCAGGTGTGGTTCGATTACAGCTTCCTGGACGGCAGCTACCGCCGCAACTGGGGCAAGGAAAGCTGGCAGCTGGTGCGCACCGAGAAGGGCTGGAAGATCGCCGCCGTGGTCTGGTCGCAGGAAATCAATCCGGTGCCGCCGCCGAAGAAGTAATCAGGCCGGCACCTCATCGGCGGCGCCGGAGTTCGCGCCGCTGCTGACACTGGCGCCGGTCCCCGCCCCCAGCATGGCGCCCACTTTCTTGACCAGCGCCGTCATCGCGAAGGGCTTGGTCAGGAGTTCCATCTGCGCCGGCAGGGTGTCGTTGCGCATCACCGTGCTTTCCGCGTAACCGGTCACCAGCAGCACCGGGATCTGCGGCCACAGCATGCGTACCTGGTCGGCCAGCTGGCGGCCGTTCATGCCGTTCGGCAGGCCGATGTCGGTCACCAGCATGTCCGGGCGCCCGCCGCGGACGCGCTCCTGCAGCTGGCGCAGGGCCTGGGGCGCATCGGCCGCTTCCATCACCGTATAGCCCTGCAGGCGCAGGACTTCTGCCATCACGCAGCGGATCTCGGCCTCGTCGTCGACCACCAGCACCGTGCCCTTGCGACTGGCGGCCGGCAGCGGGGCATCGCCATCCGCCACTTCCGGCTGCGGCGCTTCGGCGACCAGGCGCGGCAGCAGCATGCGCACCTCGGTGCCCTTCCCCGGCATGGAATCGATGCGCACATGGCCGCCCGACTGGCGCGCGAAGCCGTACACCATCGACAGCCCGAGTCCGGTGCCCTGCCCCATCGGCTTGGTGGTGAAGAAGGGATCGAAGGCGCGCGCCAGCACGTCCGGCGGCATGCCGGCGCCGCTGTCGCGCACCGTCACCAGCACGTATTCGCCGGGCTTCAGGTCGCCGTAGCGGCCCGCCTGCAGTGGCGAGATCACCGCATTCTCGGTTTCGATCACGATCACCCCGCCTTCCGGCATGGCGTCGCGCGCGTTGTTGGCCAGGTTCAGCAGCGCGCTCTCCAGCTGGTTCGGGTCGCACAGCGTGGTCCACGGGGCCGAATGCAGCTGGGTGCGCAGGGTGATCGAGGGTCCTGACGAGCGCTTGACCAGGTCGACCATCGACATCACCAGGGCGTTCACGCTGGTCGGCTTCGGGTCGAGGGCCTGGCGGCGCGAGAAGGCCAGCAGGCGGTGCGTGAGCGAGGCCGCGCGCTGGGTCACGCCGAGGGCGGCGTCGATGCGCGCCGGCAGGTCGCCGGTCTGGCCCATGCGCAGGCGCAGCTTCATCAGCTCCAGGTGGCCGGCCACGCCCGCCAGCATATTGTTGAAGTCGTGCGCCAGGCCGCCGGTCAGCTGGCCCACCGCTTCCATCTTCTGCGACTGGCGCAGCGCCTCCTCGGCCTGGCGCAGGGCGTCGGCCTGCTGCTTCTCGGCCGTGATGTCGCGCGCCACGCCGTACAGCAGCTCGCCCTCCGGCGAGAGCGTCCACTGCACCCAGCGATGCGAGCCGTTCTTGTGCAGCACCCGTGTCTGGTAACCGACCAGGGGCGTGCCCTGGGCCAGGATGCCCATGTGGACGGCGACGTCCTCGCGGTCGTCCGGATGCACCATCTCCATGAAGGGCCGGGTGATCGCCTCCTCGGCGCTCCAGCCGAAGGCTTCGGTGAAGGCCGGGTTGACGGTCAGGAAGCGCCCGGTCGCCAGCGAGGCCGCCGCCATCACGTCCGGCGAGATCCGCCACAGGCGGTCGCGGTCGGCGGCATGGGCGGCTACCTGGTGGCTCAGGCTGTCGTTCAGGCGCCGCAGCTCGTCGATCGCGCGCACCTTGCCGGTGGTTTCGATCACCGTGCACAGGATGCCGGCCACCTGGCCGTCCTCGTCGCGCACCGGGCTGTACGAAAAGCTGTAGTGATGCTGGGCCGGATAGCCGAGGCGGGTGCTGGTCACCGGCAGGTCTTCGAAATAGCAGGCTTCGCCCGCCCAGGCGCGCTCGGCGATCGGACCGACCGTGTCCCAGGCTTCGCCCCAGACCTCGCGGAAAGGGCGTCCGAGCGCCGTCTTCAGGCCCAGGATGGGAAGGTAGGCGTCGTTATGGAAACTGATGAGCTCAGGGCCCCAGCACAGGAAATTCGGGAACTTGGAATTGAGGACGCTGCCCAGCGCGATGCGCAGGGCGGACGGCCAGGACGGTATCGGTCCCAGCGGCGTCGCCGACCAGTCGTGCGCGGCTATGTGTTCGCCCATCAGGCCGCCGCCCGTGAGGAAGCCGAAAGAAGAAGTCACCGTCCTGTCCATCTTGAAGCGCTCATCCGGCCGATTGTAATAAGAAACAATGGCCGGGCGGCGCGCAATTGGCACAGGCTTGCGGTCTCGCTCTGTGCGGTGACGCCCCTTACAGGGGAGCGAAGCGGCGCGCCGCCTCGATCTTGCGCTGCACCGCGGCGCCGGCAGTTGCGAGTTCGCGTGCGAGGGCGGCGCCCGCCAGCGGCAGTGCGGCCTGGGTCTCCAGCGCGGCGGCGGCGTGCAGCAGGCCGAGGGTGCGGCAGCCTTCGGCCAGGCGCGCGAGGTGGGCGCGGACGGCGTCGAACTGGCCGGCGCCCAGCAGGCGCTCGACCTCGGCGCCGGCGCTCGCCAGCTGGCGCTGCAGGCCGCCCAGGTAGAGCAGCAGGCGGGAGGCGTCGATGCCCAGCCTTTCCATGGTGGCGTCCGGGCTTTCGTGCGCCTGCTCTTGCTGCCGGGCCAGGCTGTCCAGGTAGCCGCGCACCTTGCCGGCGTCGAAGGGCTTGACGATGTAGCCGTCGGCGCCCAGGCCGATCGCCTGTTCCATGGTGGCGCCGTCGCCGGCGGCCGAGACCAGCACGAAAGGCAGGCCGGCAAAGCGCTCGTCGGCCTTGACCCGGGCCAGCAGCTCCATGCCGGACAGGCGCGGCATGCGCAGGTCGCAGAACAGCATCGCCGGATCGACGCCGGCGTCGAGCTGGCGCCAGGCGTCCTCGCCGTCCTCGGCTTCCAGTACCTCGTAGCTGCCGGCGCTGTCGATCATGTGCATCAGCATCATGCGCGACACCACGTCGTCATCGACAATCAAGACCTTCATCGCGTCTCCGCTATTGTTCTTAAGCAAATTATACCCAGTGCCCGGGCGCGCACGATTCAGGCCGTGGTTTCCTCGAAGCGCGCCAGCATGGCCAACAGCTCGGGCAGGCGCGCCCTCACCTCGTCCAGCCGGCCGGCGTCGGCTTCGCTCTCGAGTTCGGTGCACAAGCGATGCAGCTTGGCCTCGCCCAGGTAGCCTGCACTGCCGCGCATGCCGTGCAGCAAGCGGCCGCAGGCTTCGGTGTCGCCGGCTTCCAGCGCCGCGTCGAGCTCGCTGCGGCGGCGCGGCAGGTCGGCGGCGAAGGCGGTGCGCATCTTGCCCATCATGTCGCCGGCACGGCGGCCGAACTTCGGCGAGATGCCGACCGGCGCCGAAGGGTCCGGCAGCGCCGGCCCGCTGGACACGCCGAACATGGCGTCCAGCTCGGCCGTGGTCGGCTTGGCGGCCGGCGCGCGCACCTCGGGCGGCACCATCGGCTGCAGCTCGATCCCGCGCTGCAACTGGCGCTCGATCGCGCGGCTCAGGTGGAAGTGCAGCTGGATGTCGTCGATCGGCTTGGTGAGGAAGGCGTCCATGCCGCAGGCCAGGTAGCGCGAGCGGTCTTCCTCGCTGGCGTTGGCGGTGAGGGCGACGATCATCAGGTGCTGGTCGAGCACCGGCGCCTCCATCGGGCCGCCGGCGCGGATCAGGCGGGTGGCGGTGGCGCCGTCCATATCTGGCATGCGGCCATCCATCAGGATCAGGTCGTAGCGGGTGCGGGCGCAGGCCGCCACCGCCAGCAGCCCGTTCTCGACCACGTCGACCTGGTGGCCCAGCTCTTCCAGCATCATGCGCGCGATGATCTGGTTGGTCGGGTAATCCTCGGCGCACAGCACGCGCAGGCGGTGGGTATGCGGCTCGCGCGCCACCTGCGCCACCACCGGTGGCTGCACGCCGTCGGCCAGCGGCAGCACGAAGCTGAAGGTCGAGCCCCTGCCCGGCGTGCTGGCGGCGCCGATCGTCCCGTCCATCAGTTCGACCAGCTGGCGGCAGATCGCCAGTCCCAGGCCGGTGCCGCCGTAGCGCCGGGTGGTGCCGGCATCGGCCTGCTCGAATTTCTGGAACAGGCGCGGCAGCGCATCGGCCTCGATGCCGATGCCGGTGTCCTCGACCGAGAAGCGGATCATGTTGCGTCCCGGCGCGTCGACCTGGTCCTCGGGACGGCGCTCGACCCGCACGGTCACGGTGCCGCTCTCGGTGAACTTGAAGGCGTTGCCGACCAGGTTGACCAGGATCTGGCGCAGCCGGGTCGGATCGCCCACCACGAAGCGCGGCAGGTCGTCGTCCAGGCGGACCGCGAAGCCCACGCTGTGGGCGCCGGCCTGCTCCTCGAACAGGGTGACCACGTGGCCAATGGTTTCGTCGAGGGCGAAGTCGATGTTCTCGGTGGTCAGCTTGCCGGCCTCGATCTTCGAGAAATCCAGCAGGTCGTTGATGATCGCCAGCAGCGACTGGGCATTGGCCTGGCCGCGCAGGATCTGTTCGCGGGTCGTGTCCTTCAGCTGGCCGTCGCGCAAGGCGAAGCCGAGCATGCCGATCACGCCGGCCAGCGGAGTGCGCATCTCGTGGCTCATGTTCGCCAGGAACTCGGACTTCTGGCGCGTGGCGTCCTCGGCGCGCTGCTTGGCCAGATAGAGGCGCTCCTCGTTCTCCTGCAGGGCGCCGTTGGCGCGCGCCAGCTCGTCGGTGCGGCGGCGGACCTGGCGCTGCTGCTCGCGCAGCTCGGCGGTCTGGCGCTCCAGCTGGCGGTTCTGCTGTTCGATGCGCTCGGTACGCGCGCTGACCTGCAGCTCAAGCAGCTCCTTCTGGCGCCGCAGGCCGTCCACGCGGATGCGGAACACGCCATAGCCGATGCCCAGCACCAGCAGGACCACCACGCCGCGGAACCACCAGGTCTTCCAGTACGGCGGCAGCACCGTGATCTTGAAGGAGGCAGGGGCGTCGCTCCAGACCCCGTCCTTGTTGGCGGCGCGCACCTGGAAGGTGTACTCGCCCGGGTCGAGGTTGGTGTAGGTGGCGAAGCGCTTGCCGGCATCGGCGGCGATCCAGTCGTGGTCGAAGCCGAGCAGGCGGTAGGCGAAGCGGTTGCGCTGCGGGGCCGCGAAGTGCAGCGCCGAGAACTCCAGCGTGAACACGGTGTCTTCCGCGGTCAGCGTGATGCCTTTCGCGCTTTCCAGCGGCCAGGACGCCAGGCCCGGATGGCTCTTGTGCACCGGCGCGCCGAAGATCTGCATGCCGGTGATCACGGCGCGCGGCGCGATCAGGTTGTCGTGCAGGGCGCGCGGGTGGAAGGCGGTGATGCCGTTGTTGCCGCCGAAGTAGAGGGTGCCGTCGGGCGCGCGCAGGGCCGAGGCGTCGAAATAGGCGCCCTCGATGGTGCCGTCGGCGGCGTCGTAGTTGCGCCAGCTGCCGCTGACCGGATCCAGGCGCGCGATATTGCTCGAGGTGCTGACCCAGATCTGGCCGTCCTGGTCTTCCAGCATGGCCGCCACGGCGTCGTCGTGCATGCCGTCGCGGCTGGTGTAGCGCTGGAAGCGCGGGGTGCCGTCGCTGCCCACCACCATCTTGTTCAGGCCGACCGCGGTGCCGACCCACAGGTCGCCCAGGTGGTCTTCCAGCAGGTAATGCACCTCGTCGTGGCTGAGGCTGGTGATGTCGGCCGGATCGTGGCGGAAGTGACGGAACTTGCCGGTCGCGCGGTCGAGCAGGTCGAGGCCGTCGAAGGTGCCGACCCACATCCGGCCCTGGCGGTCCTCGAGCATCGGCCGCACGATGTTGTCGGCCAGGCTGGCGCCCTCGGCCGGGTTGTGCTGGTAGGTGACCAGCTTGCCGCTCTTCGGATCCAGCCGGTGCAGGCCGCCGCGGGTGGCGATCCACAGCACGCCGTCTCGCGCCACCATCAGGTTGCGCACGAAGTTGGCGTTGGCGTCGCTGGCGGACAGCGTGCGCCGCGTCAGGCGGCCGCTCTTCGGGTCCAGGTGGACCAGGCCGTTGCGGGCGCCGATCCACAGGCTGCCGTCGCGGTCGACGGCCACCGCGGTGGCCATCGCGTTACCCGACAGCCCGGCCTCGCCCGGCGCCAGGCGCCAGGTCTTTTCCTGGCGGGTGAGCGGATCGAAGTGGTGCAGACCGCCGTTACTGGCCAGCCACAGCTTGCCGCCGGCGTCGGCGACGATGCCGCGCACCTTGTTGTCGTTGAGGGTGATCGGCAGGTCGGGACCGCGCACGATGCGCGCGAAACCGCCGCCGCCGAGGTCGGCGCGCGAGACCCCGCCATACCAGGTGCCGGTCCAGAAGGTGCCGACGCGGTCGCTGTACAGGGCCGACACCTGGTTGTCGCCCAGGCTGAAGTTGTCGGTAATGCGGTGCGGATGGTTCTCGAAGCGGCCGGCCGCCGGCAGCCAGCGGTACAGGCCACTATCGTGGGTGCCGACCCAGACCTGGCGCTCGCCGTCCTGGTAGAGCGCGCTGACCTCGCCAGGCGGCATGCCGTTCGCCACGCCGAACAGGGTGAGCGCTTCCGCCCCGCCCTGCCCCTGGCCCTTGGAATCCAGTGCGCGGCGTTCCAGGCCGCCCATGCTGCCGATCCACAGGCGGTGGCTGGCGTCCAGCAGCAGGGCCTGGACCACGTCGAACTTGCCGCCCTGCGGCGAGCGGTGGTGGTTGAAGCGCATCAGGTCCGGCTCGATGCTGTCCAGCCCGTTCGCCGTGCCGACCCATAGCCGGCCGCCGGGATCCAGCGCCAGCGAGCTCAGATTGTCGGATGCCAGGCTGTCGGCCACGCCGGGCACGTGGTGCCAGGTGGCGAAGCGCTTGCTGGCGATGTCGAAGTGCTGCAGGCCGTCGCTGGTGGCCAGCCACAAGCCTTCCTTGCCGTCGTCGGCAATGGCGCGGATGTGGCGGTTGCCGTTGCCGCGCTTGGCCGGCTCGTCCGGCAGATAGCTGGAAAAGCTGCCGCTGTCCGGATGGTAGAGGGCGAGGCCGCCGTCGGTGCCGATCCACAGCCGCCCCTTGTGGTCGACGTAGAGCACGCGCACCCAGTTGTTGACCAGCGAGCTCGGATCGCCAACCACGTTGCGGAAGTTGGTGAAGCGGTAGCCGTCGTAGCGGGACAGGCCGGACTGGGTGCCGAACCACATGAAGCCGTCGCGGTCCTGGACGATGGCCAGCACCGATTCCTGGGCCAGCCCGTCGTCCACCGACAGGTGTTCGAAGCGCAAGGTCGGGGTCGGCGCAGCGAACGCCGTCCCGCCCAGCAGGCAGGCCAGCGTCAGCAGCAGCAACGCGCAAAGGCGCTGCAGCGAGCGCCCTACCAGGTCATGTTTAGTATCCACAAAGCAAGGGTAGCAAAGTCTGCCGCCCCTTTGTTGGATAAATACACTTTTGCTATCGTTTTAGTCGCCTTTTGCCACACCTTCGCGGCGCGGGTCGGCGCCGCCGAACCACAGCGGCACGCCATGGATGTCCATGCGTTCGATGCCGTGCAGGCCGGAGTTCTGGTCGAACACGCGGACCGTGTGGCCGCGCGCCTTCAGCTGCTCGATCGTGGCAAGCGGGAAGCGCCCCGCTTCGAGCTCGGTCGGGCCGTTGCGGCTGCCGAAGTTCGGCAAGGCGATCGCCTCCTGCACGTTGAGACCCCAGTCGAGGGTGCCGACCAGGACCTTGGCCACATAGTTGATGATCAGCGGTCCCCCAGGCGAACCGATCGCCTCGACGAAGCGGCCGGTCTTCTTGTCGAAGACGATGGTCGGGCTCATCGCGCTGCGCGGACGCTTGCCCGGCTCGACCCGGTTGGCGATCGGACCGCTGGCGTCACGCGAATCGAAGGAGAAGTCGGTCAGCTGGTTGTTGAGGATGAAGCCGTCGACCATCTGGCGCGAGCCGAAGGCATCCTCGACGCTGGTGGTCATCGACAGACCGGCGCCATACTGGTCGACGGCCACGATATGCGAGGTCGAATGCGCCTCGATCGAATTGTCCAGGCCCCAGTTCCAGGCCATTTCCACGCCCGGCGGATTGCCCGCCTCGGCCTTGCCCATCGAGCGTGGCCCGATCAGGCTTGCGCGTTTGCCCAGGTAGTTCTTGTCCAGCAGGGCCGGAATGCCTCGGCCCGGCAGCGGCACGAAGTCGGTGTCGGCGGCGTAGCGGTCGCGGTCGGCATAGGCCAGGCGTCCGACTTCCGATAACAGGTGCACCGCGTCGGCGTTCGGGATGCCGTTGGTGGGTGCCAGCGCCTTCATGTCGCGGGTTTCGAACATGCCCAGCATCTGGGCCACGGCGATGCCGCCCGAGGATGGCGGCGGCATGCCGCAGACCGTGTAGGCGCGGTAGTCGCTGCAGACCGGCTCGCGCAACTTGGGCTGGTAGGCGGCGATGTCGGCGGCGGTGAGCAGGCCCGGATTGGTCGGGTGGCTCTTGACCTTGGCTTCGATGTCGCGCGCGATGCGCCCCTGGTAGAAGACGTCGGCGCCGCCCTCGGCGATCTCGCGCAGGGTGAGCGCCAGCGCCGGATTCTTGAGGACGTGGCCGACCGGCCAGGGCTTGCCGTCCGGGCCGTAGAAATAGGCGCGCGCGGCCGCATCCTTGCGAATCCAGGCGTCGCCGGCCAGCAGCTGGTGCAGGCGCGGGCTGACCTTGAAACCGTTCTCGGACAGGCGTATCGCCGGCCCGAACAGGGTCTTCCAGGGCAGCTTGCCATGCTGCTTGTGGGCCAGGGCCAGCATGCGCAGCACGCCCGGCGCGCCGGTCGAACGGCCGCCGACGATGCCCTCGGTGCGCGACAGCGGGCTGCCGTCCGGATGCTGGAACAGGTGCTCGTCGGCTTTCGATGGCGCGGTCTCGCGGCCGTCGAAGGCCTGCACCTTCTTGCCGTCGTAGTACATCAGGAAGGCGCCGCCGCCGATGCCCGAGGATTGCGGCTCGACCAGGGTCAGCACCAGCTGGGTCGCGATGCCGGCGTCGATCGCCGTGCCGCCCTGCTTCAGCATCTCGTAGCCGGCCTCGACCGCCAGCGGATTGGCGGCCGCGACCATGTAGTTGCGCGCGGCCCAGCCGGACTTCTGCTGGTAGCCGGTGGCGGCTTCGGGTGCGCGCTGGAGTGAATCCTGGGCGAGGACAGGGAATTGGATGCTGGCCAGGACGGCCGCGAGGACGATCAGCTTCGACTTCAACTTCATTCGGTTCTCCGGAAAAAACAGGGCGTGCAGCCGAAGGTGTTGTCGACCCGCACGCCCGATATCACGGAGCATCCTACATCAAATAAGCAAGTTGCTCACGGCAAGTCCGCGCCTGACTATCCTCTGCCGATTATTTCGGCTGCATCCGGATCGCGCCATCCAGGCGGATCGTCTCGCCATTCAGCATGGTGTTTTCGATGATGGTCCTGGCCAGGTGGGCGTACTCGCCCGGCATGCCGAGACGCTGCGGGAACGGCACCATCTTGCCCAGCGCATCGCGCACTTCCTGCGGCATGCCCATCAGCATCGGGGTCTCGAAGATGCCCGGGGCGATGGTCATCACGCGGATGCCGCTGCGCGACAGGTCGCGCGCCATCGGCAAGGTCATGCCGGCCACGCCGGCCTTCGAGGCGCCGTAGGCAGCCTGGCCGATCTGGCCGTCGAAGGCCGCGACCGAGGCGGTGTTGATGATGACGCCGCGCTCGCCGTGCTCCAGAGCGTCGGTCTTGCCCATGGCGTCGGCCGCCAGGCGGCACATATTGAAGGTGCCGACCAGGTTGATGTTGATCGCGCGCTGGAAGGCGTCCAGCGGGTGCGGGCCGTCCTTGCCGACGGTCTTGATGGCGGGCGCCACGCCGGCGCAGTTGACCAGGCCGCGGACCGTGCCCATCGCGGTGGCGGCCTCGACGACGGCCATGCCGTCCGCCTCAAGGGTCACGTCGCACTTCACGAAGCGCGCCTTGCCATTGCCGAGTTCGGCGGCCAGCTTCTCGCCGGCGTCAAGCTGCACGTCGGCCAGCACGACCATGCCGCCGGCTTCCACGATCATGCGCGCAGTCGCGGCGCCCAGGCCGGACGCGCCGCCGGTCACGATGAATACATTGTTCTGAATCTGCATGCTGCTGTCTCCTCCAGTTTCGAGTAAATCGAGTAACGTTTACGTAAACGTCAACTCCTGGATTGTAGCGAGCTTCAGCGATCAGCGCCATGTTTATAAGCATTGAACGGTCGTGCCGATGCGGGTGCAGGGGCGCCCACTGCTGCTGACGCCGGCGCCGGTGGGGCCGAGGTTGTAGGTGCCGCCGGCGGCGTCGCGGCAGGCTCCGCCGACGCAGGAATTCAGCGGCGCCGAACTCGGCACCACGGGCTCGGGCGCCATGGCGGGCGCCGGCACCGGCACCGCGCCATAGCCGATCGCCGCCGCCTCGCCGCCATCCAGCGGACGCGGCGCCAGCGGACCGGCCGGCTGCCAGGCTTCGCGGCGGCGCTGGGTCCGGCTCGACTGCTTCTGCTGCTTCTGGCGCGGCTGCTGCGACTGCTGGGGCGGGGCCTGGCGGGTCAGGCTGTCGGTCTCGTCATGCACCTCGGCCGGGTCCTTGCGCGTGGGATCGGCGGTCTGCGGCTGGCGCGGGTTCAGGACTGGACCGTAGCTGGGTCCCTGGTTACCGCTCGGCAGCGTCGAGGGCGGCGCCGCGTTCGGAGTCGTACTGCGCGCGGGCCGGGCGGCATCGCTGTGGCCGGCCGCCTCGTCGGCCACGCCGGCATCCTGGTTGGCCCGGTCGGTGCTCTGGGTCCGGGCCCCGGTGGCGGCGCTCTCCTCCTTGCGCAAATAGGATTCGGCCTGCTGCCTGGCTTCCTGGGCCTGCCGCGTCTGCTGCGGACTCTCGACCTGGGGCTGGACTTGGGACTGGCGCGCCTGGGCCGCCGGGACCGTGCCTACAAGCAGCGCGGACAGCGCCAACGCGCCGCATATTCCGATCTGATTCATGGCTCACCTCGATTGGCTGGATGAGGCCATTATCGGCGCGCGCAGTGACGGCAGGCGCGCGCCTGCATGACAGGAATTACTGGCCGGGCGGCGGCTCCCACAGCTCGACCTTGTTGCCCTCGGGATCGATGACCCAGCCGAACTTGCCGTACTCGCCGTCCTCGGTCTTGTCGAGCACCTGGCAGCCCTCGTCGCGCAGGGCCTGCAGCAGCGCGGCCAGCTCATGAACCCGGTAATTGATCATGAAGGGCGCAGTGCTGGGCGCGTACAGCGTGGTGTCCGATGCGTTGATCGACCAGACCGTCATGCCGCCGGTCGGCTTGCCCTCTTCGTCGCTCCAGCTGAAGGCCGTGCCGCCCCAGTCCATGACGTCGATGCCGAGGTGTTGCTTGTACCAGGCACGCAAGCTCACCGGGTCCTTTGCGTTAAAGAAAATGCCACCGATGCCAGTTACCCGTTTCATGCGCTCTCCGTCTCCAAAAATTGTCGAATTAAAACTCTTTCACTGTAGCAGGCCGTCAACTCCCTGTCAGCATCCGGGCCTAGCCTGCTATGCTGGACAGGAATACGGCACCACAGGATAACGACAGGAGACGGCAATGCAGACTCTGCAGGAGATGTACCAGTCGAAACGCGGCAGCGCCCTCGACGCCCTCGATCACTTGCTCGACGGTGACATGATCATCGTGCCCACCGGGGTCGGCGAGCCCCCTTCCCTGCTGCACGCGCTATCCGAACAGTACCGGCGCTTCAACGACGTCAAGGTCGCGCAGATCCTGGCGATGCGCAAGTACGGCTACTTCGAGAAAGCGTGCCGGCCGCACGTGCGCCACGCGGCGCTGTTCTTCGGCGGCGCCTCGCGCGCCGGCGGCCAGGGCGGCTGGTGCGACTTCATCCCGAACTATTTTTCCGAGATCCCGACCCTGATCGAACGTGGCCTGATGCCGGCCGACGTCGTGTTCGCCATGGCCTCACCGATGAGCGCCTCCGGCCACTTCGCCCTCAGCCTGGGCGCCGACTACACGATGGCGGCGGTGGCCAAGGCGCGCGCGGTGGTGCTCGAGGTGAATCCGAACGTGCCCTTCACCCATGGCCAGTGCCACGTCCATCTGTCGCAGGTGACGGCGATCGTCGAGAGTGACGACCCGATCATGGAAGTCGGCCTGCCGAAGATCGGCCCGGTGCAGGAAGCCATCGGGCTTCTCGTGGCCGAACACATCGAGGACGGTTCGACCCTGCAGATCGGCTACGGCGGCATCCCGGACGCGGTGGTGATGCAACTGACCGGCAAACGCGACCTCGGCATCCACACCGAGATGATCGGCGACGGCATCCTGACCCTGGTCGAATCCGGCGCCGTCAACAACAGCAGGAAGACCCTGTTGCCGGGCAAGATGGTGGCCACTTTCGCGCTCGGCTCGCGCAAGCTCTACGAGTTCATGCACCACAACCCGATGCTGGAGATGCATCCGTCGAACTTCACCAACGACCCGTATATCGCCGGCCAGAACGACAAGCTGGTGACGATCAACGCCAGCCTGCAGGTCGACCTGCTCGGGCAATGCGGCAGCGAAAGCATCGGCCACCTGCCCTACTCAGGCACCGGCGGCCAGGTCGACTTCGTGCGCGCCGCCAACCGCTCGCGCGGCGGCAAGTCCTTCATCGTGCTGCCTTCGACCGCCAAGGACGGCACGGTGTCGCGCATCGCGCCGACGCTCTCGCCCGGCACCCACGCCACCACCAGCAAGAACGACGTCAACTATGTGGTGACGGAATGGGGCGTGGCCCAGCTGCGCGGCAAGTCGGCCAAGCAGCGCGCCCAGGCGTTGATTGCGATTGCGCATCCGGATTTCAGGCCGTGGCTGAGAGAAGAAGCCGACAAGATGTGCGTGTTTTGATTCGACGCTCCTCTTGATTCCTTCCCGAAACTCACGGCGGCGATCCTGAGCGCATGCCATGATGCCGCCATCGCAAGCACAGGAGGATCGATGAACCGAGTAGACGACATCGGCACGGACGAACACGTGCGCGGCCCGCAGGATGCCGCGCTGACCTTGATCGAATATGGCGATTTCCAGTGCCCCTACTGCGCGCGGGCACATGCCGGCCTGACCGCCCTGACGGACGAGGTCGGCAGCATCCGCCTGGTGTACCGCCACCTGCCGCTGGCCGGCTTCCACCCGCTGGCCGAACTCGCGGCGGAAGCGGCCGAGGCCGCCGGCAGCCAGGGCAAGTTCTGGGACATGCACGACCTGCTGTTCGAACAGCAGCGCACGGTCATGGACAAGCAGGACCTGGCCGTGCTGGCCGAAAGCCTGGACCTCGACATCGAGCGCTTCCGCATCGAAGTGCTGGAGCGCCGCCATCGCCCGCGCGTCCAGCAGGATCTCGCGCGGGCCCACCATGACGGCGCCACCGGCACGCCGACCTTCTTCATTAACGGCGTGCGCTATCGCGGTGATTCGGATCGCGATTCGCTGCGACGGGCCCTGGAAGAGGCGCTGGGACGCTGACGGCGCGTTCGGCCACGGCGGCCGCCGGGTGCATCAGGCCGGGCTCCGTCACCGCCAGCCAGCCGCCGCCCGCCGGCAGCAGCGGCACCAGCAGCAGCGCGACGATGTTGATGATCTTGATCAGCGGGTTCACCGCCGGCCCGGCCGTGTCCTTGTAGGGGTCGCCGACCGTGTCGCCGGTGACGGCCGCCTTGTGGGCATCGGAACCCTTGCCGCCGAAGTGATTGTCCTCGATGTACTTCTTGGCGTTGTCCCAGGCGCCGCCGCCGGTGGTCATCGAGATCGCCACGAACAGGCCGGTGACAATGGTCCCCATCAGCATGCCGCCCAGGGCGATCGGACCCAGCAGCATGCCGACCGCCACCGGCACCACCACCGGCAGCAGGGAGGGCAGGACCATCTCGCGGATCGCCGAGGCGGTCAGCATGTCGACGGCCTTGTCGTATTCCGGCTTGCCGGTACCGGCCATGATGCCGACGATCTCGCGGAACTGGCGCCTGACCTCGACCACGACGGCGCCGGCGGCCCGCCCCACCGCCTCCATCGCCAGCGCCCCGAACAGGTAGGGCACCAGGCCGCCGATGAAGAGGCCGACGATCACCATCGGATTCGACAGCTCGAAGCTGATGCGGGTGCCGCCCGCCTCCAGCGCATGCGTGTAGTCGGCGAACAGCACCAGCGCCGCCAGCCCGGCCGAGCCGATCGCATAGCCCTTGGTGACGGCCTTGGTGGTGTTGCCGACGGCATCGAGCGGATCGGTGACGGCGCGCACGCTGTCCGGCAGGCCGCTCATCTCGGCGATGCCGCCGGCGTTGTCGGTGATCGGCCCGTAGGCGTCCAGGGCGACGATGATGCCGGCCATCGACAGCATGGCGGTGGCGGCGATGGCGATGCCGTACAGCCCCGCCATCGCAAAGGCCAGCAGGATCGCGGCGCAGACCGCCAGCACCGGATAGGCGGTCGCCTTCATCGAGACGCCCAGGCCGGCGATGATGTTGGTGCCGTGGCCGGTGGTGGAGGCTTCGGCGATGTGGCGCACCGGGCGGAACTCGGTGCCGGTGTAGTACTCGGTGATGTAGACCATCGAACCGGTCAGCAGGATGCCGACCAGGGCGCAGCCCAGCATGCGCCAGCGCATGGCGTCGTCCGGCCACACCAGCCAGGTGACCACGGCAAAGCCGATCAGCGACAGCCCGGCCGACCACCATAGCCCCGTGTACAGGGCCGACATGATCTTGTGCCCGGGCCGGTTCTTGACCAGCGAGCAGCCGATGATCGAGGAGATGATCGACACCGCGCCCAGCAGCATCGGGTAGATCACCGCCGTCCCGCCCATCGTCGGCACCATGAGGGCGCCGAGCAGCATGGTCGCCACCAGCGTCACGACATAGGTCTCGAACAGGTCGGCCGCCATGCCGGCGCAGTCGCCGACGTTGTCGCCCACGTTGTCGGCGATGACGGCGGGATTGCGCGGATCGTCCTCGGGAATGCCGGCCTCGACCTTGCCGACGAGGTCGGCGCCGACGTCGGCGCCCTTGGTGAAGATGCCGCCGCCCAGGCGCGCGAAGATCGAGATCAGCGAGGCGCCGAAGGCCAGCCCGACCAGGGGCTGGATGGTGTCATGCAGAGACAGCGCCGGGTCGGCGCGCGCCACCAGGAGCCAGTAGAACAGCGAGACCCCGAGCAAGCCGAGGCCGACCACCAGCATGCCGGTGATGGCGCCGCCGCGGAAGGCCACGTGCAGGGCCTGGTCCAGTCCGAGTGAGGCGGCCTGGGCGGTGCGGACGTTGGCGCGCACCGAGACGTTCATGCCGATGAAGCCGCAGGCGCCGGAAAGCACGGCGCCGGCCAGGAAACCGGCCGCGGTCAGACCGCCGAGAAGAAAGAAGATGAGCACCAGCAGGATCACGCCGACGATGGCGATGGTGCGGTACTGGCGCGCCAGGTAGGCCGACGCGCCCTGCTGGATGGCCAGCGAGATTTCCTGCATGCGGCCGTTGCCGGGATCCTGTTGCAGGACCCAGCTGCGCGACCACAGCCCGTAAAGTACCGCGATGACGCCGCATGCGACGGCGAAGCCCAGCTGTGTGGATGCCATATCGTCCCTCCCCCATTGTCCTTCGATCAAGTACTACTATTACTTACGCGAGTAATGCGAACTTTGATCCAAAAACCTGGACGGATGGCACGACGTCATCCGGAGCCAACGGGCGGCCGCGTTCTGCGGGCGCGCCCGGATAAGCGATTATTCAGCCAGTGCGGCGAAGGCGGCCTCGCGCACCTGCTCGACCGGGCCCACGCCCGAGATCTTGCGGTACTTGGGCGCACCCGGCAGGCCCGACTGCGCCCACTTGTTGTAGTAGCCGAGCAGGACTTCGGTCTGGTTGTGGTAGACGGCCAGACGCTTCTTGACGGTTTCTTCCTGGTCGTCGTCACGCTGGACCAGCGGCTCGCCGGTGACGTCGTCCAGGCCTTCCACCTTCGGCGGATTGAACTTGACGTGGTACACGCGGCCCGAAGGCTGGTGGGTGCGGCGGCCGGTCATGCGCTCGACGATCATCTCGTCCGGCACGTCGATTTCCAGCACGTAGTCGATGTTCACGCCGCTTTCCTTCATCGCGTCCGCCTGCGCGATGGTGCGCGGGAAGCCGTCGAACAGGTAACCGTTGGCGCAGTCCGCCTCCTTCAGGCGCTCCTTCACCAGGCCGATGATGATGTCGTCCGACACCAGCTGGCCCGCGTCCATCACCTTCTTCGCCGCCAGGCCCAGCTCGGTGCCGGCCTTGATGGCTGCACGCAGCATGTCGCCGGTGGAGATCTGGGGAATATTGTATTTTTCTTTAATGTAATTCGCCTGAGTGCCTTTACCGGCGCCGGGGGCTCCTAACAGAATGAGACGCATGAAGGATTTCCTAAAAGGTGTTGAAGACGGTCATCATTTCTGATGGCCGAGTTTGATGCATATTTGACTAGCTTGATCCGAAAGTTACCACAAAAGCAGGCCCCGACGCCACTGCCGGAGGGCCATCGCAGGGTCTGCTTGACATGGCGCAGACCGCTAGCGCCATGGTTTCCATCAGGATCAAGATGCGAAGTAAGAACGTACCCGCGCCAGGTCTTCCGGGGTGTCTACCCCAGCCGCAGGGGCGCTGTCGGTGACGTGGACCGCGATCGGCACGCCATGCCAGAGCACGCGCAACTGTTCCAGCGCTTCGATCGTTTCGAGCGGGGAGGGTTCCAGTTGCGGATACTGCTGCAGGAAAGCGTTGCTGTAAGCATACAAACCGATGTGGCGCAGCGGCACGTAGCCGCCCGGCAAGGCGTCGCGGTTCTGGGCGAAACCGTCGCGGTGCCAGGGGATGGTGGCGCGCGAGAAGTAGAGGGCGCGGCCGAGCTTGTCCAGCACGACCTTGACCACGTTCGGATTGAAGGCGTCCGCCGCGTCGTGCAGCGGATGGGCGCAGGTGGCCATCGGCACCTCGGCGCCGATGCGGGCCGCGCAGGCGGACAGCAGGGCCGGGTCGATCAGCGGCTCGTCGCCCTGCAGGTTGACCACGACGGCATCGGCGGGCAGGCCGAGGGTGCGCGCCACTTCGGCGATGCGGTCGGTGCCCGACGGATGGCTTGCTTCGGTCATGCAGGCTTCGACGCCATGCGCGGCGCAGGCGGCGAGGATGTCGGCGTGGTCGGTGGCGACCACGATGCGCGCGGCGCCGGACGCTTTGGCGCGCTCGGCCACGCGCACCACCATGGGCTTGCCACCGAGGTCGGCCAGCGGCTTGTTCGGCAGCCGGGTCGAAGCCAGGCGCGCCGGGATGATGACGATGAAGCTCATGAGGCGATTCAGACGGCCGGTTCGACCTTGCGGGCCTGGTCGGCCCACATGATCGGGATGCCGTCGCGGATCGGATAGGCCAGGCGGTCCGGGCGGCAGATCAGCTCCTGCGCTTTCTTGTCATATTCGAGCGGGCCTTTGCACAGAGGGCAGACCAGGATATCAAGCAGTCGGGCGTCCACGACATTTCTCCACGATTTGAGCGGCCAGCGCAGGGTCGATCTGCGCCGTGACCGGGACGACCCACAGGCGCGGGTCGTTGTTCAGGTGTTCAAGTTGCCGACATTTTACTGCATCCTTCTCGGTAATCAGGATGAGCCCGGCGCCCAGGTCCTGGAAAGGATCGTCCAGGAAGTCGTGGTGGTCGGGCAGCGGCAGCTCCTGCGGCGCCAGGCCGGCATTCCGCAGCATGGCGAAGAAGCGTCCCGGATTGCCGATGCCGGCCGCGGCCACGACGCGCTTGCCGGCCGCAACGCCGGCCAGCTCGGCCAGCGGCAGGCGCCGCGCCGGATCGCAGAGCTGCTCGGCATGATCGCCCGCCAGCCGCATCTGGTAAGGCCGGCCGCCCACCGCCAGCGCCAGCGCCGGCGTCAGCTCGGGCGTATTGACCACCGTAAAATCTCGGCGGCGCGAAGGCGGCTCGCGCAGCGGCCCGGCCGGAAGTAGCCAGCCGTTGCCGACGCCGCGACCGTCGAACAGCACCAGCTCGACGTCGCGCCGCAGCGCGTAATGCTGGAGCCCGTCGTCCGTCACCAGCACGTCGACCCCGGGATGGCGCGCCAGCAGATGGCGGCCCGCCTCGGCGCGGCGGCGCCCCACCACCACCGGGCAGCCGGTGCGGGCGGCGATCAGCAGCGGTTCGTCGCCGACTTCGCGCGCGCTTGATCCGGCCAGCACCTCGCGCGGACCGCTGTCGGCATCGCCGCCATGGCCGCGCGAGATCACGCCCGGGCTCAGGCCGGCTGCGCGCAGCTGCTCGACCAGCCAGATGGTCAGCGGGGTTTTACCCGTACCGCCGATGAAGATATTGCCGACCACGATGACGGGCACCGGCAGGCCTTCGGATGGCAGGATGCCAAGGCGGAACAGGCCCGCGCGCAGGGCCGCCAGCAGGCGGAACAGCAGGGACAGCGGCCACAGCGCCAGGGCCAGCGGGCCGCGCCGCAGCCAGGCGCGGGTGAGGGTTGATTCGAGGGAGGATGCCATATCAGGAACGATACGCGTTACCGCATAAACGTCGTTCCCGCGAAAGCGGGGACGACGGTAGCTTGGCGCCGTGTTTACTTCTGCCCGCCCGTCTGCGCCGCGAACGTCAGCTTGTCATACCCCGCCATGCGCGCCGCTTCCAGCACATTGATCACCATCTGGTGCATGGCAAACTGGTCGGCATTCACGATGATCACCGGGTCCTTGACCGGATTGGCCAGCGGCTGGCCGTCCGCGCCGGTGCTTGCCGCGCGCTTGAGGTCGTCGGCGAGGCCGGCCACGCCGTGGAAGGACACCGGCAGGTTATTCACAGTGTAATTACCCTTGGCATCGACGGTGACGTTGATCTCGAAGGGCTTGTCGATCGCCTTCTCGGCGTCGGCGGTCGGCAGGGTGATCTGCAGCTCGGTGAACTTGCTGTAGGTGGTGGTGACCATCAGGAAGATCAGCACCACCAGCAGCACGTCGATGAACGGGATCAGGTTGATCTCCGGATCCTCGCGCTTGCGGCCGCGGCGGAAGTCCATCATTTGCGGGCACCGTGGACGACGTCGACGAATTTCACGGCCTTCAGCTCCATATCCATGATGAAGCTGTCGACCAGGGCGCGGAAGTGGCGGTAGAACACCAGGGCCGGCATCGCGATCGCCAGGCCGAAGCCGGTGTTGTACAGGGCCACCGAGATGCCGTGGGCCAGCTGGGCCGGATTGGTACCGGACGCATTCTGGGCGCCGAAGATCTCGATCATGCCGACCACGGTGCCGAACAGGCCCATCAGCGGCGCCAGCGAGGCGATCGTGCCCAGGGTGGTCAGGAAACGCTCCAGCACATGGGCCACGCCCCTGCCCGCCTCTTCGATCGACTCCTTCATCACGTCGCGCGGGGCGTCGACGTTGCGCAGGGCCGCGGCCAGCACGGCGCCGAGCGGCGAGTTGGTCTGCAGCTTGT
This sequence comes from Massilia sp. 01N410, assembly GCF_056399665.1. Classification (NCBI taxonomy): domain Bacteria; kingdom Pseudomonadati; phylum Pseudomonadota; class Betaproteobacteria; order Burkholderiales; family Oxalobacteraceae; genus Massilia; species Massilia sp. 01N410. The sequence goes on along the minus strand of NZ_JBFTRV010000029.1, from coordinate 6,650 downwards.
CGATGATGTCCGGCGTAACCTTGCCGCTGCGATAAACCTGAATGACTTCGTCGAGCAGCTGGCGCGGCAGGATTTTTTCGCGGCGCAAGTAGATCAGGCGTTCGATGATCAGCGCCAGTGCGATGATCGAGGCAATCAGCAACAACCAGATGGGCCAGCCGGCGGCTTGGAGAATGGCGAGCAAAAGGAACTCCTGGGTGAATGGAAAACGGTGCGTATGTGTATAGAAAAACTATACGTGAACGAATTCCGCAATGTAACGTGTTGCCCGCTTTGCGGCAAGTAGAGTTCTGCACACTTTCTGTGGATAAAAGTGTGCGCAAGCCTGCCACCGACAGGCAAGTTCTTTGATTCTTAAAGGATATTTTTCCATGCGTAAAAACATGGCACCCTGATCGAGGGATTTCCAATACGCAACAAAGTCCTCTTGCGACAAGGACACTTGCCCACAATTTCTGTGGATAAATTTGTGTGAAATAGCCTTTCCACAAGGTAAGTTATTGATTTTAATCAGGTAAATTTTCCCGATGAAAAATTTAGCAGGGCGGCGACCGGATTCCGCCCCTTCAGCCGAGTCTGTTTCTTCACATTTTTTGTGGACAAAATTGTGCGCAAGAGCAAATACCCGCCGTAAAGCCTTTGATTCATAAGGAAAAAATGGCCGAGCCCGTTTTTTGGGCAGGATGGGGTTCTCCACACCGCCCCGGTCTTTGCACACAAATTGTGGAAAACGATGTGAGCAAGGCCACTCAATCAAGCCTAAGCGTTTGAATTCAAAGGAAATAGCTCGTTGAGCCTAAAATTTAGGCAGAACCGGGGGCTTCCCAGTGCTGGTATAGTCCCATCCCTGACGATGCCAGGGCCGGAATGCCGTGACATCGGTCCGATACCGCCGACGCGACGAAGCGAAACAGTGGACATCCCCAGGCAGGCAGGATTCTTCACAAATTTTGTGGAAAAGATTGTGAGCAAGGCGCTTGATCGATATCAAAGTATTTGAATTTAAAGGATAATTTATCTCTGCAGAATTTTTAGGCAGGCGCCGGCTTGTGCACAACACCCTGCCCTGGCCGCCCGGATAGCCCGGGTGTGCACATAAATTGTGGAAAACGATGTGAGCAAGGCCCTGAACAGCAGCCTAAGTACTTGATTGCCTTAAGAAAACATATGCATGCCTTATTTTTATGCAAGCGGGATCGCCGAAGCGCTTATCCACTTCCTCACAGATTCTGTGGATAAGATTGTGGCCAAGTGCCGGCCGGACTCGACAAGTCTTTGATCCGTAAGGAAATTTTGTTTCTGCATCGAAATCAGGCAGCCAAAATAAACATTAAAAATCAACTGTTTACAAAAACAATTTGTTGTACACCCTGAGATATGGCGCCCGTATCGGGCCGCCCTATTTTTGTGGACAGTTCCATTTAGCTCATCCATATGCTGACTTCCTCCGACGCCGATCAGGCCTACGCCGCCCCGCCCGTCCTCACCGTCACCGCGCTCAACCAGCAGGTCGCGCGCCTGCTGGAACGCTCGTTTCCGCTGGTGTGGATCGGCGGCGAAATCTCGAACTTCACCCGCGCGGCGTCCGGACACTGGTATTTCACGCTGAAGGATGACGCCGCCCAGGTACGCGCCGTGATGTTCCGCGGCCGTGCCCAGTACGCCGGCTTCACGCCGCGCGAAGGCGACAAGGTCGAGGTGCGCGCCCTGGTCACCCTGTACGGCGCACGCGGCGACTACCAGATCAACGTGGAGGCGATCCGCCGCGCCGGCGTCGGCGCCCTCTACGAAGCCTTCATGCGCCTGAAGGACAAGCTGTCGAACGAAGGCCTGTTCGACCAGGAGCGCAAGCGTCCGCTGCCGCTGTTCACGCGCGCCATCGGCATCGTCACCAGTCCCCAGGCAGCGGCCCTGCGCGACGTTCTCACCGCGCTGCGGCGCCGCGCCCCGCATGTGCGGGTGGTGCTCTACCCCGCCCCCGTGCAGGGCCAGGGCGCGGCCGAGAAGATCGCCGAGGCCATCGCCACCGCTTCCCGCCGGCGGGAAGTCGACGTGCTGCTGGTCTGCCGCGGCGGCGGTTCGATCGAGGATCTCTGGAGCTTCAACGAGGAAGTGGTGGCGCGCGCCATCAACGCCGCCGCGATGCCGGTGATCTCGGGCGTGGGCCACGAGACCGACTTCACCATCGCCGACTTTGCCGCCGACCTGCGCGCGGCGACGCCGACCGCCGCCGCCGAGCTGGCCGCCACCGCGCGCGACGAGTGGATGAGCTCGCTGGAAGCGGATGCGGACGACCTGCGCCGCGCCATGGACCGCATCCTGTCCGAGGCCAACCAGGGCCTGGACAAGCTCAGCAGCCGGATGATCAGCCCCTCCGACCGCATCGCCAACCAGCGCCTGACACTCCTGGGCATGGCCAGCGGTCTGACGCATGCGGTGCGCGCGCCCATCAACCGGAATGGCGTGCTGCTGGCCCAGCTGCAGCAGCGCTGGGCCCGCCACCTGCCGGACCTGCGCTCGCTGCGTACCCTGCTGGCGTCGGAGCGGCGCCAGCTGGTGTCCGGCATGACGGGCCAGCTGCGCCAGCGCCGCGAAGCGCTGGCCGCGCTGTCCGCCCAGCTGGAGCTGCTGAACCCGCAGCGCACGCTCGAGCGCGGCTATGCGATCGTCCGCAATGCCAAGGGCAAGGTGCTGCATTCGCCTGGCCAGATCAAGCCGCGCGACACCATCATGGTGCGCCTGGCCGAGGGCAGCGCCGAGGTCGGCGTGGCAAGCGTGCAAGATCTGCTAGAGTAATCTGCAACCTTTTCGCATCCGGTTTAGAATAGCGACCGTTTCGGAAGAACGACCCGTTTCCAACCAATCAAGGAATAAGACATGGAACATACTCTGCCGCCGCTGCCGTACGCCAAGGATGCCCTCCAGCCGACCATGTCGGCTGAAACCCTGGAATTCCACTATGGCAAGCACCACCAGGCCTACGTGACCAACCTGAACAACCTGATCAAGGGCACCGAGTTCGAAAACCTGTCCCTGGAAGAAATCATCAAGAAATCGCAGGGCGGCGTGTTCAACAATTCCGCCCAGGTGTGGAACCACACCTTCTTCTGGAACTGCATGGCCCCGAACGCCGGCGGCGCCCCGACCGGTCCGGTCGCCGACGCGATCAACGCCAAGTGGGGTTCCTTCGACAAGTTCAAGGAAGAGTTCCAGAAATCGGCCGTGGGTAACTTCGGTTCGGGCTGGACCTGGCTGGTCAAGAAGCCGGACGGCACCGTCGACATCGTCAACACCTCGAACGCCGGCACCCCGCTGACCACCGAGAACAAGGCCCTGCTGACCGTCGACGTCTGGGAGCACGCCTACTACATCGACTACCGCAACGCCCGTCCGAAGTTCGTCGAGTCGTGGTGGAACATCGTCAACTGGGACTTCGTGAACAAGAACTTCGCGTAATCACCTCAGCCGCTCAGGCTTGGCGCCCAGCCAAGCCTCCAGGCGCCGCACGCCGGCTACATGCATTTGCGCTTGCATGTGCAAACCGAGCTTGGTGCGGCGCCACAGAATATCTTCCGCCGTCTGCGCCCATTCCTGCCTGACCAGCCAGTCCGCCTCGACTTCGAATAGACCTGGCACGATTTCTTCTCCCAGATCCGCGCGGCTGCGGCAATGGCCGAGCATGGCGCTCAACCTGGTACCGTAGGCGCTCGCATAGCGGGCTACCAGCGTTCGCGGCAAGCCGGCATACTGCTGCTGGCGCGCTTGAATCCATGCCTTGGCCTCCCGCACTGCGCGGGCACTGGGCTGGCGCCCGAACAGGTCGCCGCCCGGCAGGCAGGCTTTGTCGGTCCAGCCCGGCACATGGCGGCCCAGCGCAGGCGCGATCCAGTCCACCGCCTGCTCGGCCAGCTTGCGGAAGGTTGTGACCTTGCCGCCGAAAACGGACAGCAGGGGTGCGCCGTCCAGGCAGGTCTCCAGCCTGTAGTCGCGGCTGGCGCTCTGCGCGCTCATTGCTCTGCTACCGCCCTCCTCCCCGATCAGCGGCCTGACACCGGCATAGCTCCATACCACGTCCTTCGGTGCGATCGGCTGCGCAAAAACCCGGTTGATGGCTGCGCACAGGTAATCGATCTCCGCAGCCTCGACGGCCACACGGTCGAGGTCGCCCCGGTAGTCGGCGTCGGTGGTACCGACCAGGGTGAACTGGCCTTCGTAGGGAATGGCGAACACGATGCGGCCATCCGGCTGCTGCAGAATGTAGGCGCTGTCGTGCTCGAACAGGCGCGGCAGCACGATATGGCTGCCCTTGATCAGGCGTAGCGGGCGCGGGCGCGCGCCCGTGCCGGCCAGGCCAAGGAAGCTCGCGGCCCAGGGACCGGCGGCGTTGACCAGGCAGCGTGCCTTGACACGGATCTCGATGTCCTTTCCCAGTAGCGTGGCCACCCAGCGCTGCGGCTCGCGCACCAGGGCGGTACAGCGAGTGCGCGTGAGGACGGTGGCGCCGCGCTCGCTTGCATCGACGGCAGCCAGCACGACCAGCCGGGCATCATCGACCCAGGCATCGGAATAAGCGAAGGCATGCGTGTAGCGCGGCTGCAATGGCGCCCCGGCCGAGTGCTCGTGCAGGGCAATCATTTCCGAACCTGGCAGAAAATCACGATGCGCAAGGTGGTCATAGAGGAACAGGCCAGCGCGGACCAGCCAGGCCGGACGCTGGCCGGCCCCACCGCCGCCAGCAGCATGCGGCATAAGGAATCGCAGCGGACGCATGATGTGCGGACCGCTCTTCAGCAAGACCTCGCGCTCAGCCAGCGCCTTGCGCACCAGGCCGAATTGATATTGCTCCAGATAGCGCAAACCACCATGGATCAGCTTGCTCGACGCCGACGAGGTGTGCTGGGCCAGGTCATCCTTTTCGCACAGTACTACCCGCAGCCCACGCCCGCTGGCATCGCGCGCGATGCCGGCACCATTGATGCCGCCGCCCACCACCAGCACGTCGCAATCGATGCATCGTGAACGTTCGCTCATGTTCCATTCTCGTTTTGCAGGATATGGAAATTCTGGATGCCATTTTACGTATGGCAAAAGCTGTGCAAGAAAACGACAAATAGAGTTTATATCGTTGAGTAAATCTTCGCACTAAACCCGTCACCGCCGAACAACGATCTAGTCATGCATATCAAGATTAATTTCTTGGCCTGCCGAAATAAATTATGTAGCTCCAGCTTCAGAGGCCACATCCTGGCGCGTGAGGACAGCGCGATATCCCGACATCTTGTCGATCATATATCCAAAGCTGTCGACACCCAAGTTTTCCTTCCTCTTCCGTAAATTTTCATTCCATTCGGTCACTCATCACTAAGACAGATATTCTTCTGCAGCCTTGAGCCTGATCAAATCGCGAAAACGCTACCTGCGCAAATAATCAACAAATAGAGAAATAGATTTCACGCATTAGCTCTAAAGATATTTTTTCTTGGAATAAATTTAATTTCATAAAAAAAATTTACTTAATTAAATTTATAGAGCAATTCTGAACCCAACATAAGATCCGTCATCATGCCAAGATTAAATAGCGCCAACAATCATATTGGAATCAAGCACTTGTGTTCAAAGTTGGTTTCATTGCATCGGACAAAGAAAATGGCTTTGATGATCATGGCAGACCTGATCGCACTGCCAGTCTGCTTTCTCATTGCCCTGTTACTGCAGGGTGGCGACCAGAAGCTTCTCTTCAGTTTCGGCCCGGGCTCCTATGCATTGATTGCTGCAATTACAATTGCCACGTTTTCCGTGTCAGATCTTTATCGCGCCGTCATCCGCTTTATTGAACATCGCCTGCTTGGCATCACAGGGATATCACTGGCCATCGCTATCCTCTGTGTCTATATTGTTATGGCTTTTATTCACGAGGAAAGCTTTCCACGTAGTACCCTGGCCATTTACTGGTTCATCGTGTTTTCCTATGTTATTGCCTCCCGCGTCGGCGTACGGAATCTCCTGCGTCATCAACATGCACATACGGGGTCAGATCCCGAGTTGGTGGCAATCTATGGTGCCGGCGAAGCCGGAGCCAAATTGGCTACCACCATGCGCACCAGCGAGGAATACCGTCCGGTCTGCTTCTTCGATGACAAGCACGCACTGAACGAACGTAAGATCGGCGGCTTACGCGTCTTTAATACCGAGCGCCTGGCGGAAGTCGTCAACACCATGCACATCCGCTCGATCGTCATCGCGATTCCGTCGGTGTCTCAGGAGCGCCTGCGCGACATCATGCAGCGCATGGCCCAGACTGGCGTCAGCACCAAGATCCTGAGCCGCCTGGTCGACCTGGCGGACGACAGGGTCAGCTCGCACAAAGCCATCCGCGAACTGAAGTTCGAAGACCTGCTCGGCCGGCCGCCGGTGCCGCCGCGCATCGACCTGTTCGCCCGCTGCGTGCGCGGCAAGTCCGTGCTCGTGACCGGCGCCGGCGGCTCCATCGGCAGCGAGCTATGCCGCCAGATCGTGACCGTCGCGCCGAGCCGCCTGCACCTGCTCGACCACTCCGAGTTCGCGCTCTACACGATCCGCCAGGAGCTGGCCACCCGCTTTCCCGACATCCCCATCGAAGCCCACCTCGGCTCGGTATGCAATGCCGACCT
>NZ_JBFTRV010000028.1:0-60917 GCF_056399665.1 Massilia sp. 01N410 | reverse complement strand
CGCGGTCCAGTTTGTCGGTGTGGGCCAGGTCGGTGATGATCAGGGTTTTCATGGTAAATCTCCTTGGATGTCGGTTGGTTGGTTGAGGCATTTGATTTGCGCTCGATGGACTATCAGCAGGATGCGTGCCAGCTTCGTTCGAGTGTCACAAATTCAAGCGCAAGTTATTGAAATTAAAGGAGTTTTTATTCTTGTTCTCAGCCGTTCACGGCATCGGAGGAAGCGGCCGCAGGCATCGCCGGTGATGGCCCGGACCCAACACTTTTATGGGCCTGTTCGGCGCGAACCCACATCCCGGCGTGCGACAGGACTTGATCATCCGGGCTTTCATGCTAGTCTCAATAAACGCCCCGGGATCTAACAAACACAACCATGGATAGCCTCGCTCACGCGATCCGGCAACTGCAGTCCGGCACCTTGCCGCGTGCCGAATTCTTTGCCGAGGTCGATCACGTGCTCGAGAGTGCGTCCGAGAGCGTGGGCCGCCTGCTCGAGGTCCTGAGCGAAGAGCATGCGCGCAAGCCGCTGCCGGGCGATGTCTATACGGAAATCCAGCACCGCATCGAGCGCCTGATCGTCGCGCGCCAGCACAAGGGGGGCGACGACACCTTTGTCCAGACCCGGCCCGGCGCGTACACCATGCGCGACCCTCTACCGCCCTCGCGCGAATACGACGGCGATGTCGATCCCGAGCCCGAACGCATGAAAGGCGTCGGCGATACGCTGAACAACCGCTTCGTGCTGGAGGAGTGCATCGGCTTCGGTGGAATGGGAACCGTGTACAAGGCGCTCGACCTGCGCAAGCTGGAGGCGTCGGATCGCAAGCCCTATATCGCCATCAAGGTATTGAACGTCCAGTTCCGTGGCCACCCGAAGTCCCTGATCGCCTTGCAGCGCGAGGCACGCAAGGCACAGGCGCTGGCGCATCCGAACATCGTGTCGGTCTACGATTTCGACCGCGACGGTCCGATGGTCTACCTGACCATGGAATACCTGAAGGGCAAGGCCCTCAGCCAGGTGCTGCGTGCGCCGGGCTTCGCCGGCATGCCATACGCGGACGTGCTGCGCATCGTGACTGGCATGGGCAATGCGCTGGCCTACGCGCACGGGCGCGGCTTCGTCCATTGCGACTTCAAGCCCGGCAATGTGTTCCTGACCGAGTCGGGCAACGTCAAGGTCATCGATTTCGGGATCGCGCGCGTGTTCCAGAAAACCGAAGAGGATGTCGATGTCACGGTATTCGATCCCGGCAGCCTGGGCGCCCTCACACCGGCCTACGCGAGTCCCGAGATGCTGGAGCACCTCGACCCCGATCCGCGCGACGATATCTATGCGCTGGCCTGCATCGCCTACGAGTTGCTGACGGGCCACCACCCGTTCAACGGCGTCTCCGCCCTGCAGGCGCGCGGCGCCGGCATGAAACCGCAGCGGCCGGCCGGATTGGCGCGCGGACCGTGGCATGCACTGAAGTGCGGCCTGGCCCTGGAGCGCAATACGCGCACACCCACGGTCGAGCGCTTCCTGCACGATTTCGGCACCGGCGCATCGGTACAGCGTTACGGCCTGGCGGCCGGGGTGGCGGCGGGCATCCTTGCGATCGCCGCGCTGGGCGCAGTCGGCTGGCACTACCTGGGCGCGAAGCCACGCACGCAGGCGACTGCCGCGGCACCGCCGCCGGCGACGGCCCAGGAACAGGCTGCGCCGCCCGCGGCCCTACCCGCGCCGACGCCAGCCGCCCCCGCACCGACGCCTGTACCTGCGCCGACGGCAGCCGCGATTGCCTCGACGCTGGGGAAGATCCCCTGCGCGGCACTGGTGGGCGCCGTCGATGGCCATGCGGTGACGGTACATGGCTACCTGTCGACACCGCCGGGGCAGGCCGGCTTGAAGGACGAGCTTGCCGCGGTGCCGGGCGTATCGAGCGTGAATCTCGACGTCAGGCTGGTGGACCAGGCCAGGTGTGGCGTGATCTCGACGCTCGGACCGTACTGGTCGGCCTATCGCCAGGCCGGCGGCGGCGCCGCCATCCGTCTTGCCGGTGCCGGGCACGGGCCGGATGCCGTGCTAACCGAAGGCGATTCGCTGATGGTCGACGTGACCACCCCGGCGGCCGAGTCCTTCATCACGGTCGACTATTATTCGCTCGATGGCAGCGTCACCCACCTGCTGCCGAATGTGCGCGCGCATGACAACCGGGCGCCGCCGAACTACACGGCGACGGTCGGCAGCCTGGGTGAATGGGGGATCGGCAAGCCCTTCGGTGCGGAACTGGTGGTACTGGTGACGACGCCGACGGTGCTGTTCGATGCGCCCCGGCCTGTGTCCGAGCCCGCCGCCGCCTACCTGGCCGATGCCGCCAGGCGCCTGGAGCAAATCCGGGCGCACAGCGGCGCCGGCAAGATCGCGGTCGAGTTCCTGCCGATCCATACCCGTCCGCGCAAGCCCTAGCCGTGCAGGCCGCGCATCATTTGAGGCTGCGCGCAACCCGGAAGCCGTTCTGCGAATGACGCACGCTGGCGTCGTACTTGAAGCGCGTGGAGGTGACCATGTACGAGGCGCCTTCGCGCCACGATCCGCCACGGATGACGCGTACGCGGCAATCCGGTTCGTCCCAGGCGCGAGCGTTGGCCGGGGCGCCCTTGTAGTTGTTGTGCCAGCAGTCGGCGACCCACTCCCACACGCCGCCGCTGGTGTCGTACAGCCCATAGGGGTTGGCAGCGAAACTGCCGACATTCGCCGGTGCATCCTCGGTCCATGGCTTTCCGCATTCCTTGCAATTGGCCTTGCCTTGCGCCATTTGCTCACCCCACCAGTAGCGGGTCGTGGTGCCGCCGCGGGCAGCGAATTCCCATTCCGCCTCGGTGGGCAGGCGATAAGGCTTGCCGCTGATGGCGCCGAGCCACTTGACGTACTGCTGGGCATCGTCCCAGCTGACATCGCGCATCGGTGCGTTCGGGCTTGCGCCGACCGGCACGGCGATCTTCTGGCAAGCGCCGGCGGCGGCGCAGGCATTCCATTGCTGTACCGAGACTTCATAGCGTCCGATCGCGAACGGCGCATCGATGGTGACCTGGTGCGCCGGTTTTTCGCTGGGGTCGCTCGTGTTGTTCCCCATGGAGAAGGTACCGCCGGGCAGGGACACGAGCACGGGACAGGCTGTGCAATCCTTGATGTCGGTGCCGGATGCGGCGGCGCCGGCCGCGGGGGCGGCAACGCCTGCCGCAGGTCCTGCCGGCGCGGCCTTGGCGGGCGGCGTCCGTGCGGCCGTGTCCGGCGCCTTGGCGGGAGCCTGTTTCGGACTCGGCGGCGGCGAGGCGGATCCCGCCGCCTGCGCCTGCGCCGCGCGCAGGGTGGCGATCCGCGCCTGCGCGAGCGCCACGAACTTCCCTTTCGGATAGGCCTTCAGATAGGCCTCGTAATCGCTGATCTGGTTGCTGTCCTTCACCGAGTTCCAGAACGCCAGCTCGAACTGCTCGGCGCTGTTCTTGGGAACGACACCTGCGAGCTGGATCCGCGGCAAATGGTCTTGGGCAGCAGCATTGCATGCCCAGGCCAGCCCGGCCAGTATGCAAACCTTCCAGGGTGTTTGCCACATGAGCGCGCTCCGTTGGCCTGTGTTCGACAGAAGTACCTTGCGATCTGACCCAGAGTGTGCCAGATTTAGAAGTATTGACGCGCACCTCAGTCAGCCCTTTTCGGGAGCTATCGATCATGCGCTTTCCTTTGGTATTTCCTTTATTGCTGGCGGCGACCCTGCATGCCGGCACCACCGCTGCCGCCACCCCGACTCCCGCTCCGGAAAATGCCCAGGTGTATTTCATCTGGCCGCACGACGGCACGGTCATCAACGGCGGCAAGTTCTGGGTGCGCATGGGCCTGCGTAACATGGGTGTCGCACCCAAGGGAACCGCGGTGACGCACACCGGCCACCATCACCTGCTGATCGATACCGACCTGCCGCCGATGACGGAACCGATCCCGAACGATCGCAACCACCTGCATTTCGGCGCCGGCGAAACCGAAGCCCGTGTCGAGCTGCCGCCCGGGACGCATACCTTGCAATTGCTGCTGGGCGACAAGGACCACATTCCGCACGCGCCACCCATCATGTCGAAGAAGATCACCATTACCGTGCGATAGCTGTCGAAGCCGCTGGAGACCACCATGCGCAACCTGTTCCCCGTCGCCGTCGCCGTGGCGGCCATCCTGGCCAGCGCGCCGGCCGGTTCTACCGACGCGCCGAGCAATGCCTACTGCTACATCGGCTGGCCGTCCGATGGCGCGGTGCTCCCGGCCGGCAAGCCTTTCCGCGTATGGTTCGGGCTGCGCAACATGGGCGTCGCGCCGAAGGGCGTGGCGTTCAAGAATACCGGGCACCATCACCTGCTGGTCGATGCCGATCCGCCGGCGGCCGGGCAGCAGATCCCGTCGGACCGCAACCACCTGCATTTCGGTGCGGGCGAGACCGAGACGATGCTCGAACTGCCGCCGGGGAAGCATACGCTGCAACTGGTGATGGGCGACGAAAACCACATGGTCCACACACCGCCGGTGGTCTCCAGGAAGATCACGGTCACGGTCAGATGAAGCAGTCACATGGAACCGAACACGCCATTTTCCGCATCGAGCGGCCCGGTCCGGGCTTACCTGGAATGGATGGGGGCGGAGCCCGGCAAGCCGGCCGTGTTCCCGCTGCATGAGGAGGCGGTGGTCGGGCGCAACCCGCAGGATGCGCTGGCCTCCGACAGGTACGTCTGCATCCCCGAACAGACGGTCAGCCGGCGGCATGCGCGCATCCGGCGCCGCGGCGCCAGTTATTTCGTCGAGGATCTGCATTCGCGCAACGGTACCTTCGTGTCCGGCGAGCGCCTCGCGCCCGGCGCCTGGCGCGTGCTGGCCGAAGGCGACGAACTGGCGCTGGCGTCCGCCCACCTCGTGTTCCACTCCCTGCTGCTGCCCGAGCGCGGCGCCGCATCCGCGGTGATCACGCGCTCGGTGGACGCCACGCAGTTCGCGCCCGTGGTGGATACCAGCAGCGCCGGCCGTGGCGATCTCGAGAACACGGTGCACCGGCTGCATGCGATGGCCCAGGTCGGTATCGCCCTGGGTGTCGTCACCGATCAGGACACGCTGATCGAAAAGCTGATGAATTTCATCTTCGACCTGTTCCCGCTGGCCGAGCGCGCCTTCATCATGCTGCGCGGCAGCGAACGCGACCCGCCGCAGCCGGTCGCCGCGCGCCGCCGCGGCGGGATCGTGGAAGATCCCGCCCAGATAAGGATCTCGCGTACCATCGTCGACGAAGTGCTGGGCCGCAAGCGGGCGATCCTGTCCGTCGATACGCTCGCGGACCGCCACTATGGCGCGCACGAGTCGATCATTGCCCAGGCGATCCTGAGCGTGATGTGTGCGCCGCTGATCCTGGGCGACGAAGTCCTCGGCCTGATCCAGGTCGACACCTCGTCCGATCCGCATGCGTTCCAGGAAGCCGACCTGGAGATCCTCAGCGGCGTCTGCGCGGAGACCGCGGTTACCCTGAAAAACTTCCAGCTGTATTCCGATATCAAGGGCCTGCTCGACGGCTTCGTGTGCGCGTCGGTACAGGCGATCGAGGAGCGCGATCCGGTCACGGCCGGGCATTCGTTCCGGGTCGCCGGCTACGCCGAAAACCTGGCCGTGGCGCTGGAGCATGCCAACGATCCGGAACTGCGCGGCGCCGCTTTCACGCCGGCCCAGCTGCGCGAGATCCGCTATGCCGCGCTGCTGCACGATTTCGGCAAGGTCGGCGTGCGCGAACACGTGCTGCGCAAGGAAAAGAAACTGCACCACGCCGACATGCGCCTGCTGGAACAGCGCTTCCGTTATGCCCGCGCCTGCCTCGAACGCCATGCCTGGCGCAGCCTGACGGAGCGGCAGCTGAGCGGCGAACTGGGCGCGGCCGACCTGCGCCGCGAGCGCGAGCGCATCGTGGCGCAGCTGGCCGAGGAGGACGAGCGCCTCGACGAGTTCCTCGCGCTGATCATACGGGCCAACGAACCATCGGTCTCGCACTCAACGGTGCCGGAGGGGCTGGGTGCGATCCGCGACCATGTGTGCGCGGGCACCGGCGATCCGTCCTTCCGTCTGCTCGACGACGCGGAATTCGCCGCGCTCAGCATCGGCAAGGGTTGCCTGACCCCGGATGAGCGGCGGCAGATCGAAGCCCACGTGGCCGACTCGTATTCCTTCCTGATCCTGATTCCCTGGACGCGCGAGCTGGCAGGCGTGCCGGCGATCGCCCATGGCCACCACGAAAAGCTCGACGGAACCGGCTATCCGATGGGGCTGCGCGGTGCGGAGATCAGCCTGCAGACGCGCATCCTGACGATCAGCGACATCTACGACGCGCTGACGGCACGCGATCGGCCGTACAAGCAGGCGGTTCCGGCCGAGCGTGCGCTCGACCTGATCGCCGAAGAGTGCCGCGCCGGCCACCTGGACGGACGCCTGTTCAAGGTCTTCGTCGACTCGAAGGCATGGCAGACGAGGTGAGCCATGAGGACGCTATTCCCCTGCAACAGGATCCACCCGGTAGCGGCCGCCACGGCCGGCATCGCGGCCGTGTTCCTGTGCGGCTGCGCCGACGTCAGCATGAAGCCCTACCAGCGCCCGGATAGCCCGGCCAAGACGGCCTGGGCAAGCGGCCGGGCCCTGCCGGTGGCGCCGGCGGCAATGATCGAACAGGACTGGTGGAAGGGCTTCCGCGACCCGGACCTGGACCGGCTGGTCGAGCGCGCGGTGCGCGACAACGTCGATCTCAAGATCCTGGCTGCGCGCACCAGGGTCGCCGGCGCGCAGATCGACGAGGCGCGGGCCGGGGCCCTGCCCACGCTGGACGCCGGCGCCGGTGCCAGCTTCGAAAAGAGTACCGGCCAGAAGTTCACCAAGCAGTACAGCCTCGGCACGCAGGTCAACTGGGACGTCGACATCTGGGGCAAGGTGGCCAAGGGGGCCGATGCGCAGACCGCGGAATTCCGCGCCACCGAGGCCGACTGGCGCGCGGGCTACCTGACGCTGGCATCGGAGGTGGCGACGACGTATTTCCAGATCCTGCAGTTCGACGAACAGCTGGCCCAGCAGGGCAGGACTCTGGAAAAGAACAGGCAGATCCTGGCGACCTACGAAGCGATGCAGCAGCAGGGCCTGCTGCCGCTGACGCGCGTGCTGCAGCAGCGCGCGGAGATCAACCGCCTGAACAATGACTTGATCGAGCTCGGCCGCCTGCGCGCGCTGTCCGGGAATGCGCTGGCAACCCTGCTCGGCGTACCGGCCGGGAATTTCAGCCTGCCCACCGGCTCGCTGCAGGAGCGGGTGCAGCTGCCCACCGTACCCGAAGGCCTGCCGTCGGAACTGCTTAAGCGCCGTCCCGACATCGTGGCTGCCGAATACCGCGTGCTCGAATCCTACGACCTGGTCGGCCAGGCCAAGCTGGCCCAGCTGCCGTCCATCAGCCTGACCGGCCGTGGCGGCACGTCCAGCTTCGCGCTCGGCTCGCTGCTCAAGTCGTTTACCTTTGGCCTGCTCCCGAGCATCAATTTCCCGATCTTCGACCCCGCCGTCAAGGCGCACCTGAAAACGAGCCAGGCCAACAACGAGGTGGCCGAGCAGCAGTACCGGAAGGTCGTGATGGACGCGTTCGAGGAAGTCGAGAACGCCCTCGTCAATCTCGATGCGCACCGGCGCCAGCGGGACGAGCTGCAGCAGCAGGCGGAACGCCTGGGCATCGTCGCCGCGCAGGTGGAAGCCCAGTTGAAAGAGGGCGTGGTATCGCAGCTGGATGTGTTCGAAGCCGAGCGCTCCCTGCTGGGGGCGCAGCTGGCACTGCTGGCCAATCACCAGCAGATCCTGTCCGACACCGTGACCCTGTACAAGGCGCTGGGCGGCGGCTGGCCGGCGGTGGATGTGCGCAGTGCGGCGCGCAACTGAACGGGGCCCAAGGCCATGATGCCCGATCTCACGATCGCCGCTGCCCGCTCCGCGACGGGAACGGCGGTGCGGATCGTGCTCGAACCTGTTTCGCATCCGGAGCTGGCGCCGATCCGGATCCACGACAGCCTGTTCGCGATCGGCCGCGCGGAAGCGCCGTTCGATGCCTATCCGCCCGAGCTCGCCTCCGAACTGTCGCGCCGCCATGCCCGCCTCTTTTGCGAACACGACACGGTCTACCTTGCGGATCTCGGCAGCACGAACGGCACCAGCGTCAACGGCGTTCCGGTCAGGACGGCGATCGCCACCCTGCACAGCGGCGACGTGCTGGGACTCGGCAAGGTGCTGAAGTTCCGCGTATGCCTGGAGCAGGGGCCGGCGGCATCGCCACGCGCGCGCCTGGTCAGCCTGACCCTGGCGCCCGGCCATGACGAATCGGCGCTGCAGACCATCGTCGTCACGGAGTTTCCTTTCCTGATCGGCAAGGCGGAAGATACCTTCGCGCGCTACCGCGACAGCGAGCCGGCGCAGGTGAATTATCTGTCGCGCCGCCACGCGCACATCTTCCTCAAGGGCGGGGAACCCTTCATCGAAGACCTGGGCAGCACCAACGGCACTTTCGTCAACGCCAGCCGCATCGAGGAACAGGCGGTGCCGCTGCACGAAGGCGATACGCTCGCGTTCGGCGGCCGGCACTTCGTCTATCGCGTCTCCATGCAATGGGATGCATCCCTGCCCGACGCGGCGCCCACGCGCATCGGCGTGACCCAGGTGCCCGTGGCGGCAGATGCGGACCGGACGACTTTCGTCGAGGCTGCGGATTCCTTCCTGGACATCTTTTGCGTCGAGCCCGCTCCCGTGCAGGATGAGCGGGCCGCCGCCGCTGCGGCGGACGGTCCGGCGCCCGACCCTCGGCCCGCCGGTCGTGGCCGGCTGAGGGCCATGGCGGCCCAGGTGCCGGTAAGGTGGCGCATTGCCGCGTTGGCGCCGGTCGTCCTGCTCGGATGGATGCTGGTGCGTGGCGGCGGTGCCGAAAGCGAGACCGCTGAGCTGCTGGCCGGCGGCAATTACGTACGGGCGGCGGCCGTCGCCGCGGCGGCGCTGGACGAGGATCCGGACAACGCCCGCCTGCGCGCACTCGACACCGAAGCCCAGATCAAGGCCGGATTGCCGCCGTGGATGGCGGCGATCGACAAAGGCCAGTTCCAGCGCGCGACGGCCCAGCTTGCCGACATGCGCCGGCATGGCCGCCGCAATCCCGAGCTCTTACCGCTGTTGGCGGAGCTCGACTGGATCGGCCAGCTGCGCGCTTTCACGGCGGCGCGGGGCGGCGCCCAGGCGCCGGTACGCGACGAGGCGGATGCGGCGCGGATCCGCCAGTTCCTCAGGCAGTGGGAAGACCAGGGCGACGCCCACCAGCGCGCCTTTGCGCTCATGTCCGCCCACGTGCCTGCATACCGTGACGCCTATGCCGCCGCGCTCAGCGATATCCGCAAGCTCGCATTGCAGGAGGCCAACCATGAAGCTGCCAACCATGAAGCTGCCAAGCCTGAAGCCGAAGCCGATGGCGCCGCTGAGCCAGGCGCTCGAGGACCATAGCGCCGAAGGCATCGGCATCCTCACCGCGGTGCCGTGGCGCTTCACGCAGGCCCTGGTCTACGCCATGGTCGCGCTGGTGTTGACGGCGCTGGTCTGGTCCTTCTTCGGCCATGCCGACGTCCTGGTGACGGCCGGCGGCGCGCTCGGGCCCGCGTCCGAGGTGCGGCGCCTGTATGCGCCCATCGATGGAGAACTGAGCAATATCTACATCGCCGAGGGCCAGCCGGTGAACAAGGGCGACGTCGTCGCGCGGCTGTACGCACGCGGCGCCATCGAGGCCGCGAAGAATGCGCTGGAAGCGCGTTTGAAGCTCGAGGACGCAGAACGCGACTGGAAGGAGTTTCCTGAAAAGAAAGCGCTGATGGAACACCGTGTCGCCGCCCTGAAGGAGGCCGTCGCGGTCGAAGAACGCCAGCACCAGCAGCGCCTCGCCCAGGGCACCAGCAGGCTGTCGCAGGGCCAGGCTGCCCAGCAGCAGGAAGCACGCGCCAACCTCGACGAGGCCCGGCGTGCGCGCGATGCGGCGAAGGACGAAGCCGACAAGTATGCGCGCCTGTTCGCGATGCCGGGCGGCGGCGGCGTGTCGCAGTTGCAGGTCGAAAGCAAGAAAAACGCCTTGCTGGCGGCCGATAATGCGGTGCGCGTGGCGCAGTCGCGCATTGCCGAGCTGGGCGCGAGGCAAGGCGTCGAAGCGACCCAGGCGCGCTCGGAGCTCGAAACGAGCGGCCAGGAATTGTCCAAGCTGCGCCTGCAACTGGAAGCGGCGGAGCGCGAGATGGACAATGCCGAGGACAAGATGCGCCTGCAGGTGCAGACGGCACGCCTGGTGGCCGACGCCGCCGCCCGCATCAAGTTCGAGAATATCGACAAGGAGAACTTCCTGCTCATCGTCGCGCCTGTCGACGGCGTGATCACCGACGTCACCTCGACCCAGCCCGGCGACAAGATCCAGGCCAATTCTCCACTGGGCGGCATCGCGCCGAAGAATGCAAGGCCGATCCTGAAGGTCGAAATCGCCGAGCACGACCGCGGCTTCCTGCGCGAAGGGCTGCCGGTGCAATTGAAATTCAATGCGTTTCCCTACCAGCGCTATGGCCTGATCCACGGGACCCTGCAATTCATCGCCCCGGCGACCAAGCCTTCCCAGCAGAGCAAACAGCCGGTCTACGAAGGCCGGGTGGCGCTGGACCAGGATCACTACACCGTGGGCGACACAGTCTATCCCTTGCGCTACGGGATGACGGCCGTGGCCGAGATCGTCGTGCGCGAGCGCAGGCTGATCGACCTGGCGCTCGATCCCTTCCGCAATATCGGCGGCTAGTGCTGGTCAGCGGATCTTTTCGATGGCCTGGTCGGCCACGCCTGGCAGCAGGTCCGCCACGCGGCCGCGGCCGGGAATCAGGAGCCCGGGCGCCAGCTCGGCCAGCGGTGCCAGCACGAAGGCGCGTTCGTGCATGCGCGGGTGGGGCACCAGCAGGGAAGGCGCATCAGCGATGACCTCGTCGTCGTACAGCAGCAGGTCGAGATCGAGGGTGCGCGGGGCGTTGCGGTAGGGGCGTTCGCGGCCGTGGGCCTGTTCGATGCCGTGCAGGGCGGCCAGCAATGCGCGGGCGCTCAGCGATGTGTCGACTTCCGCCACCGCGTTGACGTAATCGGCGCCCGAGGAATCGATGGGCGCGGTGCGGTACAGCGACGAGGCGCGCAGCAGGCGCACGCCCGGCACCCAGGCCAGGCGCTCCAGCGCGTCGAGGACGTTTGCACTGGCATCGCCCAGGTTGGCGCCGATGCCGATCCAGGAACTCATTCGCCGTCCGGTCCCGATGCGGCCTGCGCACCGGCGTCGAACTGGACTGCAGAGTCGCCGTCACCGGTCTTGCGCGGGCCGCGGCGGCGCGGGCGCTTCTTCTTCTCGCCGCCCAGCGGTTCGCGGGCCGAGTTGATCAGGCGCTCGCGCTCGGCGATGTCGCCGGCATAGAAGGTGGCCCACCAGTTGCCCAGCTCCGCATCGAGCTCGCCCGATTCGCAGCGCAGCAGCAGGAAGTCGAAGCCGGCGCGGAAGCGCGGGTGTTCGAGCAGCTTGTAGGGCGCCTTGCCGGTGCGGCGTTCGAAGCGCGGCTGCATCGCCCAGATGTCGCGCATGTCGGTGGCGATGCGGCGCTGCAGGGCCAGGCTGTCGGTCTGGTTGTCCAGCACGTCGTCGGCGGCCAGGTGCAGGGCCGGGATCGCCGATTCGCCGGCGGCGCGGTAGGCGTTCCACTTTTCCAGCACCTGGTGCCACAGCAGGGAAGCGAACAGGAAACCGGCCGAGACGCCCTTGCCGGCACGAACGCGGGCGTCGGTCGATTCCAGCGCCAGGGTCACGAACTTCATGCCGATCGGCTGTTCCAGCACCACATCCAGCAGCGGCAGCAGGCCGTGATGCAGGCCGGAGGCGCGCAGCTCCTTCAGGCAGGCCAGCGAGTGGCCGGATTGCAGGAGTTTCAGCATCTCGTCGAACACGCGCGCGGCCGGCACGTTGTTGATGAGCGGCGCCATCACCGGGATCGGCGCGCGGGTGGCGGGCTCGATCGTGAACTGCAGCTTGGCGGCAAAGCGCACCACGCGCAGCATGCGCACCGGGTCTTCGCGGTAGCGCGCTTCCGGCTGGCCGATGATGCGCAGGACCTTGTCGCGGATGTCCTGGATGCCGCCGTGGTAGTCGAGCACCGACTGGGTCGCCGGGTCGTAGTACATGGCGTTGATGGTGAAGTCGCGGCGCTCGGCGTCTTCGTGCTGGGGACCGAAGTTATTGTCGCGCAGGACGCGGCCGTGCTCGTCCTTCGGCGCGTCGGTCCTGGCGTTGCCGCGGAAGGTGGTCACCTCCAGCAGCTCCTGGCCGAACATCACGTGCACGATCTGGAAGCGGCGGCCGATGATGAAGGCGCGCCGGAACAGCTTTTTCACCTCTTCCGGGGTGGCGTCGGTGGCGATGTCGAAGTCCTTCGGCTTCACGCCCAGCAGCAGGTCGCGCACGGCGCCGCCGACCACGAAGGCTTTGAAGCCGGCTTCCTGCAGGGTCTGGGTGACGCGCACCGCGTTCGGCGACAGCAGTTTCGGGTCGATGCCATGCTCGGCCGGGCCGAGGATCACGGGCTGGGTGGGATCGCGCTGGTCTTTCACGCCAAGGATCTTGCGGATGAATTTTTTAATCATTGAACAGATGGAGTAAAGGCCAGCCATGGGCGCTTGCGTGTTGGGCCAGTTTGGCGCTCGGGTTGGTCGCCACCGGGTGCGAAACGACGGACAGCAGCGGGATGTCGTTGTGCGAGTCGCTGTAGAAATAACTGCGCTCGAAGCCGTCGAAGGGCTTGCCCAGGCTCTCCAGCCAGGCGTGCATGTGGGTGACCTTGCCGTGGCCCTGGGTCGGGGTGCCGAGCAGCTTGCCGGTGGGATGGCCGCGTTCGTCCAGGTGCGGGCGCGCCGCGATCAGGTGCTCGACATCGAGTGCCCGCGCGATCGGCGCCGTCAGCCAGCCGTTGGTGGCGGTGATGATGGCCACCAGGTCGCCGGCGTCGCGGTGGCGCCGCAGCAGTTCCAGCGCATTGGGACGGATCGCCGGCTCGATCACTTCGCGCATGTACTGCGCGTGCAGGTCCGCCAGGCGTGCCGGGTCGAAACCGGCCAGGGTGCCGAGGGCGAACTCGAGGTATTCGACCGGGTCGAGGGTGCCGGCTTGGTACTGGTTGAAGAATTCTTCGTTGCGGCGCTGGTAGGCGTCGCAGTCGACCACCTTGTTCCGTACCAGGA
This sequence comes from Massilia sp. 01N410, assembly GCF_056399665.1. Lineage (NCBI taxonomy): Bacteria > Pseudomonadati > Pseudomonadota > Betaproteobacteria > Burkholderiales > Oxalobacteraceae > Massilia > Massilia sp. 01N410. The sequence continues at coordinate 47,567 of NZ_JBFTRV010000028.1, read as the reverse complement.
ACTGGCCCCACTCGAAGTCGGAGTCGAGCGGCAGCAGGGTATGGTCGAGGTCAAACAGCGCGAGGTTGCTCATTCTTTGGATTCGTTTTGCGGGTTTCCCTGCAGCAGCAGGTCACGCAGCAGGGGCAGCGTGACCGGGCGCTGGGTCTCGAGCGAATACTGGTCGAGGGCGTCCAGCATGGTCGACAGGGAGCGCATGTCGCGCTTGAAATGGGACAGCAAATAGGGTAACACGCTCGCCGACAGCGTCAAACCGCGCGCCTCGGCGGCCTGGGTGAGGGCGGCGATCTTCTCGTCGTCCGACAGGCCGTGGATCTGGTACACCAGGCCCCAGCCCATGCGGGTACGCAGGTCTTCGCGCACCGGCAGCACGGCCGGCGGCACCGGGCCCGCGCAGACCATGTAGGCGCGGTGCTCGCGCACCTGGTTGAACAGGGCGAAGGCGTCGATCTGGCGTTCCGGCGTCAGGCGGTCGATGTCGTCCACCAGGTAGAGGCTGGTGTCCGGCGTGTAGGTGAACTGCTCGGCATCGGCGTCGAAGGCGATATAGCGCGAGCCGGGCGTGGCGGCCAGGCCGTGCAGGATGTGGGTCTTGCCGGCGCCGGTTTCGGCCCAGAGATAGCAGAAATGCTCACGCGAGGCGCGTTGCGCGAACTGGTGCATCAGGTGCGCCATTTCGGCATTCGCTCCTATCTGGAAGGTGTCGAGGCTCTGCGCCGGTTCGGCCGCGCCTAAATCGAGCACCAGCTGTTTCATGGCTTGCATCTCATCCGGGCTGAGGGAAAAAAGGCATATTGTTCTTGTTTTCGCGTCGTGGCGGGGCCGTTTTGCTAAAATAGCGGATTGACCAGTTGGCCGTTCCCGGCAGTGACGCGGGTGCGTTCAGTTGATCCACCGCTATCTATTTTACCGCCTCTGCTGCCAAATATCATGAGCCAACCGTCTAATGTTTCTCTCTCCTACCGCGATGCCGGTGTCGATATCGATGCCGGCGATGCCCTGGTCGAAGCGATCAAACCGTTTGCCAAGCGCACCATGCGCGAAGGCGTCCTTGGCGGCATTGGCGGCTTCGGCGGACTGTTCGAGATCAGCAAGAAGTACAAGGAGCCCGTTCTCGTGTCCGGTACCGACGGCGTCGGCACCAAGCTCAGGCTCGCTTTCGAGCTGAACCGCCACGACACGGTCGGCATCGACCTGGTCGCCATGAGCGTCAACGACATCCTGGTGCAGGGCGCCGAGCCGCTGTTCTTCCTCGACTACTTTGCCTGCGGCAAGCTGGACGTCGCCACCGCCACCGCCGTCGTCAAGGGCATCGCCCTGGGCTGCGAACAGTCCGGCTGCGCCCTGCTGGGCGGCGAAACCGCCGAGATGCCGGGCATGTACCCGGACGGCGAATACGACCTGGCCGGCTTCGCCGTCGGCGCCGTGGAAAAATCGCAGATCATCGACGGCAGCAAGATCGCCGCCGGCGACGTCGTGCTGGGCCTGGCTTCCTCGGGCATCCACTCGAACGGCTATTCGCTGGTGCGCAAGATCATCGAAGTCGCCAAGCCGGACCTGGAAGCCGACTTCCACGGCCGCAAGCTGGCCGATGTCCTGATGGCGCCGACCCGCCTCTACGTCAAGCCGCTGCTGGCGCTGATGCAGACGATGGAAGTGAAGGGCCTGGTGCACATCACCGGCGGTGGCCTGGTCGAGAACATCCCGCGCGTGCTGCAGGATGGCCTGACCGCCGTGCTGGACAGCAAGTCCTGGACCCTGCCGCCGCTGTTCCAGTGGCTGCAGCAGCATGGCGGCGTGGCCGACGCCGAGATGCACCGTGTGTTCAACTGCGGCATCGGCATGACCTTGATCGTGTCGAAGGAAAACGCCGACGCCGCCATGGCCCAACTGCAGGCTGCCGGCGAGACCGTCTACCGCATCGGCGAGATCCGCGCCCGCAACGAAGGCGAAGCCCAGACCATCGTCGTCTGATTGGCGTCGCAGCCCGCGGCGCAAGCGCCCCGCACAAGGGCTGCGTGGTTAATTCTCAGTCGATTATCGAGGACTAAAACTCGCAGCTGGCAGTTGAAGACCCTATATCTAAGGTTTTGATTTCAATAAAACTTTTTGATAAAAGTATGTCATTCGATGTGATTGAAATATCACCATTGGTTGCTCCCGGTTATGCGTTCGGCATAACCGGGAGTCGGAATGTTGAGGTGACAAGCTGTGGCGGAACTGCTACAGATTCCACACGGCTCTTACGAAATCTTCACATTTCACGCAAATAGCGCGGCGGCCTGTTGCCGCATGAACATGTTTGTTTCATTATCGACGTTCCAGATATTTGTCCGTCATTCATTGCTGGCGGATGCGCTGACATGTCCGATAATGTTCCCTGCTCCAATCGTAAATTTCATTTCATCTCCGGGTTGCCGCGTTCGGGTTCAACCCTGCTGTCCGGCATCCTGCTGCAGAATCCCCGTTTCCATGCGGGAATGACCAGCCCGGTGGGTGCGTTGTGCAGCGCCGTGCTGGGGCAGGTCAGCGCAGGCAGCGAATTCGGCCCGGTAGTGAGCAAGGACAAGCGCCGTGCGCTGATGCGCGGCCTGTTCGATGCCTACTACGCCGACGTCGAAAGGGAAATCGTGTTCGACACCAACCGCGCCTGGTGTGCCAGGCTGCCCATGGTGTTCGACCTGTTCCCGGATGCGAAAGTCATCGCCTGTGTGCGCAACGTCGCCTGGATCATGGACAGCTTCGAGCGCATGGTCCGCGCCAATCCCTACGAACACACCCGCATGTTCGGCGCGCTGGGCGCGCGCGGCACCGTCTACAGCCGCGTCGAGATGCTGGGCCAGCACGACCAGGCCGTCGGCTCGGCCTGGACCGCCCTGCGCGAAGCCTTCTATGGCGAGCATGCCAGGTCGCTGCTGCTGGTCGACTACGACCTGCTGACCCGTGCACCGGCCAAGGTCATGTCGCTGGTTTACGATTTCCTCGGCGAGCCGCAGTTCGCCCACGATTTCGATCGTGTCGAATACGCCGCCGAGGAGTTCGACCAGCAGCTCGGCCTGCCCGGCCTGCACACGCTCAAGGCGCAGGTGCGCCATACCGCGCGCAAGACCATCCTGCCGCCCGACCTGTTCGACAAATACGGCCAGATGTCTTTCTGGAACGCTGCCGCCGGCAGCGCCGCCAACGTCATCACCGCCCAGCCCGTCACACCGTCCGCATAAATAAAACTAAAGGAAGTCAAGCATGACCATCCCAGGCCACGACGCCGACCTCGGCGCGTTCACTATTTCTTCGTCCGTAGTGCCGGGTGCCCAGGACAGCGGCGCCGCGCCGACGAACCTGGCGATCGCCAGTGCCGCACGCACCGAGATCGTCTTCATCGAAGACAATATTGCCGATTACCAGACCATCGCCAGCCAAGCCGGCGCCGGCCGCGAAGTCGTCATCCTCGATTCGCGCGCCGATGGCCTGCAGCAGATCGTGTCGGCGCTGGCCGGCCGCACCAATATCGATGCCCTGCACATCGTGTCGCACGGCGCCGCCGGCGCGCTGAATTTCGGCGCGCTCACGCTCGACCAGTCGACCCTGGCGCAGCACGATGCCGAACTGCAGGCCATCGGCCGCAGCCTGGCGCCGAACGGCGACATCCTGCTGTACGGCTGCGACGTCGGCGCCGGCGGCAGCGGCAGCAGTTTCGTGAACGACCTGGCGATCGCCACCGGCGCCGACGTCGCCGCGTCGAACGATCCGACCGGCAGCGCCGCGCTGGGCGGCGACTGGAATCTGGAAGTCAGCAGCGGCAGCATCGCGACTGCCGGCATCGGCAACCAGGTATTGGCGTCGGCGTTCCAGCACACGCTGGCGCTGCCCTCATCCTTCACCATCGATTTCGAGGCGACCGGCAATTTCACCGGTAACTGGACCACGGACCTGTATTACAAGCTTCCGCAGGATCCGACCTTCCAGCTGCACGTGACGGGAACCGAGTGGGCGCAGCTGGACACGACTACGCCGACCAACCATATGGTCACCTCGTACGGTTTCGGCGGCGACACCAACATCTCGTTCAAGGACGGCCAGCTGTTCAACCTGTCCTCGCTGATGCTGTACGGGACCGGCAACCAGTCGCTGAAATTCGATGCGATCGGCAACGACAACACTGTGATCGCTTCGCGCACCTGGAACTACGGCACCGACAGCCAGCTGATCACATTCAGCGGCTTCACCAATGTCAAGGCTGTGCACGTCACGGCGAACGATGGCCAGCCGTTCACCTTCTTCATGTTCGACGACATGGCGATCAACAACGTCCATGCTTTCGTCAGCGACACCACGCCGCCCGCCGTGCCGCCCGCACCCGTATTCGCACCCAACAACGACACCGGCATCAGCGCCACCGACGGCATCACCAAGCTGTCCAGGCCGACCTTCAGCGGCACGGCCGAGGCCGGCGCCACGGTCAAGCTGTACGACACCGACAAGGCGACGTTGCTGGGCACCGCCACCGCCGACGGTTCCGGGAACTGGTCGATCACCCCGACCAATCCGATGGTCGACGGCGCGCATTCGGTCAGCGTCACCGCCACCGACGCCGCCAACAACACCAGCGGCTTCTCCGCCGCCCTGGCCGTCACCATCGACACCGCTGCCCCGCTCAAACCGGCCGCACCGTCGCTCGACGCCGGCAGCGACAGCGGCGTCGCCGGCGACGGCATCACGAACGACGCCACCCCGACCGTCAGGGGCACGGCCGAAGCCGGTGCCACGGTCAGGCTGTACGACAGCAACGGCACCACTGAACTTGGATCCGTCACGGCGGACAACAACGGCCACTGGTCGATCACGTCCTCGATCCTGTCGAACGGCACGCATTCGCTGACCGTCAAGGCAAGCGACGTTGCCGGCAATACCAGCGTGGCTTCGGATGCCTCGAGCGTGACGATCGACACCGCTGCTCCGGCCGCGCCGTCGACGCCGGACCTGAAGGCGACGTCGGACACCGGCCTGTCCGACAGCGATGACATCACCGGCAACACCACGCCGACCTTCACCGGCACTGCGGAGAGCGGCGCGACGGTCAAACTGTACGACGGCGCCACCGAGATCGGCTCGGCGGTGGCTATAGGCGGCACCTGGACCATTACAAGCACCCCGCTGGCTGCGGGCAGCCACGCCATCACCGCAGTGGCAACCGATGCCGCCGGCAATACGGGAGCGCCATCCGGCGCGCTGGCGGTGCAGATCGTCACGGGTGCGCCGTCCACGGCGGTGGCCAGCATGGCCATCTCGGCCGACAGCGGTGTGTCGGGCGGCGACAGCATCACCAATGTCGCCGCCCAGACCATTTCCGGCACGCTGAGCGCCGTGCTGGCGGCAGGCGAGCGCGTCCAGGTGTCGGTCGACGGCGGCGCCAACTGGATTACCGCCAGCGCGAGCGTCGGCGATGGCCACTGGTCGGCAAGTGCCACGCTGGTGGCGGGAACGCACGAACTGCAGGCACGCGTGGTCAATGCGGTTGACAACGCCGGTGCGGTCGCCAGCCAGTCGTACACGCTCGACACCACCGCGCCGACGCTGGCGATCACGAGCGACGCCGCCCAGCTGAAGATCGGCGAGAGTGCGACCATCACCTTCACCTTCAGCGAAGATCCTGGCGCCAGCTTCTCGCTGGCCGACGTCACCGTCAGCGGCGGCACCCTCGGTCCGATCGCCGGCAGCGGCCTGACCCGTACGGCGATCTTCACACCGGCGGCCGGCACCAACGACGGCGTGGCCAGCATTGCGGTGGCCGCAGGCAGTTATGCGGACAAGGCCGGCAACGTGGGCGGCGCCGGTACGACGCCGTCGATCCACTTCGACACGCTGGCACCGAACGCCCCGGCATTCGGCGCCGGCAGCATCAGCCGCACCAACGACACCACGCCGGCCTTCAGCGGCACCGCGGAGAGCGGGGCGACGGTCAAACTGTACGACGGTGCCACCGAGATCGGTTCGGCGGTGGCCACCGGCGGCAGCTGGAGCATCACCAGCAGCGTGTTGGCCGAGGGCAGCCACGACATCGTCGCCAGGGCGACCGATGCCGCCGGCAATACCGGCGTAGCAAGCATTGCGACCACGGTGACAATCGATACCACTGCGCCGACGCTGGCCATTACCAGCGACGCGGCGCAGCTGAAGACCGGCGAGAGCGCCACCATCACGTTCACCTTCAGCGAAGATCCGGGCGCGAGCTTCAATGCTGCCGACGTCACCGTCAGCGGCGGTACGCTCGGCGCCATCTCTGGCAGCGGGTTGACGCGCACGGCCATCTTTACGCCGTCGGCGGACACGGACGGCGGCGTGGCCAGCGTCGGCGTAGCCGCCGGCAGCTATGCCGACGCGGCTGGCAACGTGGGCGGTGCCGGACAGATGCCGGTGCTGCATTTCGACACCAGGGCGCCGGCGGCGCCGTCGGTGCCGGACCTGGGCGCCGCCAGCGACAGCGGCAGTGCCCACAACGACGACATCACGTCGGTGACGACCCCGACCTTCAGCGGCAGCGCGGAAGCCGGCGCCACCGTGACCCTGTACGACGGCACGACGGTGTTGGGCAGCGCGGTCGCGACCAACGGCAGCTGGAGCATCACCAGCATCCAGCTGGGCGAGGGCAGTCATGTCATCAGCGCCCGGGCCACGGATGCCGCCGGCAATACCGGCGCGATGTCCGCTGGCCTGACCGTGCAGATCGATACCAATGCGCCGGCCACCACGGTTTCCGGCATCGCCTTCTCGAACGATACCGGCGCCTCCGGGACCGACTTCGTCACGAACGTGGCAGCGCAGACCGTCAGCGGCTCGCTGAGCGCCGCGCTGGATGTCGGCGAGCGCGTCGAGGTCTCGGTCGACGGCGGCGCCAACTGGATTACCGCCAGCGCGAGCGTCGGCGATGGCCACTGGTCGGCAAGTGCCACGCTGGCGATGGGCACGCACGAATTGCAGGCACGCGTGGTCGACGCTGCCGGTAATGCCGGCGCGGTCGCCAGCCAGTCGTACACGCTCGACACCACCGCGCCGACGCTGGCGATCACGAGCGACGCCGCCCAGCTGAAGATCGGCGAGAGCGCGACCATCACTTTCACCTTCAGCGAAGATCCTGGCGCCAGCTTCTCGCTGGCCGACGTCACCGTCAGCGGCGGCACCCTCGGTCCGATCGCCGGCAGCGGCCTGACCCGTACGGCGATCTTCACACCGGCGGCCGGCACCAACGACGGCGTGGCCAGCATCGTGGTGGCCGCAGGCAGTTATGCGGACAAGGCCGGCAACGTGGGCGGCGCCGGTACGGTGCCGTCGATCCACTTCGACACGCTGGCACCGAGCGCCCCGGCGGCACCGGCCCTGGACCACGCCACTGACAGCGGCGTGGCCGGCGACGGCATCACCAGGGTGGCCACGCCGGTCATCCACGGCAGTGCCGAGGCGCATGCCGCGGTGACCCTGTACGACAGCGACGGCAGTACCGTACTGGGAACTGCGCTTGCCGACGCCCAGGGCGCCTGGACCATCGCCAGCGCCGCGCTGGCCGATGGAATCCACACCCTCCGCGCGGTGCAAAGCGACGCCGCAGGCAATATTTCCGCCCCTGGCGCCGCACTGACCGTAAGGATCGACACCGCCGCTGCGGCGCCGGTGGCGCCGGTGCTGCTGGCTGCCAGCGACAGCGGTGTTGCCGGCGACGGCATCACCAGGGTCACCACGCCGACCCTCAAGGGCAGCGCCGAGGCGCTGGCCCAGGTGACGCTGTATGACACCGACGGCCACACCGTGCTGGGCACCACGCAGGCCGGCGCCGATGGTAGCTGGAGCATCACCGCATCCGCACTCGCAGACGGCGCGCATGCGCTGAGCGTCGTGCAGGTCGACGTTGCCGGCAACGTCTCGGCAGCCAGCCCGGCCCTTTCGTTGACGATCGATACCGTGGCACCGGCGGCGCCCGGCGTGCCCCAGCTGCAGGCGGCGTCCGACACCGGCCGCATCGGCGACGGCATTACCTACGCCATTCCGGTGATGGAAGGCAGCGCACTGGCGAATGCCCAGGTTACCGTGTACGACGGTCAGACGGCGGTCGGCACGACCAAGGCCGACGCGCAAGGCCATTGGAGCCTGGAGGTGCGAGGACTGCAGCTTGGCGCGCATTCGATCAGCGCGACCCAGGCCGACGCGGCCGGCAATATGTCCGCCGCCAGCGCCAGCTTTGCACTGACCCTTCGTCCAGGCCCGGTGCAGATGGACGGGGTATTGGTGACGACCACGGCGACGGTGCTGCCGGGCGGGGGAGTCGGCAGCCAGATCGACGTTCCGATTGTGACCGCCGGGCGGGTCGATACCAGCGGCCAGGCCATTACCGCCGATATCCCGCTCGCGACCGGCGCCAGCGGCAGCCTGCTGCTAGCCCAACTGGCCGAGGGCTACGGCCTGACCGCCATCGGCGGCGCCAACGCGGCGGTCGGCACCGCGCCCGGCTCGCTGAACGCGGCCATCCAGGCGGCGACCGTGGCCAACAGCGCGAGCGACCAGGTCCACCTGACCGGTAACGCCACCAGCTTCCTGGCAAAGCTGCCTGCCAGCGACGCGCTGCTGGTCCAGACCATCGCACCGGTCAGCAACGTCGCGCCGGGCGGCATGCTGACGCTGAGCGGCAGCAGCGACGCGCAGCAGCACACCGCGCTGGTGATCCAGTCCGCGGGCCTGGCGCAGGGCAGCACGATCGCCTTGCAGAAGGTGGACTTCGCTGCGGTCGTCGGCAGCGCGAACGTGATCGCACAGGACGGAGCGAAGATGCTGAGCGGCGATGCGGCCAGCCAGCACTTCACGGTGACGACGGCCGGCGGCGCGCAGGTATTCGCCGGCGGCGGCGACGATACCCTGAGTTTCGGCGCAGTGCCGGTGGCTTCGGCGGCGCAGGCCACGACGGTACTGCACGGCGGCACCGGCAACGACACCGCAGTCTTCAATGGTGCCCGCGCCGACTTCGACGTCGAGGTCCACAATGGCTATCTGATGGTGAGCAGCAAAGCCGCGCCGGACACGAAAGTGATGGTGGTGAATGCGGAACAGCTCCAATTCAGCGATACGTCCGTCCATGTCGATCACGGCGCCAATCTGTCGACGCTGGCGGCGGTGTACGGCACGGCGCTGGGACGTCAGGCCGACGTGTATGGCATCGAGTATTGGGCCAAGCTGTACGACAAGGGGACGAGCCTGGGCGCGATCGCGGTCGGCATCATCGGGTCCGCCGAGGGCATGAGCAGCCATGACGGCTTCAACGGCAATGCCGAGCACGACGTTGCGCTGTTGTACGCGGGCCTGTTCAACCGTGCTGCCGATGCCGGAGGCCTGGCCTATTGGTCGGGTGTCATGCACAACGGCGCCACGCTGGACAAGATCGCGGAGGGCATGATCCACTCGGCTGAAATGGTCGGCCAGCAGCTTGCGCCGCTCGACTGGAACTTCATCATGTAAGCGTGGCGGCGCCAAGCCGGCCGACACGCAAAGGGCGTCCCGAGGGACGCCTTTTTTATGCTCGGACGCTCCCCGGGGCTGGATTTGTAAAAGTCATTCGGCCGGCCACACCATCTGGTGCCTGCGGCTCGTTGCCGCCGGCGATGGCGAAGCCGCGGCCACCGCAGGGTAGCAGCCTATCAATTCACAAAGGCAACATTTCTCAAGACTTCGGCAGTCTGCCGGCTGTCACGCTTCCTCCGGCGCCCGGATGTACTCGACCAGCCCGGTGCTCTCGCGCGGCGGCGGCGGCGTCAGCAGGCTGACCACGGCCAGCACCGCCAGCCCGGCCGGCACCCCGAACACGCCGGCCGAGATCGGCGCGATGTGGAACCAGGTGCTGTCTGCGTTCCCGCCCAGGATCGGGTTGGTGTGCAGCATGTAGTAGACGCAGACCAGGAATCCCGTCAGCATGCCGGCGATCGCGCCCTGGTGGTTGGCGCGCTTCCAGAACACGCCCGCCACCAGCGCCGGGAACAGGGTCGAGCCGGCCAGCGAGAAGGCCGCGCCGACCAGCGACAGGATGTCGGCCGGCTTCTGCGAGGCGACGTAGGCGGCGATGAAGGCCACCGCCAGCAGCAGCAGTTTCGAGATCGTGACCCGCTTCTGGGTCGAGGCGCCCGGGTCGACCATCTTGAAGTAGATGTCGTGCGACAGCGCGTTCGAGATCGCCAGCAGCAGGCCGTCGGCGGTGGAGAGGGCCGCCGCCAGGCCGCCCGCCGCGACCAGGCCCGAGATCACGTACGGCAGGCCGCCGATCTCCGGTGTGGCCAGGGTCAGGACGTCGCCGTCGATCGCAATCTCGGCCAGCTGCACGATACCGTCGCCGTTGATGTCGGCGATGCTGATCAGGGGATTGGTCTTGTCGACGTTGGCCCAGTAGGAGACCCAGGTCGGCAGCGTGTCGTAACTGCTGCCGACCAGGGAGGTGTAGATGTCGAACTTGGCCAGCACCGCCAGCGCCGGCATCGTCAGGTAGATCAGCAGGATGAAGAACAGGGTCCAGAACACCGATACCCGGGTCTCGTGCACCGAGGGCGTGGTGTAGGCGCGCATCAGGATGTGGGGCAGGGCCGCGGTGCCGAACATCAGGCAGAACACCAGCGCCAGGAAGTTGTTGCGGCGCTGGTCGGATTCTTCGCGGGTCTTGCCGGGGAAGGGCTCCGCATGCGGTTCGGGCGGCTGGGCGCGCGCGAGGTTGGCGGCGCGCTGCTCGGCCCATACGTGGGCGGCTTCGTCGGCGGTGCGCGGGTAGGCGATCAGTTCGCGCTCGGCGTTGCGGACTTCGCCCAGCGAGGCGTTGCGGCCGCGCGCGGCGTCGAGCCGGCGCTGGACTTCGACCCGGCCCGCTTCCCACGATTGCGGCAGGGCCGCCAGCCTGGCGCCGTATTCGTCGGCCTTGGCCTTGAAGGCGGCCCGCACTTCCTGCTCGCGCGGGTCGACCGCCAGCTGGGCCTCGCGCTTGGCCAGCTTGGTCAGCACCGAGCCGTAGGCGACCTGCGGCACCGGGTTGCCGGCGAATTTCATCGACAACCACATGGTCGGGATCAGGAAGGCGACCAGGATGATGATGTACTGCGCGACCTGGGTCCAGGTGATGGCCCGCATCCCGCCGAGGAACGAGCAAACGAGAATGGACGCCAGCCCGAGGAAGATCCCGACCGAGAAGTCGACGCCGGTGAAGCGCGAGGCGATCAGGCCGACGGCGTAGATCTGCGCCACCACGTAGATGAAGGAGACCACGATGGTGGCGGCTACCGCCAGCGCCCGCACCAGCTTGCCGTGCCTGCTGCTGCCGCCGTAGCGCGCGGCCAGGAAGTCCGGCACCGTGTATTGCGCGAACTTGCGCAGGTAGGGCGCGATCAGCAGCGCCACAAGGCAGTAGCCGCCGGTCCAGCCCATCACGTAGGCGAGGGCGTCGAAGCCGTGCAGGTAGAGCGTGCCGGCCAGGCTGATGAAGCTGGCCGCCGAGATCCAGTCGGCGGCGGTCGCCATGCCGTTGAACAGGGCCGGCACCCGCCGTCCGGCCACGTAGTATTCGGAGACGTTCGAGGTGCGCGCCACCACGCCGATGATCGCGTACAGCACGATGGTGGCGAACATGTACAGGTAGCCGATCCACTGGCGCGGCATGCCTTCGTTTTCGAGGATCGCCAGCGCCGCCAGGAACAGGCCGAGGCAGGCCGTGAACCACAGGTAGTAGCGCGCCAGGCGCTGGAAGTAGGTGCGATGCTTGTTTTTGCCGCCCATGCTCACGCGCCGTCCCTGAGCATGCGTGCGAACTCGCGGTCGAGGATCCGCATGCGCCAGGCGTAGACGCCGATGATGGCCAGGTAGATCAGCGTCGCGCCCTGGGCCGCCAGGTAGAAGGACAGCGGCCAGCCGAACACCGACATGTGAGCCAGGTCGCGCGCGAAGAACACGGTGCCGAAGCCGGTCGCCAGCCAGATCCCCAGCAGGACCAGGATCAGCCTGCGCGCACGCGACCAGTGCATGGCGCGCGCGGCGAGGATGCGCTCGCGCGGCGGCGGGGAAGGAGGAAGAACGCTGTCAGTCTGCATCGGGATCGGGTGGGGCGGGTGGTGGCGGGAAGGTTAGCCGGAACAGGCTGCCCGGGTATTTCTTGCTGGTGCTGCGCGGGTTGTAGATGATCTCGATCTCGGCGCCGTGCTGCTGCGCGATCTCGCGCACGATTGCCAGGCCCAGGCCGGAGCCGGACGCACTGTTGCCGAGGATGCGGTAGAAGCGCTCGAACACGCGCGGACGCTCGCCCGGTGCGATGCCCGGGCCGGTGTCCTCGACTTCCAGCAGGGCCAGGCCGCCGTCGCTGCGCACGCGGACGGTGACGCTGCCGCCCGGCGGGGTATAGCGCAGCGCATTGTCGATCAGGTTCGACAGCAGCTCGCGCAGCATCATGCCGTCCCCCAGGATCTCCAGCGGTCCGTCCGGGTCTTCGTAGCCGAGGTCGATCTCGTGGGCGAAGGAGGCCGGCACCCAGTCCAGCACCACGCTGCGCGCCAGAAGCGCGAGGTCGAGCGGCTCCAGCGCCAGGCCGGCATGCGGCTGGTTTTCCGCGCGCGCCAGCGCCAATAATTGATTGACCAGGCGCGTCGCCGATTCCGAACTCTTGGCCAGCTGCTCCAGTGAGCGGTGGATCTCGTCCGGATCGATCTGGCGCAGGGCGAGTTCCGACTGCATGCGCATGCCGGCCAGCGGGGTCTTCATCTGGTGCGCGGCGTCGGCGATGAAGCGCTTCTGGGCGTCGATGGTGTGCGCCAGGCGCGCCAGCATGTCGTTCAGCGAACCCACCAGCGGCGAGATCTCTTCCGGCACCTGGCGCGAATCGATCGGCGACAGGTCGTCCGGTGGCCGCGCGCGGATCCGTTCCTGCAGCTGGGCCAGCGGCGACAGGCCGCGCGACAGCGCGAACCAGACCAGGGCCAGGATCACCGGCAGGATGATGAACTGCGGCAGGATCACGCCCTTGATGATCTCGTTGGCGAGCTGGGCGCGCTTTTCCAGGGTTTCCGCCACCTGCACCAGGGCCAGGCGCGGTTCGCCGCTGACGCCCGTTCCCGGGTCGGGCAGGGGCTGCAGGTTGACCCAGGCATAGGCGACCCGCACCGGGGTGCCGTGCAGGCTCTCGTTGCGGAAGTGAACGCGGCCGCTGCGTTCGGCGTCATCCAGCGGCGGCAGCGGCAATTCGCGGTCGCCGTCGACGGCTTCGTTGCGCGGTCCCGTGATCTGGAAGTAGACGCTGTCGACGTCGTCGGCACGCAGGAAGTCGCGCGCGCTGCCGGGCAGGCGCGCCACCACCTTGCCGTTTACTTCCTTGACCTGCTGGGCCAGCACGGTGACGCTGTCTTCGAGCGCATGGTCGAAGGGCTGGTTGGCGATCGATTTCGCGACCAGGTAGGTGATGGCGATGCTCATCGGCCACAGCAACAGCAGCGGGGCCAGCATCCAGTCGAGGATCTCGCCGAACAGCGAATGCTGCATGCTCTCCTCGGGCTCGGGCCGCGGAGGAACATACACGGGATCGAAGGTCGAACCGGGGCCGGATTCGGGCGCGATGATGCCGGCGCCGCGCCGCTTGAGGGACCTCATGTGCCGGCCTTGCCCGCCGCCTTACTTGCCGCTGCCGGCGGCCTGCGCCTTGCGTGCGCTGTCGGAATAGCGCTCCAGGCAGTAGCCCAGGCCGCGCACGGTGGCGATGCGGATGCCGCCGGTCTCGATCTTCTTGCGCAGGCGGTGCACGTAGACTTCGATGGCGTTGTTCGACACTTCCTCGCCCCATTCGCACAGGTGGTCGACCAGCTGTTCCTTGGACACCAGGCGGCCGGTGCGCGCCAGCAGGATCTCGAGCAGGCCCAGCTCGCGCGCCGACAGGTCCAGCATCTGGTCGTCGATGTAGGCGCTGCGCCCGACCTGGTCGTACACCAGCGGGCCGTGGCGGATCACGGTCGAGCCGCCGCCCTGGCCGCGCCGGGTCAGGGCGCGCACCCGCGCCTCCAGCTCGGAGAGGGCGAAGGGCTTGGCCATGTAGTCGTCGGCGCCGGCGTCGAGGCCACCCACGCGCTGCTCGATCGAGTCGGCGGCGGTGAGGATCAGCACCGGCAGCAGCGAACCGCGCGCGCGCAGGCGGCGCAGCACGTCGAGCCCGGACAGCTTCGGCAGGCCGAGATCGAGGATCAGCAGGTCGAATTCCTGGGTCGACAGCGCGGTGTCGGCATCCTGGCCGTTCTTCACGCAGTCGATCGCGTAGCCGGACTGGCGCAGGGAGCGCGTCAGGCCATCGGCAAGTACGCTATCATCCTCCGCTAGTAAAATACGCATGATCTCCCCCTGGTTTTGTCGTTTGAGCCTAGCTTACCCGCATATTGTGTTTGATATCTCGCAACATGTCGAATTGATCAAATGGCGGTAAATATCGCTTGCCAAAACCACTGGGATTTTATACAGTACTTCCTATTGAAATCGCGCGAGCGGTCCCTATCTTGGTTCACTCTAGGACTGAAAGTAAATCATGGACGATAAAAAATCCGCAGTAAACGCAGCAGAGAAGGGCAAGGCGCTGGCAGCAGCCCTCGCGCAGATCGAAAAGCAATTCGGCAAGGGCTCGGTCATGCGCATGGACACCAATGCGCCGGTCGAGGAAGTACAAACCGTGTCCACCGGCTCGCTGGGCCTGGACATCGCACTGGGCGTCGGTGGCCTGCCGCGCGGCCGTATCGTCGAGATCTACGGTCCGGAGTCGTCGGGTAAAACCACGCTGACCCTGCAAACCATTGCCCAGATGCAGAAAATGGGCGGCACCTGCGCCTTCATCGACGCCGAGCACGCGCTGGACGTCACCTATGCGCAGAAGCTGGGCATCAAGCTGGACGAACTGCTGATCTCGCAGCCGGACACCGGCGAGCAGGCGCTTGAAATCACCGATGCGCTGGTGCGTTCGGGCAGCGTCGACATGGTGGTCATCGACTCGGTGGCGGCACTGACCCCGCGCGCCGAGATCGAAGGCGACATGGGTGATTCGCTGCCGGGCCTGCAAGCCCGTCTGATGTCGCAGGCGCTGCGCAAGCTGACCGCGTCGATCAACCGTACGAACACCCTGGTGATCTTCATTAACCAGATCCGTATGAAGATCGGCGTCATGTTCGGCAGCCCGGAAACCACGACCGGCGGTAACGCGTTGAAGTTCTACGCCTCCGTGCGTCTGGACATCCGCCGTACCGGTTCGATCAAGGCCGGCGACGAGGTGATCGGTAACGAAACCAAGGTCAAGGTCGTCAAGAACAAGATCGCTCCTCCGTTCAAGGAAGCCCACTTCGACATCCTGTATGGCGAAGGCACTTCCCGCGAAGGCGAGATCATCGACTTGGGCGTGGATAACAAGATCGTCGAGAAGTCGGGCTCCTGGTACAGCTACGGTGGCGAACGCATCGGTCAAGGTAAAGACAATGCGCGTATCTACCTGCGCGAGCGCCCGGCCCTGGCCCGCGAGATCGAAAACAAGGTCCGCGCCGCCCTGGGCGTGCGCGAACTGGCGCCGGTCGCTGCCGGTGACGGCGCCGGTGCGGCCGAGCTGACCGCTGTCGGCGAAGAGTAATCTTCGATAGCGTCTCAGTGAAACAGGTCCTGAGTCTCAAGGCTCGTGCGTTGAAGTATCTGTCGACGCGCGAGCACAGCCGGATCGAGCTGGGGCGCAAGCTGTCTCGCTATGCCGAGGAGGGGGACGACGTCGAAGCCCTCCTCGATTTCCTCGAAAAGAACAACTGGCTGTCGCAGGAAAGGTTCGCCGAGTCTCTGGTGCACCGCCGTGCCGGCCGCTACGGCAACAGCCGCGTGCTGGCGGAACTCCAGCAGCACGGCGTGAAGGGCGAAGAACTCGACGAGCTCAAGTCCGGCCTGAAGGAAACCGAAATTGCCCGCGCCCGCGAAGTGTGGCGCCGCAAGTTCAACCGGGTTCCGCAGGATGCCGAAGATCGTAGTAAACAGATGCGCTTCCTCATGGCGCGTGGTTTTTCGCAGAGCGCGATCCGCAGCGCAATGCAGGGACGAGACGAGGACGACGAGGAATCGTGACCCTCGGTTTGGCCCGACGCTTCAACGCTGAGGCGCAAGCGCACAGCGCCACCCGCCGACGTGCCGCCCGCGGCACCTCCTCAACGGCGGATTGACGCTGTGCGCTTGCACTTCTGTGTTGTCAAACTGCCTGTCAAAATGGCAGCCGGGTGCATCCGCTGGCGCCCTGTGCTAAACTTTCATGGTTTAAGCAGCGCCGCAAGAGCGGTTGTTGCCGTAGAAGCTGCGGCAACGTGCATCAGGCACAACGGCTGCATACTTTTTTCGCCGCATTCCGGCATTGGTGTTTATGCCCCTGTCATCCCCCGCACCGCGTAAGCTAAGGCACACGCGCGCCATCACCGTTGAAGCGTTCGCGCGCGACGATGGGCTGTGGGACCTCGACGCCTGCATCCGCGACATCAAGACCCACGATATCGACCTGCCTTCCGGCCCCCGCCCGGGAGGCGTGCCTGTGCACGATCTGAGGCTGCGCGTGACCATCGACCATGAGATGGTCATCACGGACGCCGAAGCTTCGTCAGATGCCGTACCCTATCCCGGTTATTGCGACACCATCGCTCCCGCCTACAAGAAATTGATTGGCTTGTCGCTGCTGAAACATTTCCGGCTGCACCTGAAAGACCGCCTGTCCGGCGTCCTCGGATGCACCCATTTGACCGAACTGGCACAGGTCCTGCCCACTGCGGCAATCCAGGCCTTTGCCGACGACGCCATGGAAAACCGCGAAGCCGCGCAATCGGCCGAGCGTCCTTATGAACTCGACCGCTGTCATGCGCTGCGCACCGACGGTCCCGCCGTCGCCAAGTACTACCCGCGCTGGGCCTTGAAGGTGGTGTCGGGGTAGTATTCCGGTTTTTGTAGCCTCTATTTATTCAACCGCATTTCTAAATCAGTAACAGAAGAAGGGAAGCCAGCATGAAAATCCATGAGTATCAGGGCAAAGAGATCCTCCGAAAATTCGGAGTGACCGTTCCGCGCGGCATTCCGTGCATGTCGGTGGACGAAGCCGTCAAGGCAGCTGAAGAGCTGGGCGGCCCGGTCTGGGTAGTCAAGGCGCAGATCCATGCTGGCGGCCGCGGCAAGGGCGGCGGCGTCAAGGTCGCCAAGTCGATCGACCAGGTCCGTGAATACGCGAACCAGATCATGGGCATGCAGCTGGTGACCCACCAGACCGGCCCGGAAGGCCAGAAAGTCCGCCGCCTGCTGATCGAAGAAGGCGCCGACATCAAGCAGGAACTGTACGTCTCGCTGGTTACCGACCGCGTCACCCAGAAGATCGTCCTGATGGCCTCGTCGGAAGGCGGCATGGACATCGAAGAAGTCGCGCACAGCAACCCGGAAAAGATCCACAACGTCGTGATCGAGCCGTCGGTCGGCCTGACCGACGCGCAGGCTGACGACGTCGCCCGCAAGATCGGCGTGCCGGAAGGCTCGATCGCCGCCGCTCGCGCCAACCTGCAAGGCCTGTACAAAGCCTACTGGGAAACCGATTGCTCGCTGGCCGAAATCAACCCGATGATCGTGACCGGCGACGGCAAGGTCATCGCACTGGACGCCAAGTTCAACTTCGACCCGAACGCCCTGTTCCGCCACCCGGAAATCGTCGCCTACCGCGACCTGGATGAAGAAGATCCGGCCGAAGTCGAAGCATCGAAGTTCGACCTCGCCTACATCTCGCTGGACGGCAACATCGGCTGCCTGGTGAACGGCGCCGGCCTGGCCATGGCCACCATGGACACCATCAAGCTGTTCGGCGGCGAGCCGGCCAACTTCCTGGACGTGGGCGGCGGTGCGACGGCTGAGAAAGTCACCGAAGCATTCAAGATCATGCTGAAGAACCCGGGCCTGAAAGCCATCCTGGTCAACATCTTCGGCGGCATCATGCGCTGCGACGTGATCGCCGAAGGCGTGATCACCGCATCGAAAGCCGTCTCGCTGAAGGTGCCGCTGGTGGTCCGCATGAAGGGCACCAACGAAGACCTGGGCAAGAAGATGCTGGCCGATTCCGGCCTGCCGATCATCTCGGCCGACACCATGGAAGACGCAGCGAAGCAGGTCGT
This sequence comes from Massilia sp. 01N410, assembly GCF_056399665.1. Lineage (NCBI taxonomy): Bacteria > Pseudomonadati > Pseudomonadota > Betaproteobacteria > Burkholderiales > Oxalobacteraceae > Massilia > Massilia sp. 01N410. Next base: position 29,382 of record NZ_JBFTRV010000028.1, on the reverse strand, counting down.
TGCCGCCGCTGCTGGCCAAGCCTAATTCGCAAAGGAAATAACATGTCGATTCTGATTAACAAAGACACCAAAGTCATCACCCAAGGTATCACCGGCAAGACCGGCCAGTTCCACACCCGCATGTGCCGCGACTACGCGAACGGCCGTGAAGCCTTCGTGGCCGGCGTGAACCCGAAGAAAGCCGGTGAGGACTTCGAGGGTATCCCCATCTTCGCAAGCGTCAAGGAAGCCAAGCAGAACACTGGCGCCAACGTTTCCGTGATCTACGTGCCGCCGGCAGGCGCCGCCGCCGCGATCTGGGAAGCCGTCGAAGCCGAACTCGACCTGGCAATCTGCATCACCGAAGGCATCCCGGTCCGCGACATGATGGAAGTCAAAGATCGCATGGCCAAGGCCGGTTCGAAGACCCTGCTGCTGGGCCCGAACTGCCCGGGTCTGATCACCCCGGACGAAATCAAGATCGGCATCATGCCGGGTCACATCCACAAGAAAGGCCGCATCGGCGTCGTCTCGCGTTCGGGCACCCTGACCTATGAAGCGGTCGGTCAGCTGACCGCGCTGGGCCTGGGCCAGTCGTCGGCAGTCGGCATCGGCGGCGACCCGATCAACGGTCTGAAGCACATCGACGTGATGAAGATGTTCAACGACGATCCGGATACCGACGCCGTCATCATGATCGGCGAGATCGGCGGCCCGGACGAGGCGAACGCTGCTTACTGGATCAAGGACAACATGAAGAAGCCGGTCGTCGGCTTCATCGCCGGTGTTACCGCTCCCCCGGGCAAGCGCATGGGCCACGCCGGCGCGCTGATCTCGGGCGGCGCCGACACCGCGCAAGCCAAGCTGGAAATCATGGAAGCCTGCGGTATCAAGGTCACCAAGAACCCGTCGGAAATGGCTCGCCTGCTGAAGGCCATGCTGTAATCCGCCAGTTCTTCAGCCGGAACGGAAACGGGGAGCTTCGGCTCCCCGTTTTTTTTGCAGGCACGCGACAATTTTCGACACCTGGACAAATTTTGCCGCTGGCCATGACAAAAATTGTCATACGGAAAGGGTAATACTGACAAAAATTGGTGCTGGCACGGCGTTTTGATGTATGCATGCTAACGATTTCGCATGGAAACGACCTGGCACGGCAGTTGCATATAGAAAAGGGCAGAAGCAAGCAGCACCCGGATAAGCAGTCACCCTTTAAATGCCGTACCAAAACTGGAGAGATACCATGAAAGCACCGAAAATGATGAAGAAAGCCGAAGGCGGCTTTACCCTGATCGAACTGATGATCGTCGTCGCGATCATCGGTATCCTGGCAGCCGTCGCGATCCCGGCTTACAGCGATTACACCGCCAAGGCCAAGGCTGCTAACGCCCTGTCGGCTGCTGATCCGTTCAAGACTGCCGTTGCGATGTGCGCACAGGAAGCCGGTGCGGTCGACAAGTGCAACACCACCGACAACGCCGCCGCATTCCAGGCATTCACCCCGACCAAGGAAGTCAAGAGCATGACCGTTACCGGTCTGGGCGTCGTCACCGCTACCCTGAACGACATCGGCAAGGGCACCGCCGACACCACTGTCATCTTCACTCCGACCCTGGGTACCAGCGCCGTCACCTGGAAGATCGCTTCGAATAGCACCAACACTGCAGTGAAAGCTGCGTTCGAGAAGAACTCCGTCGAACCGGCCGCTTCGGGTACCTAATCCCGCCTGACATGAAGAAGCCGCCTCCGGGCGGCTTTTTCTTTTCCAGCTCCCGTTCCCACTGCGACACTGTCCAAGGCCAGAACTACCATGTCCCTTTCAGCACGCCCCGCCGTCGGTTTTTCCATGGCCGTAATGAAGCCGAACGGCACCATTCAGGCCCTGCTCGTCATCGCCGCCATGGCCGCCGGTTTCCTGTGGTCGTCGGGACATGACGACCAGCGTTGCGTCGAACTGGGACTGCTGGCGCTGCTGGCCGCCTTCATCGTCACGCGGCGCGATGCCGCGGACACCATCGCCGGGATGAACCCGGTTGCCCGCCTGTGCCTGGGCGCCTTCTTTGCCATCGGCGCCGTCTCGACCCTGAACGCCTGGTCGCCAACGCATGCCATCTACGAATGGTCGATGCTGCTGCTCCTGCTGCTGGCCGCGGCCTCGCTCGCGGCTGGCCTGGGCCGAGCAGGCGGCAGCGGGCTGCTGGCCGTCCTGCAGTGCGCGGGTGCCGCCGGCGCCTTGTATTCCCTGCGTGTGGTGCTGCTGTATGCCGCGTCGCTTTCTGCCGGTCACCAGCTCGACATGCAGGAACTCGGTGTCGGTTTCAGCAATATCCGCTTTTTCAACCATGTGCAGACCGTCCTGCTGCCGCTGGTCGTGCTGATCCATCTGCAGGCGCCCAAGCGAAGCGTGTTGCGCTGGGCATGGTTTGCGCTGGCCGCATTCTGGTGGGCGCTGCTGTTCGTCAGCGAAGCACGGGCCAGCATCCTGGCGCTGAGCGCCGGCTGCGTGATGGCGCTCGTGGTACGCCGCGCCCATGCCCGCAGCTTCCTGAAGGCGATGGCGCTGGCTGCGCTGGCGGGTGGCATCGTCTACGTGCTGGGCTTTATCCTGCTGCCGATGCTGGCGGGATTACGTCCTTTCGATGCAGCCTCGAACGTCCTGCAGCGCACGGCTGCCGATCCGACCTCGCGTCGTAGCCTGTTGTGGCTGTTGTCCTTCGACTTGATTGCCGCTCATCCCATGCTCGGCGTAGGCCCCCAGCATTTCGCGCACTATGGTGCGTCGCTGGGCTGGGGCGCCCATCCGCACAACTTCGTGCTGCAGATCGGCGCCGAATGGGGATTGCCGGCACTGTTGTGCCTGCTGGGAGCGATCGGGCTCGGAATGCGCGGCCTCGTCCGTAGTGGCGCCCGTATCGCCGCATCCGATCAGGACGGGCAGCAGATCCTGGCCGTCCTGCTGGCGACCGGCGCCGCCATCCTGGTGGACGGGTTGTTCTCCGGCGTGGTCGTGATGCCGGGGAGCCAGATGGCAATCGTCCTCTACCTCGGCTGGGCTGCCGGCTGGGTCAGGTCCTTGTCGAACGCTACCGCTCCGGGCAGCGCCGGGACCTTGCGTTGGCTGATTGCCGGCCTGGCCCTTGCGGCAGCGGCAGGCCTGGCCGTTGCGGTCGCGCCAGGCGTCGTCGGCCATGCGCTTCACGAGCCACTGACGCCGGCCGAGCTGGCGGTCAACCCGAAGACGCATTGGCCACGCTTGTGGGTGGCCGGCTACTTCTAGACGATCTTCTGCCGGTCCGCCAGCAGCACCTCATAGGTCAGGTTCTGCAGCATGGTGAAGTGCATCGGATCCAGCTTCAGGAATTCCACGCCGTAGGCGAAGATCTCCGTTGCGTCCGAATCGCGGCGCAGCGCGTTGACGTTGCGCACCGCCGCGCGTGTCCTTACCCGCACTTCCTTCTCATCCATCGGCGAGGTCAGGCCGAATTCCAGTTCGATCTCGCCGCCGTCTTCCGGCAGGCTGCAGTTCGACTCGATGCGTGCGCCGTTGACGCTGACATTGGTGAGCGTGCAGCCGACCGGGGCCGCATCCGGATGCGCAGGCAGCACCTGGGCCGGAATGTCGACCTTGACCCGCATCGCCGTGCGCAGGCTGGTGCCCTGGATCGTGTCGGGGAAGGACAGGTGGACGTAGAGCAGGGGGCGGTCGAAGACGCGCGCGACCGTACAGGCGAAGGAGCACACGTTCACGCCCGAAAACACGCGGATGGTGATCCGCTCGCCTTCCACCAGCCCGACCGGGACGCCGTTCTCCTGCGGGATCTTGACGATCAGGTACTCGTCCATCATCCAGCCGATGAGCGTGGAGAAATATTGCATCGGCTTGATGCGGCGGTAGGTGATGAATTGAAGCCGGACGCCGACCTGGAGGTTCAAGGCCGCGAATCCGAACTCCTGGGGTTTGAGTTCGCGCTCTGTCTGCATACTGCTCATCGTCCGTTTTCCGTGGTTCTGGCTCGCATATCCGACGGCCGCAAGAAACATTCAGTAGCGCCGGTAAGTTGACATGATATCACTTTGTCATTCCTTTCGCATGGCAAACGAAAAAAATGCCCGCGCGAAGGCGGGCATGTGGTGAAAGACCGACTGCGGGCTCAGGGTTTGATGTGTTGGTCCAGCCAGTTGATGACCGTGTGGTGCCACAGCAACGAGTTGGCCGGCTTCAGCACCCAGTGGTTTTCGTCCGGGAATACCAGCAGCTTGCTCTCGATGCCGCGGCGCTGCAGGGCCGTGAAGGTCGACAGGCCCTGGGCGGTCGGGATGCGGAAGTCCTTGTCGCCTTGCACCACCAGCATCGGGGTCTTCCACTTGTTCACGTGCAGGACCGGGTTGAAGCGCTCGTGCTTTTCCGGCACCGAGAAGTAGGGGCCGCCGTTTTCCCAGTCGGTGAACCACTGCTCTTCGGTCGAGTAGGCCATGCCGCGGGTGTCGAACACGCCGTCGTGGTTGACGATGCACTTGAAGCCGTCCGACCAGTTACCTTCGATCCAGTTCATCATGTAGCCGCCGTAGGAGGCGCCCAGCGCGCAGGCTTTCGAGCGGTCCAGCCACGGATATTTCGCCACGGCTGCCGCCAGGCCCTTCTTCAGGTCCTCGAGCGGCTTGCCGCCCCAGTCGCCGCTGATGGCGTCGGTGAACTTCTGGCCGTAGCCGGTCGAACCGTGGAAGTCGATGAACACCGACGCGTAGCCGGCGCCGGCATAGACCTGGGGATTCCAGCGGTAGCTCCAGCCATTGCCGAAGCTGCCCTGCGGGCCGCCGTGCACCAGGAAGGCGATCGGGTATTTCTTGCCCGGCTCATAGTTCCACGGCTTCATGACGTAGCCATGGACGGTGTCGCCGTTCGCGCCCTTGAACGAGAACTGCTCGTACTCGCCCCAGCGCACGTCGCCCAGCTTGTCGGTGTTCAGGTCGGTCAGCTTGACCGGATTGTCGGTGCCCAGTTTCATGGCGTAGAGCTGGGCGCCGGACGCCAGGCTGGCCTGGGTGAAGGCGATGGTGTCGGCGCGCACGTCGAAGCCGCCGATCGAGCCCTTGCTGGTCAGCGGCGTGACCTTGCCGCTGGCGACGTCGATCGAAAACAGCTTGTGCTGGCCGATGTCTTCGGCGTCGGCGATCAGGGCCTTGCCGTCGCGCGCCCACTGGATGCTGCCCGGCGAACGGTCCCAGCTCTCGGCGATGTTGCGCTTCTTGCCGCTGGCCAGGTCGAGCAGGACGATGTGGTAGCGGTCGGCTTCGAAGCCCGGACGCGTCATCGACAGGTAGGCGAGGGTGCGGCCGTCCGGCGAGAACACGCCCTTGGTATCCCAGGCCTTGTTATCCGCGGTCAGGTTTTTCGGCGTGCCGCCTCCGGCCGGCACCGAATACAGGTCGAAGTTGGTCGACCAGGCTTCGGTCTTGCCGGCGATGCGCACCGAGAACACGACGGTCTTGCCGTCCGGGCTGAAATGGAATTCCTCGCGGTCGCCGAAGGGCTTCGAGGGCACGTCGCCGTCCAGCGAGCCGGACAGGCTGCTAGGTGCGCCGTTCACGCGGCCGCCGGCGTCCAGCGGCGCCGAGTAGAGCACGGCGTTGCGGCCGTCGGCCCAGGTATCCCAGTGGCGCACGAACAGGCGGTCGTAGACCATGCCGGTGGCCTTGTCCTTTTCCTTGGCGTCGGCCTTGGCCTTGGTGCAGGCCAGGTCCGGGCAGTCGCGGAACACCGACATGCTGAGCGCGATGCGGTCGCCCGTCGGCGAGACGCGGTAGGCGTCGACGTCGACCGGCATGTCGGTCACCTTGACCGGATCGCCGCCCGCCAGCGAGATGCGCCAGACCTGGGACGAGCCCGAACGGGCGGACAGGAAATAGATCGCATCCCCTAGAGCCGACCATTCCGGATCGGTGCTGCTGGCCGCATCCGAGGTCAGGCGCTGCGGCTTCGCGTTCGCGGCGCGCAGGTCGACCAAGTACAGATCGGTATGGCCCTTGTTCTTCGCCATGTCGGTGCTGCGTACCGTGTAGACGATGCGGCTGCCGTCGGGCGACACCGCCGGCGTGCCGACGCGCTCCATCGTCACCAGGTCCTCGACCGTGAAACCGCGCGGCGCGGCCACGGCGGCGGGCGCCATGGTGACGGCGGTCGTGGCGAAGGTCGCGGCAACGGCGGCTGCCAGCGCAAGCAAACGTACTTTCATCCTGTCCTCGTGCTTCTGTGAAAAGAAGCAATTTAACATGTGGAAAGGATGATGGGGAATTAGTCGTCGGGGAGATCGGGGCCGTGCGAGCCGGACAGATAGTCGCCGTCGCCCGAAAAATTGAGGTCCTCCAGATTCTCGTCGATTGGCCGCTGCCGCTTGGCGAGGTAGACGATGAGGAGGCCGATGATGAGCAGCGTCCCACCGTACAGCAGGGCGGGTTGGCCAAGCACGGACCGGCCCAGGGCCGACAGCACCAGGCCGGCGGCGGCGAGGGCAATGCCGATGGCGTCTTTGACGCTCATGCCGGCCTTGCGGTAAAGAGGGTCTTTGCGCATCCACTCCTCCGGTGTGTGCACATCATACCTGCCAATTCCCCACACAAGTCAAGCATCGACGGGATGAACCCCGCTGCCCGCGGGCGGGATTAACCGACACCTCCTGCGCCTGCACATGACAGGCGCGGGGTTCGAGTCAATCCCAGCGAGGGCATCGTCATGACAACTTCCATCAAGATTCCGTGGCGTGCGGTACTTGCCGGCGCGCTGCTGGCATGCAGCGCGATGCCGGCCCAGGCGGTTCCCAGTTTCGCGCGCCAGACCGGGCTGGACTGCTTTACCTGCCACTTCAGCTGGCCCGAACTCACGCCTACCGGCAGGCAGTTCAAGCTGAACGGCTACACGCTGGGCAAGAAGCTGACCCTGCCGGTGGCCGGCATGCTCCAGGTGGGATATTCGAGCACGAGCAAGGCCGACGCCGGCTTCAGGCAGAACTTTCCAATGGACCGCGACGTCGTGCTGCAGCAGGTGAGCCTCTTCTTTAACGGCAAGCTCAGCGACCATGTCGGCATCTTTTCGCAGGCGACCTACGACGGTGTCGAACACCGTGCCAGCATCGACAACGTCGACCTGCGCTACGCGAACCACCTCAGCCTGGGCAAGGACGACCTGCTCTACGGCTTCACCCTGCACAACAACCCGCAGGTGCAGGACGTCTACAACACGACCAGCACCTGGGGCTTTCCGTACGCTTCGTCGCCGACGGCGAACGTGCCCGCGGCCGCGCCCTTGATCGAAAACCTGGGGCAGCAAGTGGCCGGCGGCGGCGTCTATGCCCTGTGGCGGAACACGCTGTATGCGGAAGTCACGGCCTACCGCACCAGCAACCATCTGTTCTCGCCGCTGAGGCTGGGCATCGACAAGGCCAGCGCGGCAGCCCTGGACGGCTACAACCCCTACTGGCGGCTGGCGCTGCAGCACGAATGGGAGGGCGGCAAGCAGTCGGCGATGATCGGCACCTATGGCCTGGTCGCCAAGGTCTTCCCCGATAACCAGCTGCTGACGGGGCCGACCGATCACTTCCGCGACATCGGCGTCGATGCGCAATACCAGTACATCACGGACCGGCACCGGATCTCGGCGCAGTTCGACTACACGCGCGAATGGCAGACCTGGAATCCCAATGCATCGGCCAGCAACCACAGCGACAGGCTGGACTCGTTCCGGGCCAAGGCGAGCTATTACTACGACAAGAAATACGGCATCAACCTGGGACGCTTCAATATCCACGGCACGGCCGATAACGGCCTCTATAACACGGGCGAAGCGATCACCGGCAGCGGGAACGGCAGTCCCAACAGTTCAGGCACCATCCTGGAATTCAATTACCTGCCGCGCCGGGACATCCGCCTGATGCTCCAGTTTACGCACTACGACAAGTTCAACGGCGCCAGGACGAACTACGACGGCTTCGGCCGCAAGGCTTCCGACAACGACACCGTCTATCTGCTGGGATGGTTCATGTTCTAACCCTTGTTCTGAGCCCCCGCTTTCCTCGAGAGGAGTCGATCATGGATGAGTATCAATTGGCACGCCGCCGCGTGCTGGGGACGATGGCGTCCGCGCTGCCGGTATTGCTGGTGCTGCCGCTGGCCGGCGGGAGTACTGCGGCGCGCGCAGGTACGGCGCGAAAAGAGGACTTTCACTACCAGGACCGGCCGAACGAGGGCAAGCACTGCGCGAACTGCACGGCCTTCGTTCCGCCGGCGGCCGGGCAGGCCCTCGGGACCTGCAATATCGTCGCCGGGCCGGTCAGCCCGGATGGCTGGTGCATGGCGTTTTCGCCGAAGTAGGGGCTTACACCGCCGCGGTCCAGTCGCCGGATTTGCCGCCGTGCTTTTCCAGCACCCGCACATTGGTCATCACCATGCCGCGATCGGCCGCCTTGCACATGTCATAAATCGTCAACAGCCCGACCTGCACGGCGGTCAGCGCCTCCATCTCGACCCCGGTCTTGCCGACGGTTTCGACCTGGGCGCGGCAGTGAACGGCATTCGCAGCAGCGTCGACTTCGAAATCCACCGCCACCCGCGTGATGGCCAGCGGATGGCACAAGGGCACCAGGTCGCTGGTCCGCTTCGCCCCCATGATCGCCGCGATGCGCGCGATCCCCAGCACGTCGCCCTTTTTCGCAGAGCCGGAGCGGATCAGCTCCAGGGTCTCCGGCTTCATGCGGATGGTACCGGCGGCCACGGCGATGCGATGGGTTTCCTGCTTGGCGCCGACGTCGACCATATGGGCCTGGCCGGTGGCGTCGAAGTGGGTCAGTGGCGAATCCTGGGTGGACATATTGTTGTAATCGAATATTAAGAGAACGTTAAGCGGAATATGGTCCAGCGGTGACAATGGGCCGGAAGAAGGTATGATAGCACCGTGAAATCGACCCCGAATCCAGCGATGTTGCAGCTTTCACCATCAGGAATGACCACCTCGCGCCGCCTGCGCTGGCGCTCGCTCGTGAGCGCCATCTGTCTGGGCGCCACCGCCACCCTCGCGCTGGCGGCGCCGACCGTGCCGGCCACGCCCGTGCTGCGCACTCCGGACGCCACCCTGCCGACGCTCGGCGATGCCGCGCGCGCCGACCTGTCTCCCGTCATCGAGCGCAAGCTTGGCGAGGAGATCATGAACGACATCCGGCGCGACCGCGACTACATCGATGACGATGCCATCGTCGAGTACCTGAACAATTTCGGCGAGAACCTGGTCTCCTTCGCGCCCGGCGCGCGCGGCGAGACGAATGCCGATTTCTTCTTCTTCGCCGTGCGCGATCCGATGATCAACGCCTTCGCGCTGCCCGGCGGCTTCATCGGCGTGCATTCGCAGCTCCTGATCGCGGCGCAGAACGAGTCCGAGCTGGCCTCGGTGCTGTCGCACGAGATCGGCCACGTGCAGCAGCGCCACATCGCGCGCATGCTGGGGCAGCAGAAGCAGGATGCGCTGTTGCCGCTGGCGGCGCTGATCCTGGCGGCGCTGGTCGGCAAGGCCGGCGGCGGCGCCGATGCGGCGATGGGCGTGGTGATGGGCGGGCAGGGCCTGGCCATCCAGCGCCAGCTGAATTTCAGCCGCGACGCCGAGCGCGAGGCCGACCGCGTCGGCTTCCAGACCATGCGCGCGGCCGGTTACGACACTTCCGGCATGGTGTCCTTCTTCAAGCGCCTGCAGGGCACGACCCGCCTGTACGGCGAGGCGCCGGCCTGGCTGTCGAGCCACCCGCTGACCGGCGAGCGCATCGCCGACATCCAGAACCGGATCCGCGAAGCGCCCAAGCCCGGCCACATCCGCCCGGATTCCATCGAATTCCACCTGGTGCGCGCCCGCGCCCGCGTGCTGCAGGATCCGAGCGCCAAGGGCTACGACGACAGCAAGGGGGCGTTCGAAACCCAGCTCAGGCAGGACAACACCCAGCAGCAGACCGCCGCCATGTACGGCCTGTCCTTCCTCGCGCTCAAGCAGGGCGACCTGAAGCTGGCGCAGAGCTGGCTCGACAAGGCGAAGGCTTCGATGAAGCCGCGGCCGGGCGTGCTGTCCGCCGAGCGCACCAGTTCGGACGGCGCGGCCATGTTCGCCAGCCTCGGCACCGAGATCAAGCTGGCTCCGGGCCAGCCGCCGGAAGTGCTGGCGCAGGCGGCGCAGGAAGCCGAGCAGGCGCACCAGAAGTTCCCGCTGTCGCGCATGCTGGCGCGCCAGTACGCCGACGCGATGATCGCTTCCGGCAAGCTGGACCAGGCGGCTACTTTCCTCCGCGACCAGGTCCAGCAGTACCGCGAGGAGCCCAAGCTCTACGACCAGCTGGCCAAGACCTATGCGGCCCAGGGCAAGATCGCGCTGCAGCACATGGCGCTGGCAGAATCCTATGTACTGACCGGCGCGGTGCCGGCCGCGGTCGACCAGCTGAACATGGCGCGCAAGGCCCAGGACGTGTCCTTCTACGACCAGGCCGTGATCGACGCCCGCGAGCGCGAGCTGCAGCAGCGCCAGAAGGACGAGAAGAAGGAAAAGAAAGACCGCGACAACCTGGCGGAAGGCAAGCCGACATTCAAGATCGAGAGCAGCTCGGGCAGCGCGCCCGGCTTCGGCAACGATACCCGCTCCGGTTTCGGCGATGATATCGGCTCGATGAGTACGCTCGAACGCAAGATGCAGCAGCGCCGCAGCCAATGAAACAATCTTTCATTTTACTGTCAAAAATGAAATATTATTTCTGAACGATCAAGAGGTCCGGTCGCTGCACGAAACTGAAACGCTGCGCCGCCTCTTCCAGCGTCACACGTTCCACCGCGATCTCGCGGCCCTGCCAGCGCAGGGCCAGCCGGCCCGGGCCGCCTTCGAGCCAGGCCATCAATCCTTCGTCCGCCACCGGCTTGCCGTCCAGTTCCATCGCCTGCAGCAGCTGGGCCACGTCGCGGTCGTCGAGCTGGGCCAGCTGTTCGCCGGCGCGCAAGGCGATGCTGCCGGTCTCGAACATGAACACCTGTTCCGGCGCCGCCATCGCCTGGCCGGTATGCAGGACCAGGCCCTGGGCCGGATCGGTGCGGGCGATGAAGGGCGTGGCTTCCAGGTTTACATAGACCCGCTGCGGGCCGTTCTGGAAATACCAGCAGCCGCGCTCGTCATGCAGGTAGTTGCGGTTGATGAAGCCGACCAGGGCGGCATTGGTCAGCTTGTCGCCCGGCGCTTCGGCGCGCTGGGCGGTTTCGTCGCGCATGCGCCAGACGCCGCGCGCGTCGAGTGCCAGCCAGCCATAGCAGTGCGGCACGTTCGGCCACTTGGCCATTGCCTGTTTTACGATGTCGTCCATGAGGTCAAGCTTGGCATAGTCGTGCTGGCGCCGGCGCGCGCGTGCGCCTGTCCCCGCACTTCGTCGAAGAAGTGCAGGATGCGGCGCGGCAGCCAGGCCTTGCGGCCGGGGAAAGGACCGGCCGGGAAGCCGACGTGGCCGCCGGTCTCCGGATATTCCAGCGTGACGGCGCGCGATGCCGTTTCCGGCAGGTGCTTGCCCGGCAAAAAAGGATCGTTGCGCGCGTTCAGCACCAGGGTCGGCACGGTGATGTCGTGCAGCACGTGCTTGGCGCTGGCGCGGTGCCAGTAGTCGTCGGTGTCGCGGTAGCCGTGCAGCGGCGCGGTGACGACGTTGTCGAAGCTGTACAGGTCGCGTGAGGCGAGCAGGGCGGCGCGGTCGAACAGGCCGGGAAAGCGCTCCAGCTTGGCCAGCGCCTTGGGCTTCAGGGTTTCCAGGAACATGCGCGTGTACAGGCGGTTGAAACCGCTCGACAGCGCCGCGCCGCCGGCCGCCAGGTCGAGCGGGGCCGACACGGACACGGCCGCATCGACGATGTCGGCGCCATGCTGCTGCTCACCCAGCCAGCGCAGCAGGGCATTGCCGCCCAACGAGACGCCGGCCACGTAGAAGGGACCGTCGAAGCGCGGACGCAGGCGGCGGATGATCCAGTCGAGCTCTTCGGCGTCGCCGGAGTGATAGAAGCGCGGCGCCAGGTTGGCTTCGCCGGAGCAGCCGCGGAAATGCGGGATCGCGCCTTGCCAGCCGCGCGCCTGGACAGCCGCCATCAGGGCGCGCGCGTAATGACTGTTCGACGAGCCTTCCAGGCCGTGGAACAGCATTACGAACGGCGCCCCCGGCTGTCCGTCGACGAAATCGACGTCGATGAAATCCTGGCCGCAGGGCGTATCCCAGCGTTCACGCCGGAAGGCGACGTCGGGCTTCGCGATGCGGACGGCCGGGTAGATCGTCTGCAGGTCGCCGCCGGGGAGCCAGAACGGCGCCCGATAGCCGGGCATGCCCTCGAACAGGGGGCTGCACTCGGCGCAGTAGCGGCTCACGGCCAGGACGGGGCTAAAGTAGTGTCGATCAGTGGTGCGACAGTACGGTGCCCGGCTTCAGCTGGTACTGGGTGCCGCAGTAGGGGCACTTGGCGTGGCCGTGATGATCGAAATCCAGGAAGACGCGCGGGTGGGACGACCACAACGGCATCGCCGGGTTCGGGCAGTAGGCCGGCAGGTCCTTGGCTTCCAGTTCCACCACAGGAATGGTCTTCTCGTTCATGTTTTGACTTCTCCGTCATTGCGAAATATTCGAAGCCATGATTTTAACGGATTCGCACTGATTGCCGGAATGGTCCGGTAGAATAGCGGGCCGATTACTGTCGAGTAGTTTTCCTTCCAGGAAATTCTCTCGCACTATCACCGATCCCGTTCCATGCTCGAACGCCACCCGTCCGCCGCGCTGCTGGTTTCCCTTGAATGTTGCAGGAACGCGACATGAACCAGTTGCAGCCGGACTCGCAGGTGCTGGACCCGCAGGCGGAGGCGCGCGGCTGGCGCGAAGGTTTCCAGACCGGTTTTCCTACCCTGTTCGGCATCGGCGCCTGGGGCATGGTGGTCGGTGTCGCGATGGTCAAGAGCGGCCTCACCGTGGCCCAGGCCAGCGGCATGACCCTGGTCGCGTTCGCAGGTTCCGCCCAGTTGGCCTCGCTGCCGCTGATCGCCGCCGGCGCCCCGGTCTGGGTGATCTTCCTGACGGCCCTGGTCGTCAACCTGCGCTTCGTGATCTTTTCCGCCCTGCTGGGGCCGCATTTTGCCCACCTGCCGCTGTGGCAGCGTTTCTATCTCGGCTATATCTCCGGCGACGTCTCGATCGCCCTGTTCCTGCAGCGCTATCCGACCTCGAAGCCCGAGCCCGGCAAACTGGCCTTCCTGAAGGGGCTGATGTATCCGAACTGGGTCGCCTGGCAGATCGGCTCCCTGATCGGCATCTTCCTCGGCAGCGCCGTGCCGACCGAATGGCAGCTCGGCTTTGCCGGCACCCTGGCCATCCTGTGCATCATGGTGCCGCTGATCATCAACAGCGCGGCCCTGTGCGGCGTGCTGGTGGCCGGCGTCACGGCGGTGCTGGCGCACGGGCTGCCGTACAAGCTGGGCCTGCTGGCGGCGGTGCTGGCCGGCATGGTCACCGCGATGGTCTTCGAGGAGACCGTGCAGAAACGCCGGGTGCGCCATGGCTGACTGGGAGATCTGGATCATCATCCTGGTGCTGGGCGTGGCCACGGCCTGCACCCGCAGCGCCTTCTGGCTGGTCGGCCACAAGGTGACGATCCCGCCGCGGGTCCAGGAGATGCTGCGCTATGCGCCGGCCTGCGCCCTGGCCGCCATCGTCTTCCCGGACATGGTGCTGGGCCCGCAGGGCGAGCTGCAACTGGCGCTGGCCAATCCGAAGCTGCTGGCCGGCGTGGCCGCCCTCGCGTTTTACCTGTGGCGGCGGGCCATGCTGCAGACCATCGTGTTCGGTATGCTGGTACTGACACTGTTGCGTGTGTTTCATGTTTTCGGCAACAACGCCTAAGGTAGAATAACGTTTTTTCCACTAATCTCTACCGGATCCACGCTGACATGGCTGTCCTCAATTTCACCCGCTTGCAAGACCTGATCGACCAGGGCGCGCTGAAAGGTAAACGCGTCTTCATTCGCGCCGACCTGAACGTTCCCCAGGACGATGCCGGCAACATCACCGAAGATACCCGCGTGCGCGCTTCCGTGCCCGCGATCCGCGATGCCCTGCAGGCAGGCGCGGCCGTGATGGTGACTTCCCACCTGGGCCGACCGACCGAGGGTGAGTTCAAGCCGGAAGACAGCCTGGCGCCGGTCGCCAAACGCCTGTCCGAGCTGCTGGGCCAGCCGGTCGAGCTGAAGCAGAACTGGGTCGATGGCGTGGATGTTGCTCCAGGCCAGGTCGTGCTGCTGGAAAACTGCCGCGTCAACAAGGGCGAAAAGAAAAACGACGACGCGCTGGCCCAGAAGATGGCCAAGCTGTGCGACGTCTACGTCAACGACGCCTTCGGCACTGCCCACCGCGCCGAAGCGACCACCCACGGCATTGCGAAATTCGCGCCCGTGGTGGCCGCCGGCCCGCTGCTGGCCGCCGAACTGGATGCGCTCGGTAAAGCCCTGCACGCACCCCAGCGTCCGCTGCTGGCCATCGTCGCCGGCTCCAAGGTCTCGAGCAAGCTGACCATCCTGCAGAGCCTGGCCGACAAGGTCGACAACCTGATCGTCGGCGGCGGCATCGCCAACACTTTCATGAAGGCCGTCGGCCTGAACGTCGGCAAATCGCTGATGGAAGCCGACCTGGTGGGTGAAGCGAAGACCATCATCGACAAGATGGCCGCGCGCGGCGCCACCGTGCCGATCCCGGTGGACGTGGTGTGCGCGAAGGAGTTCTCGCCGACCGCCGCCGCCACCGTCAAGGACGTCAAGGACGTGGCCGACGACGACATGATCCTGGACATCGGCCCGAAGACGGCCGCTGCCCTGGCCCAGCAGATCGCCAAGGCCGGCACCATCGTCTGGAACGGCCCGGTCGGCGTGTTCGAGTTCGACCAGTTCGCCGAAGGCACGAAGACCCTGGCGACCGCCATCGCGCAGTCGAAGGGCTTCTCGATCGCCGGCGGCGGCGACACCCTGGCTGCCATCGCAAAATACAATATTGCCGACCAGATCGGCTACATCTCGACCGGCGGCGGCGCTTTCCTCGAGTTCCTCGAAGGGAAAACGCTTCCGGCAGTGGAGATCCTGCTGCAACGCAGCGCCAAGTAGAAGCTGAGTGAGACCCTAGCGCAGCCCAAGGCTGCGCTTTTCATTGAAGGATAACCATGTACCGTGGCACCAAGATCGTAGCAACCATCGGCCCTGCGTCGACCGATTTCGACATTCTCGTCAAGATGATCCGCGCCGGCGTCGACGTCGTACGCCTGAACTTCTCGCATGGCCGGGCGCAGGACCACATCGATCGCGCTGCCCTGGTACGCCGCGCCGCCGCCGAGTGCGGCCGCGAAGTGGCCATCATGGCCGACATGCAGGGTCCGAAGATCCGTGTCGGTAAATTCGAGCAAGGCAAGATTTTCCTGAACAATGGCGATCCTTTCATCCTGGACGCCAAATGGGGCGAGAACGGCGAGCTGGGCAACCAGGAGCGCGTCGGCCTCGACTACAAGGCCCTGCCGCGCGACGTCAAGCCGGGCGACAAGCTGCTGCTGAACGACGGCCTGATCGTGCTGGTGGTCGACAAGGTCGTCGGCAACGAGATCTACACCACGACCAAGGTCGGCGGCGAGCTGTCGAACAACAAGGGCATCAACCGCCAGGGCGGCGGCCTGACCGCGCCGGCCCTGACTTCGAAGGACATGGAAGACATCAAGACCGCGATGAGCTTCCAGGCCGACTACCTTGCCATCTCCTTCCCGAAGAGCGCCACCGACATGGAAATGGCGCGCCAGCTGGCCAACATCGCCGGCGAGCCTTTCGGCCACAAGCCGATGATGATTGCCAAGATCGAGCGCGCCGAAGCGATTCCGGTGCTGCAGGAAATCCTGGACGCCTCCGACGGCATCATGGTCGCCCGCGGCGACCTGGCGGTCGAAGTCGGCAACGCGGCCGTGCCGGCGCTGCAGAAGCGCATGATCCGCATGGCGCGCGAATCGAACAAGCTCGCGATCACCGCGACCCAGATGATGGAGTCGATGATCGTCAACGCCGTCCCGACCCGCGCCGAAGTGTCGGACGTGGCCAACGCCGTGCTGGACGGCACCGACGCCGTGATGACATCGGCCGAGACCGCATCGGGCAAGTATCCGGTCGAGACCGTCGAAATGATGTCGGCGATCTGCGTGGAAGCCGAGCAGTCCGAATACAACAAGCTGGAAGCCGACTTCCTGAACGTGCAGTTCACCCGCATCGACCAGTCGATCGCCTACGGCACCCTGTTCACCGCCCACCACCTGCGCGTGAAGGCGATCGTGGCGCTGACCGAATCGGGCTCGACCGCGCTGTGGATGTCGCGCCACTCGATCGACACCCCGATCTTCGCGCTGACCCCGTCGCAGACGACCCAGCGCAAGGCTTCGCTGTACCGCAACGTGCGTTCCTTCCACCTGATGCAGGAAGGCGGCAGCCACGCCGTGCTGCGCAAGGCCGAGGAACTCCTCATGCGCGAAGGCGTCGTACGCAAGGGCGACCTGATCGTTGTGACCTGGGGTTCGCCGATGGGGCAGGCCGGCGGCACCAATGCGCTCAAGATCGTGCGTGTTGGCGATGCTGAGAATTTTTTGAAGGAATCCTCGTAACACCCGTCGTTCCCGCGACCAACGTCGTTCCCGCGGAGGCGGGAACCCAAGTTTGCCAGCGTATCGACAGCTCGTGCAGAACTTGGGCCCCCGCCTTCGCGGGGGCGACGGTAGTGATTCGCGGAGCGATGCGCGGGCGAGGTTCCACACAGGTTTTTTTTATTGTTTGGAGCAAAACCATGGCACTCGTATCAATGCGTCAACTGCTGGACCACGCCGCCGAACACGGCTACGGCCTGCCGGCTTTTAACGTCAACAACCTGGAGCAGGTCCAGGCCATCATGGCCGCGGCCGATCAGACCGGCAGCCCGGTGATCATGCAGGCTTCGGCCGGCGCCCGCAAATATGCCGGCGAAGCCTTCCTGCGCCACCTGATCGACGCCGCCGTCGAGGCCTATCCGCACATCCCGGTCGTGATGCACCAGGACCACGGCCAGTCGCCGGCCGTGTGCATGGCCGCGATCCGTTCGGGCTTCACCTCCGTCATGATGGACGGCTCGCTGGAAGCCGACGGCAAGTCGGTCGCCTCCTATGAGTACAACGTCGAAGTCTCGAAGGAAGTCGTCAAGTTCGCGCACTCGATCGGCGTGACCGTCGAAGCCGAACTGGGCGTGCTCGGTTCGCTGGAAACCATGAAGGGCGACAAGGAAGACGGCCACGGCGCGGACCGCACCATGACCCGCGAAGAGCTGCTGACCGACGTCGCGCAAGCCGCCGACTTCGTCGCCAGGACCCAGTGCGACGCGCTGGCGATCGCGATCGGCACCTCGCACGGCGCCTACAAGTTCACCCGCAAGCCGACCGGCGACATCCTGGCCATCGACCGCATCAAGGAAATCCACGCCCGCATCCCGAATACCCACCTGGTGATGCACGGTTCGTCGTCGGTGCCGCAGGAACTGCTGGCGATCATCCGCGAATTCGGCGGCGACATGAAGGAAACCTATGGCGTGCCGGTCGAAGAGATCCAGGAAGGCATCAAGCACGGCGTCCGCAAGATCAACATCGACACCGACATCCGCCTGGCGATGACGGCCGCGATCCGCAAGTACCTGTTCGAGAATCCGTCGAAGTTCGACCCGCGCGACTACCTGAAGCCGGCCCGCGAAGCCGCCACCCAGATCTGCAAGGCCCGCTACATCTCCTTCGGCTGCGAAGGCATGGCTGCGAAGATCAAGCCGATTCCGCTCGAGAAGATGGCTGAGCGTTACAAGGCTGGCGAGTTGTCGCAGATCGTGCAGTAAGTAGCAGAACGCGCAGTAACAGCGAACCCGCTGCGCTAAAACGTCGCCCCCGCGCAGGCGGGGGCCCAAGTTTACGTGGCCGAGCTGCGAACTTGGGTTCCCGCCTGCGCGGGAACGACGGGATAGCGGGAATGACAGCCCGATGCGGCAGCGCGTCAAAAATGACGTAAAATGTCGCACTCCCCACCGGCGGATCCTCCGCCGGTTTCGCTTTATCAAGATACCCCTTCTATGAAAAGCCTCTACCAAGCCACTATTTCCTCCCTGCCACTGCTCGGCCGCGGCAAGGTCCGCGACAACTATGCCGTCGGCGACGACAAGATCCTGATCGTCACCACCGACCGCCTGTCCGCCTTCGACGTCGTGATGAACGAACCGATCCCGGGCAAGGGCATGGTGCTGAACCAGATGAGCGATTTCTGGTTCGAGAAACTCGGCCACATCGTGCCGAACCACCTGACCGGCGTGGCGCCGGAATCCGTGGTGGCGCCTGAGGAAGTGGATCAGGTCAAGGGGCGCGCCGTGGTCGCCAAGCGCCTGAAGCCGATCCTGGTCGAGGCCGTCGTGCGCGGCTACATCATCGGTTCCGGCTGGAAGGACTACCAGGCCAGCGGCGCCATCTGCGGCATCCAGCTCCCCAGCGGCCTGCGCCAGGCCGACAAGCTGCCCGAGCCGCTGTTCACCCCGGCCGCCAAGGCCGACCTGGGCGAGCACGACGAGAACATCAGCTTCGCCGACATGGAACAGCGCATCGGCAGCGAGCTGGCCAACAAGATCCGCGACGTCAGCATCCAGCTGTACAAGACCGCCGCCGACTACGCGGCCACGCGCGGCATCATCATCGCCGACACCAAGTTCGAATTCGGCCTCGACGACAACGGCGTGCTGCACCTGATGGACGAAGTCCTGACCGCCGATTCCTCGCGCTTCTGGCCGGCCGATTCCTATGCGCCGGACATGTCGCCGCCGTCCTTCGACAAGCAGTTCGTGCGCGACTACCTCGAAACTTTGACCGATTGGCAAAAAACCCCGCCGGCACCAAAGCTGCCGCAGGACGTCATCGAGAAGACCCAGGCCAAGTATTTCGAAGCCATCGAACGCCTGACCGGCGAGAAGCTGAAGGTCTGAGATGGCCGATCAGAATCAGAAACCGGCATTGAACCCCGTAGTTGGCGTGATCATGGGTTCCAATTCCGATTGGGACGTGATGCAGCATGCGGTCGCCATCCTCAAGCAGTTCGGCGTGCCGCATGAAGCCCAGGTGATCTCGGCCCACCGCATGCCGGACGAGATGTTCGCCTATGCGACCAGCGCGCGTGGCCGCGGCCTGCGCGCCATCATCGCCGGCGCCGGCGGCGCCGCCCACCTGCCGGGCATGGTGGCCGCCAAGACCATCGTGCCGGTGCTGGGCGTGCCGGTGCCCTCGCGCTACCTGCGCGGCGAGGACTCCCTGCTGTCGATCGTGCAGATGCCGAAAGGCGTGCCGGTGTCGACCTTCGCCATCGGCGAGGCCGGCGCCGCCAACGCGGCCCTGACCGCGGTCGCGATGCTGGCCTCCACCGATGACGCGCTGGCCGCGCAGCTGGAAGACTTCCGCGCGAAGCAGACCGCCGCCGCCAAGGCCATGACCCTTCCGCTTGAATCATAAGTGATGAGTGATGAGTGATCAGTCTGTGAAACCGTTTCTGCCCGCCGCCAACCCGTCCACCTGGCTGGGCGTGATGGGCGGCGGCCAGCTGGGACGCATGTTCGCCCAGGCGGCGCAAGCCATGGGCTACAAGGTGGCCGTGCTGGAACCGTCGGCCGATTGCCCGGCCGGGCAGGTGGCCGAGCATCTGGTCGAAGCCGCTTATACGGATGCCGCTGGCCTGGACGCGCTGGCCGCCCAATGCGCAGCGGTGACCACCGAATTCGAGAACGTGCCGGCCGACAGCCTCTCGCGGCTGGCGCAACAGGTCTTCGTGGCACCGAACGCCCATGGTGTGTCGGTGGCCCAGGACCGCATCGCCGAGAAGTCCTTCTTCGTGGCCTGCGCGGACAAATCCGGCGTGATGCCGGCGCCGCACAAGGTGATCACATCGGCGGAAGACGTCGACGCCATCGCCGCTGATGTTGCCGATGAGCTGCTGCCCGGCATCCTGAAAACGGTGCGCATGGGCTATGACGGCAAGGGCCAGGTGCGCGTGCGGTCGCGCGAGGACGTGCGCGCCGCATGGGAGTCCATGGGCAAGGTGACCTGCCTGCTGGAGAAGATGCTGCCGCTGGCCTACGAGGTATCGGTGCTGACCGCGCGCGGCCATGACGGCGCCTCGGTCGTGTATCCGATCGCCGAGAACGTGCACCGCGACGGCATCCTGTTCACCACCACCGTGCCGGGCCCGAACGTGTCGCCCGAGTGTGCGCGCAAGGCGCAGGATGCGGCGCGCGCGATCGTCGCCGAACTCGGTTACGTCGGCGTGCTGTGCATCGAGTTCTTCGTGCTGGCGGATGGTTCGCTGGTCGTCAACGAGATGGCGCCGCGTCCGCACAACAGCGGCCACTACACCATCGACGCCTGCGTGACCAGCCAGTTCGCGCAGCAGGTGAGGGCGATGGCGCGCCTGCCGCTGGGCGACGTGCGCCAGCATTCCCCCAGCGTGATGCTGAATATCCTGGGCGACGTCTGGTTCGACGGCGACAGCACGACGCCTCGCGAGCCGGCCTGGGACCGGGTGCTGGCCCTGCCGGGCGCCAACCTGCACCTGTACGGCAAGGACGATCCGCGCCGCGGCCGCAAGATGGGCCACGTGACCTTCGTCGCGCCGACCCTGCTTGAAGCGCAGCGCCAGTTCGAAGCCGCCTGCGCCATCCTGGGGATCGCGCCGTGAGTGAGCTTCAGCAGTCGGTGGGAGCCGGCCAGGCCGGGATCGACGCGGGCGCACGCGCGCTCGAAGCCGGCAAGCTGGTCGCCTTCCCGACCGAGACCGTGTACGGCCTGGGCGCCGACGCCGAGAATCCGGCGGCCGTCGCCGCCATCTATGCCGCCAAGGGCCGCCCGCAGGATCATCCGGTGATCGTCCACGTGGCGCCCGGCGCCGCCCTCGATTACTGGTGCGCCGACATTCCTTCCGAGGCGTATCAGCTGGCCGAGGCCTTCTGGCCCGGCCCGCTGACCATGATCCTCAAGCGCGCGCCGAACATTCCCGATGCCGTCTCCGGCGGCCAGGACACGGTCGGCATCCGCTGCCCATCGCACCCGGTGGCGATCCGCCTGCTGCAGGCCTTCAAGGGCGGCAGGGGAGGCGTGGCGGCGCCGTCGGCCAACAAGTTCGGCCACGTCAGTCCGACCACCGCCCAGCACGTGCGC
This sequence comes from Massilia sp. 01N410, assembly GCF_056399665.1. Lineage (NCBI taxonomy): Bacteria > Pseudomonadati > Pseudomonadota > Betaproteobacteria > Burkholderiales > Oxalobacteraceae > Massilia > Massilia sp. 01N410. The sequence goes on along the minus strand of NZ_JBFTRV010000028.1, from coordinate 8,109 downwards.
GATGAATTCGGCAACGACGAACGCATTGCCGCGGTGCTGGACGGCGGCCAGAGCGAGGTCGGGATCGAATCGACCATCGTCGACCTGTCGCGCCTGCGGACCCATGGCCCGGTGCTGCTGCGCCCCGGCCACATCTCGGCCGAGGCCGTTGCCGCGGTGATCGACCGGCTGCCGGCCCGCCCGGACGCCCCCGGAGCAGACCCCGCGGCCCCGCGCGCATCCGGCACCCTCGAATCGCACTACGCGCCGCACACGCCGGTGGCGATGCAGGACACGGCCACCCTGGCCGCCACCCTGGAGCGCCTGCATGCCGCCGGCCGCAAGGTCGCGCTGATCCACTATTCTCCGCTGCCGCCGGTGCACGCCGAGACCGCCCTGCCGGCCACGCCGGACGGGTTCGCGCATGCCTTGTACGCGGCGCTGCGCGCGATGGACGGCGCCGGCGCCGACCTGATCCTGGTCGAGGCCCCGCCCCAGGATGGCGCCTGGCTGGGCGTCAACGACCGCCTGCGCCGCGCCGCGCACGGGTCGACCGGGATCGTGCACGGACTGATAAACAACACTACCGAGCTCTGATACAAACGAAGACTTCTCAAACGGGCATGTAGAAGGCATGCTTGTGGGAAATTGATTTATCCGTCGTCCCCGCGCAGGCGGGGACCCAAGTTCTGGGTGCGTTTCGATAGCGCCAGCAAACCTGGGGCCCCGCCTGCGCGGGGAGTCTTTTTTTTGCAGTGCAAAAAAAGACGTGTTTTACAGCCTCGTTTTGTCAGAAGGACATCCCCATGCGTTCGCTCCACACCCTGGGCCTCAGCCTCGGCCTGGGCATCCTGCTTGCCGCTTGCAGCGGCGGCACCACCACCGGCGGCACCCCGGCCGGCGTCGCCAATCCCGATCCGCTGCCCGCGCCCATCCGCGGCAGCCTGGTCGGCCAGGCTTCCTCGGTCGCCGTGAGTGTCGGCGGCGCCAGCCTGACCACCCTGTCGCCGTCGGTGCTGGCCGGCTTCCTGGAATCGGCCCAGACCGGCACCCTGGCGGTGGCCGGCCAGCCCCAGTGTTCGGTCTCGGTCTACCGCGTGCACTACAACACCATCGGCGGCGCCGGCGAGGCGACCGATGCCAGCGCGGCCATCTTCGTGCCTTCCGGCGGCGGCAACTCCTGCAGCAATTCGCGTCCGGTGCTGCTGTACGCCCACGGCACCTCGCTGCAGAAGTCCTATGACATGGCCGATATCGCCAACAACACGGAAGCGCGCCTGGCCGCCGCCGTGTTCGCGGCCCAGGGCTTCATCGTGGTGGCGCCCAACTACGCCGGCTATGGCGGCTCCTCGCTGGGCTATCACCCCTACCTCGACCGGGTGCAGGAATCGGCCGACATGATCGATGCCCTGCGCGCGGCGCGCAGCAGCTTCGGCGCCATCGGCGTGCGCGATTCCGGCAAGCTGATGGTCACCGGCTATTCGCAGGGCGGCTTCGTGGCGCTGGCCACCCAGCGCGCGATGCAGGAACTTGGCAACGCCGAGTTCACGCTCACCGCCGCGGCCGGCATGTCGGGGCCGTATGCGATCGCCCGTTTCGGCGACGACCTGTTCGGCGGCGCGCCGCGCGATGGCGCGACCGTGATCGTGCCGACCATCATCAACGCGGCCCAGCACGCCAGCGCGGCGATCTACCGCACGCCCGCCGAGGTCTACGAGGCGCAGTACACCGCCACCATCGTCGACCTGGTGCCGGGCACCCTGGGCAGCAGCGAGCTGGTCAGCCAGGGCAAGCTGCCCGCGACGGCGCTGTTCGCGGCCGACTCGATGCCACAGGCGGCGGGCTCTACCCAGTATTTTGGCGCCAACAACCTGGTCCGCAGCGATTACCGCGCCGCCTACCTGGCGGACATGGCGGCCCACCCCTGCGACCAGAGCGCGGCCGCGCCCCTGGGCTGCGCGCCCGCACACAATCTGCGCAGATGGCTGGTAAGGAACGACCTGCGCAGCTACCTGCCGGTTGCGCCGACCCTGCTGTGCGGCGGTCATGACGACCCGACCGTGCCGTACTTCAACACGACCGCGACGGCCGCCTATTTCCGTGCCCGCGGCGCGGCCATTACCGAGCTCGACATCGACGACACGCCCAGCCTGAACGACCCCTACCGTTCGGCCAAGGCCGGCTTCGTGACGGCCAGGACCATCCTGCGCGCCGCGAACGGCGACGCCGCCGTCGCGTCCAGCTATCACGCCGGCCTGGTCGCTCCTTTCTGCATGGCGGCGACCCGCGATTATTTCCAGTCGGTACTGTCTCGCTAAGGCTTGATTCGAATACACTTCTTTACATAGGACAAGCCCGGTGGCGTTGCTATAATCGCCAGCGCCCACCGGCTTCATCAGCACACTGTTGTAAATATTGTTGTCGAGAAACGGCCTCAAAGCCTTTTCCGCTATACAACTAGTGCGAACACTGGCATATTAGTTGGGATACGAATAGCACGGGCGTTCGTTTCAAAAGCAAAGAAAAACTCATCTAGGAGACACAATGCGTAAGACCTCTTTCGCGCTCGCGCTGCTGACCGCGGCCGTTCTGACCGCCTGCGGTGGTAACGGCCCTCGCGGCGGCGACCAGACGCCCAAGACCAAATTCAGCAACCAGATCACCTTCGGCGACAGCCTTTCCGACGTCGGCACCTATGCCGTCGGCGGCGTGGCAGCGCTGGGCGGCGGCCAGTACACGATCAACGGCAACAACACCTCGGTCAGCCCTGAACTGACCGGCAAGAACTACACCCAACTGATGGCAGCCCAGCTCGGCCTGCCGGTCCCGTGCGCGGCCCAGACCGGCCTGCAGGGCACCGCATCCGCAGGCTTCTCGGTGCCGGTCACCGACCATCCGGAATGCTTCAACTACGCCCAGGGCGGCGCCCGTGTGACCAACCCGATCGGCCCGGGCAACAAGGCGCTCGACAAGCCGGGCGCGATCTCGCTGGGCCAGATGACCGTGCCGGTCGTCACCCAGATCGCCAACCACCTGAAGAAGGTCGGCGGCAAGTTCAAGGGCGATGAACTGGTCATCGTCATGGCAGGCGGCAACGACGTGCTGGAACAGCTCGGCGAACTGTCGGCCGGCGCCACCGCCGCCGGCGGCCAGGCCCTGGCGCAGAGCCTGGTGGCCCAGCTGGCTCCGGGCACCGCCAACCCGGCCACCGGCGCCGCCGCGATCGGCGCAGCGATCCAGGCCGAAGCCGCCAAGGGCAGCGCCGCCCCGGCCATCATCACGGCCGCGATCACCGCCGCCGCCCAGAACGGCAACACCGCCGCCCTCGCCAACGCCACCGCCATCGGCACCAAGGCAGGCGCCGACGCGCAAGCCGCCGGCCTGGCGTACTCGGCCGCCCACGGCCCGGACCTGGTCAAGGCCCTGGGTACCGCCGGCGCCGAACTGGGCGCACTGGTCAAGACCCAGATCGTGGCCAACGGCGCAGGCTATGTGGTCGTGAACAATCTGCCGGACGTGTCGATCTCGCCGTCGGCGAAGGCGCAGTCGGCCGATACCCAGAAGCTGATCCAGGCCATGGTTGCCGCCTTCAACGACCAGCTGAAAGCTGCCGTCGGCGGTGACGCCAAGGTGCTGTACGTCGACCTGGCCGCCATCAGCCGTGACCAGTCCGTCAATCCGACGCCCTATGGCCTGACCAACACCTCGACCCCGGCCTGCGACCTGAGCGCCGCCAAGAATCCGCTGGGCTCCTCCCTGGTCTGCAACAAGAACAATCTGATCGCTGGCGACGTCAGCCACTACATGTTCGCCGACTCCGTGCACCCGACCCCGTTCGAGTACTCGCTGATCGCGCGCTATGTGCTGGAGCAGATGGCCGTCAAGGGCTGGCTGTAATTTTCACGGATAAGAACAAGGAAAACTCATGAATGCACGTATCAATTTCGTGAAACTGCTGGTGGCCGCGGGCGCGCTGGCCGCCGCGACCGGTGCTTCGGCGCAGTCGGCGGGCCAGTTCACCGTGTCGGTGGGCGCCAACATGCTGAAGCCTCACGTGACCAGCGGCGCGATCTCGGCGCCGGCACTGCCGAACTCGCTGGGCGACGTCAGCAAGGACACCCAGCCGGTGGCCGTCATCACCTACGGCCTGACCGACAACATCTCGGTCGAGACCGCGATCGGCACCCCGTACAAGCACAAGCTGTACGGCGCCGGCTCCATCACCGGCACCGGCCAGCTGGGCACCGTCGAGGCCCTGCCGGCGATCGCCCTGCTGCAATACCGCTTCTTCTCGCCGAACGCGATGATTCGTCCCTTCGTCGGCCTGGGCGTGACCTATGCGATGTTCCAGAAGGAAACCGGCTCGTTCGCGATGACCGCCCTGACCAACCCGGGCGGCGGCACCGCGACCACCTTCCGCATCGATAACAAGTGGACCTATTCGGGTCAGGTCGGCCTGCAGTTCAACATCAACGAAAAGTGGTTCGCCAACGCGGCCTTCATCAAGACCAAGCTGAACACCGATGTGCATTTCTCGACGAATCAGGAGCAGCACATGAAGCTGGATCCGGACTCGTACATCCTGTCGGTCGGCTACAAGTTCTAAGCCGCTTGTTCCCGGGCTGAACCGCTCTTGAAAACCCCGCTTCGGCGGGGTTTTTTCTTGCTCGTTCATGAAAAGGTGGCGCGGTAGGCGGGCGGCAGGCCGATGGGGTAGAACATGCCGCTGAAGGCCGCCACGATCAGGACCGCCAGCACGGCTCCCAGCGCGATCGTTCCCCACGCGGCGCGCTCGCGCACGGCCGGCGTCATCGGAGCCGGCAGGCGGCGCCGCAGCGCGCAGGCCAGGTGGACGAACAGGGCCGCCACCGCCAGGCCGTAGTAGGGCACGAAGAACAGCGGCCAGGGGCGGATCTGCAGGCCGGCCGCGGCAAAGTAGAAGTTCGTGTCCAGGCCGAGCACGGCGCGTCCGGACAGCACCGACACCACGTGCACCAGCAGGAAGAAGGCCAGGTAGGCGCCCGACCACGCCTGCAGGCGCTCGAAGAGCGGGCGGCGCGGCGCTCCGCCGCGTGCGCGGCGCACGAGCATCCACAGCCCCGATCCTGCCTGGACGGCGACGCCGAGCAGCAGCAGCGCCTCCATCGCCGGCACGCGGCTCACCAGCCGCACCGCCCGCATGAAGGCGATGTGCGCGCCGATGCCGCGCAGCGCGGCGAGGTGGTTCGCCAGGTGCACCAGCACGTAGGCGGCAACAAGAGCGGCCGCGATCCGGTGCAGCCTGCGCGGCAGTTCCGCCGGCCTATGCATGGAAGGGGCAGGCATGAAGGGCCTCCTTTGCCGGCGGGACAGCCGCGGCGGGCGGGCGCGGCGTCAGCACCAGCCGCAGTCCGCCGGCGGGACGCAGGGTCACCTGCATGCGCGGCTCGGGCACCGCCTGGCCGGGCGCCGGCGCGAGCGTGAAGCGCTGCACAAGCATCGCCAGGGCCAGCGCCATTTCCATCGAGGCGAAACCGTTGCCGATGCAGACCCGCGGCCCGGCGCCGAAGGGGATGTAGGCGCCACGCGGCAGCTCGCGCGTGGCTTGCGCGTCGAAGCGTGCCGGATCGAAGCGCTCCGCCTCCGGGAACCAGCGCGCATCGCCCTGGGCGACGAAGAAGGGGATCGTCACCAGGCTGCCCTTCGGCACCAGCCAGTCGCCGATCCGCACGTCCTCGATCGCACGGCGCATCAGCACCCCGGGAACGGGCGGATAGCGGCGCAGGGTTTCCTTGACCAGGGCCGCCAGCAGGGGCAGCCGCGCCAGGTCGGCCATCGCCGGCACCCGCGGACCGAGCACCGTGTCGACTTCGTGAGCCACGCGCGCAGCCAGCGGCGGATCGGCGGCCAGTGCCCACGCTGCCCAGGCCAGCGCGGTGGCGGTGGTCTCGTGGCCGGCCAGGAAGATCGTCATCAGCTGGTCGCGGATCTCGTCTTCAAGCAGCGGTGCGCCGCTTGTCTCGTCGCGCGCCGCCAGCAGCATGCCGAGCAGGTCGTCGTCCCTGCCGGCGCCGGCGCCGCCGCGGCGTGCGCGGATGTGCGAACGCACCAGGCCGTCCAGCAGGCGCAGTTCCTTGCGCTTGCGCGCCTGGCGCGGCAGCGGCGCCCAGGCCGGCATCGCGAAAGGCAGGAACATCTCGGCATAGCCGATCGCCGCCAGCGTGCGGATCGCCTGTTCGATGCGCGCCGTGTCCTGTTCCACCCTGCTGCCGAACATCGTGCGCAGGATGATGTCCATGGCCAGCATGTTCATCGTGTGCTCGGCATCGACCGCGGCGCCGTCGTCGGCTTGCAGCTTGTCGAAGGCGTCGGCCGCCGCCGCCGTCACCTGGATGGCGTAGGCATCGAAGCGCTTCGGGCTGAAGGCCGGCAGCAGGGTGCGGCGCTGGCGCTGCCAGGTCTCGCCCTCGGTGATCATCACGCTCCTGCCGTGCAGCTGGCGCATGACCTTGATGTGCTGCTTGTAGCGGATGAAGGAACGCGCCTTGTCGACCAGCGCTTCGCGCACCTGGTCCGGGTGCATGAAGGCATAGTGGTGCAGCCAGCCGTGGCGCATGTAGACCGTGTCGCCGTAGCGGTGCCGGGCCTGGCGCCAGAAGCCGAGGTAGTCGTCTTCCATGTCGGCCAGCAGGCCCAGGCCGAAGGCGCGGTCACGCGGACCGGGCGGCCGGGATTGCTTCCTCATCTGCATACTCATCGGCAAACTCCAGTCGGTAGACCCAATCGGCTTCTTCGTGCGCGACGTCGCGCGCCAGCTGGGCGGGGCTGCGGCCGGTCTGCGCCTTGCATTCGCGCGCCATGTGCGACTGGTCCGCGTAGTCGCATTCCTGGGCATGGCTGGCGAGGTCCAGCGGCTGGCCGGCAAAGTAGCGCCGCTGGGCGCTCAGGAAACTGCGCTCGCCGCGGCGCAGGCGGTTCAGGGTCTGCAGGTTCGTTCCCAGCTCGCGCAGGGCCAGGCGCTGCAGCTGGCGCGGCCCGATCCCGAGCACGCTGCTGGCCATCCCCAGCGTGATGCGGCTGCCCATGCGGCGGATGCGCAGCCAGGCCGGCAGCTTGTGGTGCCGGGTGTGCTCGACGATGCAGCGCTCGACCAGGGCCTGGCGGGCCGCCGTCGAGGCGGCGGCGAACACGGTGTCGGCCAGTTCGCGGCCGCGCGCGGGGAGTACTTCGTGCGCCGGGAAGAACCTGTCCTGCAGCGGCGCCAGGTCGATGCCGAACAGGGCCTGAAAGGCGTCCGGATAGAACATCGCCATGAAGGCCCAGGGATCGCCGCGGTTGCGCGAGACGACCGGATGGGTCTGGCAACCGCTGAGCACGCAGCCGGACATCAGCTGACCCTGCTGCCCGCCGCCATTCGACAGCAGCTCGGCCTCGCCCTCCAGGAACCAGGTCATCACGCAGTGGGCGCTGGCGGGAAAGCGGTTCAGCAGCTGCTCGCCCTGCAACGCGCTGCCGCGGGTATCGCGCAGGATAAAGCCGCGCACGAAAGGCGACACTTCCACCGAAGGCTGGTACAGGCGCGCAATGGGCAATCGCAGGGAGGACGGAGCATTCATGATCGGTATTGTGCAATTGTTATTGATGGCAATATAGAACGATCACGACATGGCGTGGGCAGTTTGCAGGCGTAAAAAGGCGCTGTCTGCATTAAGTGTTGAATCTGCCCAGCGCCGCTCTCAAAAAGGCATCTGGACTGGCAATGCGCTGCCCATCCAGCGCCCAGCGCCAGCCGAAGTAGTGGTCCAGGTAACGGCTGGCGACGCCGCGGAACGGCAGCAGCCAGGTGCGCATCCGGCTGTGATAGGCGTTGACGTTTTGGATGTGCAGCGCACCGCGCTTTCTTTCGCCGGCGCTCGCGTTGATAGCCTCATGTGAAATCCCGACCTCCCGCGCGAATGCCGGGTAGGCCGCATGGCTATCGGTCACCAGCAGCACGTCGGGTGCCAGGCGCGGCCCCAGGTGTTGCACCAGCTGCCGCTTGCTCACGCTGCCCTTGCCGGTCACGGCGTCGATGGTCTGGCCGCTGCGATCGCGYGCCACCAGGATGCACACTTGTTCATTCGAGATCCCGCGCTTTGTCGCCTTGCCGCC
>NZ_JBFTRV010000027.1:0-64960 GCF_056399665.1 Massilia sp. 01N410 | reverse complement strand
CGGTCGCGCTGGCGCCGCGTTAGAGAGGACAGGCGTTGCAGGAACTGTTCGAACTGCCGTGCTTGCATGGGGCCTCCGTCAACGGTTCAGGTCGACATTGGACCGCAGGCTTGCAGAAAAGATTCCACACTTGGCGCGAACAGCGCCAACCTATTCGGCGTCCCGCCTCACGATAGGATTCCTCGTTTGCGTCCACCCGCTCATCAGGGAATAGCCCACCGCCAGCAGGGTCGGTCCGATGAACAGGCCGACGAAGCCGAAGGCGATCACCCCGCCCAGCACGCCGAGTAAAGTCAGCAGGAAGGGCAGGCTCGAGCCGCGGCTGATCAGCATCGGCCGCACCACGTTGTCGACGCCGCTGATCCCGAAGAAGCCCCATACCAGCATGAAGATGCCCCAGCCGGTGCTGCCCTGGGCGAACAGCCAGATCGCCGCGCCGCCCCAGATGACGGGCGGGCCGACCGGAATCAAGGAGGACACGAACACCAGCACCGACAGCAGCAGCACCGCTGGCACGCCGGCGATGGCGAAGCCGATCGCCGCCACCAGGGCCTGGGCCAGGGCGGTGCCGAGCAGGCCGTACATGACGCCGCGCACGGTCTGGCTGACGGTCTCCGTCACCGACTCGGCTTCCTCGTTCATGATGCGCTTCATGGCGGCCGCGATCACGGCGTTCAGCGCCTCGCCGTCGCGGTAGAAGAAGAAGCTGACGAAGGCCGCCAGGGCCATCTGGACCACGCCCGCGCCCAGCACGATGCCGCCGGCCACCAGGTAGTGCCGGGCAGGTTCGGCCATGCGGCGCGCCAGTTCCATCATGCGGTCGCGGCTGGCCAGCAGCTCGCGCAAATAGATGTCGATCTGTTCGCCGAGCAGCGGGATCGCGCGGATCCAGGGCGGCGACTGCAGGTTGCCGCGACTGAGCTTGCGCAGCTCCTCGAGGGCGGCGGCGGCGTTGTCGGCCAGGTTGTAGGCGACCAGGGCCAGCGGAATCACGACCAGCAGGGTCAACGTGAGCGTCATGGTCAGCGCCGCCAGGGTGCGGCGTCCGTGCATGCGCCGGCGCAGCCTCAGGTACAAAGGCCAGGACGAGATGACGACGGCGGCGGCGAACAGGATCGCGGCCAGGAAGGGCCTCAGGACATACAGGCAGCCGAGCGTGAGGAGGATGACGGCGGCGGCCCGGGTGGTGTTCTTTCCAGGCCGCTGGTCCATTTCCTTGGCTTAGATAAGCAGCTGGCGGACGTCGTGGACGATCGAATCGGCGCTGCCGCCGTGGCGGATGAAGAGGCGCAGCCGGCCGTCGCGGTCGAACACATAGCTGCCGGCCATGTGGTCGATGGTGTAGCTGCCGGGGCTTGAACCCGGCACCTTCGAGTAGAACACCTTGAAGTCCTTGGCCGTCTTCGCGGTCTGTTCAAGGGTGCCGTACAGGCCCATGAAGCGCTTGTCGAAGGCCGGCACATAGCTGGCCAGCAGCTGCGGGGTATCGCGCTCGGGGTCGAGGGTGATGAACAGCACCTGCACCTGGTCGGCCTGCGGGCCCAGCTTCTGCATCACGGTGGCCATTTCCGCCATCGTGGTCGGGCACACGTCCGGGCATTGGGTGTAGCCGAAGAAGACGACCACGACCTTGCCCTTGTAGTCGGCCAGGGTGCGCGGCTTGCCGTTGAAATCGGTCAGGCTGAAGCCCTTGGCGTAATCGAGGCCGGTGACGTCGGTGTTCTGGAAGCTGGCCTGCTTGCCCGGCAGCTTGTCGCAGGCGGCAAGGGAAAACGCCAAGGTGGCGGCGACAAGCAGGGGCAGCAGTTTTTTCATGTCGAAGGAATCAGAAAGTCAGGTATTGCTTCACATAGTGGTCGACCAGCAGCGCGGCGAACAGCAGCGACAGGTAGATCACGGACCAGGCGAAGGCCTTGCGCGCGACCTGGTCGCTGTAGTGCTTGTGGACCAGCCAGCCGTGGCGCAGGAACACGGCGTTCAGGCCGATGGCGGACAGCAGGTAGAGCCAGCCGCTCATGCCGACCGCGAACGGGAACAAGGTGCAGGCGGCCAGCGCGATCGAATACAGCCAGACCTGCTGGCCGGTGTACTTCATGCCATGGGTGACCGGCATCATCGGCAGGCCTGAACGGACGTAGTCGTCGCGGCGGTACATGGCCAGCGCCCAGAAATGCGGCGGGGTCCAGACGAAGATGATCAGCACCAGCAGCCAGGCTTCCATCGGCACCGTGTTCGCCACCGCGGCCCAGCCCAGGGCCGGCGGCATCGCGCCGGACAGGCCGCCGATCACGATGTTCTGCGGCGTGTTGGGCTTGAGCAGGACGGTGTAGATCAGCGCATAGCCGACGAAGGTGACGAAGGTCAGCCACATGGTCAACGGATTGACCATCGTGTACAGGATGCCCATGCCGGCGCCGCCGAGGATGGCGGAGAAGAACAGGGTCTGGGTGGTCGACAGCTCGCCCATGGCGGTGGCGCGGCGCGCGGTGCGGGCCATGCGGGCGTCGACTTCGGCCTCGATCAGGCAGTTGACGGCGAAGGCGGCGCCGGCCAGCAGCCAGATGCCGAGCGTGGCCCAGAACAGCACGTGCCAGCCGGGGAAACCGTCGGTGGCGAGGAACATGCCGATCACGGCGCAGAAGACGGCCAGCTGGGTGACGCGAGGCTTGGTCAGCGCCCAGTATTGCGAGACGCGGCTGGGCGGTTTATGGGTTGCGGTTTGGGTAATCATGAGTGGCCCGCGGGCGCCGCCTCCGCTTCATGCCGGGGGGAGCGCACCAGGTCGAGTTGATACTGTACCTTGTAGTTTATCATGGTCACCAGCAAGACAAGGAGGGCCGCCCCTGCGTTGTGCAGCACAGCAATTGCAAGCGGGAAATTAAAAAACACGGTCGCGACCCCCGTCAGGACCTGCGCCAATAATACTAAAGCAATATTCCGGGCGGCGCCGTGCAGGCCCGGCAAACGCCAGGCGCGCCAGGCTGTGAGGCCCAGCACCAGCACCACGACGGCCGCGAAGTTGCGGTGCACCCAGTGGATGGCGGTCAGGGCCGAGAACGGCAGGTAATGGCCGGCGGCCGTTTTGCCCAGTTCCCTCCACAAGGTGAAGCCGTGTTGAAAGTCCATCTCTGGGACAATTTGTCCTTGGCAGAGTGGAAAGTCATTGCAGGCAAGCGTCGCATAATTGGTACTTACCCACCCGCCGAGTGCCAACTGGATGAGCACGACGGCGCCGGCCAGCCAGGCAAGCGGACGCAGGCGGCGCAGCGCATCGGCCATTTTCTGGGCGTCCGGCGGCGCCAGAACCGGCATCGGATGCAGCAGATTGTCCTCGCGTCCGCCCAGCCAGACGGCCAGGGCCAGCAGGGTCATGCCGAACAGCAGGTGCAGGGTCACGATCACCGGCTGCAGCTTCATGGTCACGGTCCAGGCGCCGAACGCGCCCTGCACGCACACCCAGAAAAACAGGAGCGTGGGCAGCCAGGGCGAATGCGAGCGCCCTTTCGAGCGCCGCCATTGCACCCACGAAGCCACCATCAGGCCGATGATCATGAGGCCGATGCCCATCGCCAGGAAGCGGTGGATCATCTCGATCCAGGCTTTCACCTTCGTCACCGGACCGGTCGGCATCAGGGCCTCGGCGGCGGCGATATGGGCATGGGCCAGGAAGGGGTTGGCTTCGCCGTAGCAGCCCGGCCAGTCGGGGCAGCCGAGGCCCGAATCCGTCAGGCGGGTGAAGCCGCCGAACACGATCAGGTCGAAGGTGAAGAAGGCGATCACCCAGGCCAGCTTGCGGTAGCGGTTGCCGCCGGTCGCCATCCAGACGACGGACAGCGGCACGCTGGCGGCCAGGATGCCGGTCAGGGCCAGCAGTATGAAATTCGAGACTTCCATGATTCTTGCATCAGCCGACCGAAGAAGCCTTCAGCAGCTTGTTGATATCCTTGTACACTTTGCGCGGTTCCGGATCCTTCGGGAAGCGCATCATCAAATGGCCCAGCGGGTCGATCATGTAGATGTGGTCGGTCACGCCGGTCCCCGGGTCGGCCGGCAGCCAGTTCGCCACGGCCTGGGCATCGGCGCGCAGCATGTGGGTGCCGTCGAATTCGCGGATCACGATGGTGTCGAGCGGCTCCTTGTCGTCGATCAGCCAGACGCGCTCGATGCGGTCCTGTTCCTTGCCCTGCATGAGGCGCAACTGGCGCATCGCGAACAGCTGCTTCCGGCAGGCCTCGCCACAGGCGCCGGGAGCCACCATCAGCATCACCCACTTGCCCTTGAACTGGTCCAGCGCCACCGGCTTGCCGTCCAGGGTGGTGGTCGCCATCGCCGGTATCGGGTGGGCGCGCTGGTCGATCAGGGTGCCGTAGTTGTTGCGCTTTTCCGGCTTGAGCACGTAAAAGGTGAAGTATGACGCGATCAACGGCGAAGCGCACACCAGCAGCACCAGCCAGAGCATCCAGCGGCCGCGCTTGCGTTGTTGGGGTTCAGCCGGCTTGTTTGGTTCCACGTCGAAATCCTGTAATCACAAAAAAGAGGAAAGCCATCGCCGCGAGCGCATACCACTGCACGGCATAGCCCTTGTGGCGGTCGATGTCCAGGCTGGGCATGGGCCAGTTGCGCGTCAGGCCGTCGCCCGGCGTGCCTGGCCCGGTCTGTTCGACCACGACCGGCAGCAGGTCCAGGCCGCTGGCGCGCGCCACGTCGGCCGGGTCCGTGTTCTGCACGATCGCGTTCGGCGCGAGCGGCGCCGCCGTCCCCAGCTGCATCACGCGGGCCAGCTGGCGCACCGCCCTGCCCTCGAGCGTGACCTGGCCCGCGGGCGTCGTATAGGGCGGCAGCTTGTCGTGCTCGGCCGTATTACGCGGCAGCCAACCGCGCGCGACCAGTACGGACTTGCTCGACCCCGCTATTTTAAACGGCATCAGCAAAACGAATCCGCTGCGGCCATCTTGCGGCCGGTTGTCGAGGAACACCGGCCAGTTGGGGACGAATTCCCCGGTAACAATGACACGGTGAAACTCCAAGGTGGCGGGATCGACGGCGCCGCCATCGAGCCTCAGCGGGGGCGCCGCCATGCCCTGTTCCAGTTTTGTCTGCAGGACGGTTTTCTCGGCCGCGCGGCGGGTTTGCCAGTTGCCCAGCACGATCCCCAGCACGACGAGGACGAGGGTGGCAAGGAAGGGAACGGTCCTGAAATGGAAGCGAAGTCGCATACAATGTCACTATTCCAACTCGGGGCCAGTCATGAAAATCGTCGTCGCCATCGCCTTCGTGCTCATCATCGCCAGCCTGGCCTCCGCACTGTTCTTCCTGATGCGCGACAAGGGCCGCAGCAACCGCACCGTGCAGGCGCTGGCGATGCGGGTGGGGCTGTCGATCACGCTGTTTCTGCTGGTGCTGTTTTCTTACAAGATGGGGTGGATTCAGCCGACGGGATTACGCTAGCCCGTAAACGTCGTCCCCGCGCAGGTGAAAAAAGCGCCACTGGCGCTTTTTCCCCCAAGTCAGCTTGCGTTTCGATAGTTCATGCAGAACTTGGATCCCCGCCTGCGCGGGGACGACGATTCAAGGCTTGCGGGACTTCTTACAGCCAGTAGACGACCACGTACAAACCCAGCCACACCACGTCCACGAAGTGCCAGTACCACGCCGCCCCTTCGAAGCCAAAGTGGTGTTCCGGCGTGAAGTGACCCTTCAGTACGCGGTACAGCACCACCGACAGCATGATCGCGCCCATGGTCACGTGGAAGCCGTGGAAGCCGGTCAGCATGAAGAAGGTCGAGCCGTAGATGCCCGAGCTGAGCTTCAGGTTCAGTTCGGTGTACGCGTGGTGGTATTCATAGGCCTGGAAGCCCATGAAGACGGCGCCCAGCAGGATGGTGCAGAACAGCCAGAAGGCGGTCTTGCTGCGGTGGCCGGCGCGCAGGGCGTGGTGGGCGATGGTCAGGGTCACGCCCGAGCTCAGCAGCAGCGCGGTGTTGATGGTCGGGATCGGGAACGGGCCCATCGTGTTGAAGGACTCGACGGTGCCGGCCGGGCCGACGTTGCCCCAGTGGCCGGCGAAGTCGGGCCAGATGACCTTGTGGTCGAGGTCGGACAGCCAGGGCATGCTGATCGAACGCGCATAGAACAGTGCACCGAAGAAGGCGCCGAAGAACATGACTTCCGAGAAGATGAACCAGCTCATCGACCAGCGGTAGGAGCTGTCGATGCGGGCGCCGTACTTGCCCGATTCCGATTCGCCGATGGCGTCGCCGAACCAGAAATACAGTACCACGAGCATGGCCAGGATGCCGGCCGTGCAGACGCCGGGACCCCAGGACGTGCCGTTGACCCAGCCGGCGGCGCCCGCCATCGTGACGAGCATCGATAGGCCGCCGGCCATCGGCCACCGCGAGGGGCCAGGGACGAAATAGTACGGCGCATTTTGTGGCGAACTCATTCTCATCTCCTCAAACGAACTTTTTGATTTGTCGAATTCCTGCTTGCTGCTTGTTCCTTATTTCGCCACCACCATCCGCACCACGAACAACAGGATGCCGATGAAGATCGCCGCCCCGAGCAAGCCGCCGACGATCACGTGGATCGGGTTCAGGTTGGCGGCGTCGTGGTCATAATCCTTGCGCTTGCGGACCCCGAAGAAGGACCAGAACACGGCCTTCATGGTGGCGCCGAAGCTTGCTTTGCGTTCCTCATTCATTTTTTGCCACCGTGCCGCCGCCGATCTCGAAGAAGGTGTATGACAGCGTGATGTTCTTCACTTCGCGCGGCAGCGCCGGGTCGATGAAGAACACCACCGGCATCTGGCGCGCCTCGTTCGGGCCCAGCACCTGCTCCTTGAAGCAGAAGCACTCGACCTTCTTGAAGTGCGGCGTCGCCGACTGCGGCGCGTAGCTCGGGATGGCTTGCGCCTTCACGGTGCGCGCCTGGGTGTTCACGACCTCGTAGACCACGGTCGCCATCTCGCCCGGGTGCACGTCGATGCTGCGCTGGGTCGGACGGAAGCGCCACGGCCCCTGCGCATTGCCGTCCAGTTCGACGGTGACGGTGCGCGTCAGGTCGACCTGGGTGTTGGCCGGACGCTCCACCGTGCCGTCCTTCTGCGTCAGCACGTTGATGCCGAGGACTTCGCAGACCTGGCGGTAGATCGGCACCAGCGCATAGCCGAAGCCGAACATCACGCCGGCCACCACCACCAGCTTGGCGAAGGTGGTGCGGTTCAGGGCCAGGCGGCCGCGCTGTTCGGCTCGTGGTGCGTCGCTCATCTCAGCTCAGCCAGAGCCGCTTGACGAACAGCAGCACGAAGAAGAACAGCGCCAGCCCGCCTACCAGCCAGGCCGTGCGCAGGTTTTTCCTGCGCAGCCGGGCGGCACGCTCCTGGCTTGATTCAGCCATCGTCATCTCACTTCACCAGCGGCGGGTGCTCGAAGGTGTGGAAAGGCGCCGGGCTCGGCACCGTCCACTCCAGGCCTTCCGCGCCTTCCCAGGGCTTGGCTTCCGCCTTCTGGCCGCCGCGGATGGTCGGCAGCACCACGAAGAACAGGAAGTAGACCTGGCTCAGGCCGAAGCCGAAGGCGCCGATCGACACGATCTGGTTGAAGTCGGTGAACTGCACCGCGTAGTCGGCATAGCGGCGCGGCATGCCGGCCAGGCCCAGGAAGTGCATCGGGAAGAAGGTGATGTTGAAGGTGATCAGCGACAGCCAGAAGTGGGCCTTGCCGCGGCCTTCCGGATACATGTGGCCGGTCCATTTCGGGGCCCAGTAGTAGAAGCCGGCGAACAGGGCGAACAGCGAGCCGGCCACCAGCACGTAGTGGAAGTGGGCCACCACGTAATAGGTGTCCTGCACCTGGATGTCGATCGGGGTCACGGCCAGGATCAGGCCGGTGAAGCCGCCCATCGTGAACACGAAGATGAAGCCGACCGCGAACAGCATCGGCGTTTCGAAGGTCATCGAGCCCTTCCACATGGTGGCGACCCAGTTGAACACCTTCACGCCGGTCGGCACCGCGATCAGCATGGTGGCGTACATGAAGAACAGCTGCGAGGTCACCGGCATGCCGGTGGTGAACATGTGGTGGGCCCAGACGATGAAGGACAGGATCGCGATCGAGGCGGTCGCGTACACCATCGAGGCGTAGCCGAACAGCGGCTTGCGGGCGAAGGCCGGGATGATCTGCGAGACGATGCCGAAGGCCGGCAGGATCATGATGTAGACCTCGGGGTGGCCGAAGAACCAGAAGATGTGCTGGTACATGACCGGGTCGCCGCCGCCTGCCGCGTTGAAGAAGGAGGTGCCGAAATGGCGGTCGGTCAGGGTCATGGTGATGGCGCCCGCCAGCACCGGCATCACGGCGATCAGCAGGTAGGCGGTGATCAGCCAGGTCCAGCAGAACATCGGCATCTTCATCAGGGTCATGCCAGGCGCGCGCATGTTCAGGATGGTGACGATGATGTTGATGGAACCCATGATCGACGAGGCGCCCATGATGTGCAGGGCGAAGATCGCCATGTCCATGCCCGGGCCCATCTGGGTCGACAGCGGCGCGTACAGGGTCCAGCCGGCGGCGGTGGCGCCGCCCGGCACGAAGAACGAGGTCGCCAGCAGGATCGCGGCCGGCGGCAGCAGCCAGAACGAGAAGTTGTTCATGCGCGCGAACGCCATGTCGGAGGCGCCCACCTGCAGCGGGATCATCCAGTTGGCGAAGCCGACGAAGGCCGGCATGATCGCGCCGAACACCATCACGATGCCGTGCATGGTGGTCAGCTGGTTGAAGAACTCGGGACGGAAGAACTGCAGGCCCGGCTGGAACAGCTCGGTGCGGATCATCAGCGCCAGCACGCCGCCCGAGAGCAGCATGGTGAACGAGAACCACAGGTAGAGGGTGCCGATGTCCTTGTGGTTGGTGGCGAACAGCCAGCGGCGCAGGCCGGTCGGATGGTCGTGTGCGTGATCGTGCGCATGGTCGTGCGCGCTCCGGTCATCGTGATTGTGTGCGTGATCGATGGTGGAACTCATTTCAGGGTCTCCGATTCCAAGCGCTTATTTGCCGCGGGCGGCCAGGACTTCCGACGGCTGGACGATGTTCTCGCCGGCCTTGTTGGTCCAGTTATTACGGGTATAGGTGATCACGGACGCGATGTCGGTGTCGGACAGCTGCTTCCATGCCGGCATGGCGCTCGGATACTTGCCGCTGTGCTTACCGTTCAGCAGCACGTTGATCTGCTCGGCCTTCGGACCCAGCACGACCGGCGAACCGACCAGCGAGGCGAAGGCGTTCGGCACACCCTGGCCGCTGGCCTGGTGGCAGGCCACGCAGTTGGCGGCGTAGATCTTCTCGCCCTTGGTCTTCAGTTCGTCGATGGTCCAGACCTTGTTCGGATCGTCGGCCAGGGCCGCCATTTCCTTCTTCTTGGTGTTGACCCAGGCGGTGTAGTCCTCGCTTGATACGACTTTCACGACGATCGGCATGAAGGCGTGTTCCTTGCCGCACAGCTCGACGCAGTTGCCGCGGTAGGTGCCGATCTTCTCGGCCTTGAACCAGGTGTCGCGCACGAAGCCCGGGATCGCGTCCTGCTTGACGGCGAAGGCCGGAATCGTCCAGGAGTGGATGACGTCGTTGGCGGTCAGCACCAGGCGCACCTTCTTGTTGACCGGCACCACCATCTCGTTGTCGACTTCGAGCAGGTAGGTCTCGGTGCGCGCGGTGGTCGGCGCCACGCCCGGCTCGCCGACGGCGCTGCGCGGGGTGGACAGGTTCGACAGGAAGCCGATGCCCTCGCCCTCGCCCTTCAGGTAGTCATAGCCCCACTTCCACTGCATGCCGGTGACCTTGATGGTCAGGTCCGGGTTCGAGGTGTCCTTCATGGCGACGACCGCGTGGGTGGCGGGCAGCGCCATGCCGATCACGATCAGGAAGGGCACCACCGTCCATGCGATCTCGACGGCGGTCGATTCGTGGAAGGTGGCCGGTTTGTGGCCCAGGGATTTGCGGTGCTTGAACACCGAATAGAACATGACGCCGAACACGCCGATGAAGATGATCAGGCAGACGATCATCATCCAGTTGTGCAGGCTGTAGATATAGTCGCCGATGCCCGTTACGGCAGGCTGCATGTTGAGCTGGTGCTCGACCGGCCGCCCGATGACCTCGGGCTCGGCCCACGCCAGGGCCGGCATGCCGGCTCCTACCGCGAGACCGGACATCGCCGCTTTTAATCGCTTTGCATAAGTCATGTTGTCCCCAACCACCCAAAAAAATTGAATTTTCTTAAAGAGGCCGGCACTCCATGAACGAACTGCCGCCGCTCCGAAATCCTTCCTGCAAACTTCGACCATCAGGGACTACGAGACCTCGATGAACGCTTTTGCTCGGGCCCCGGACCGCAAAACGCGGTTTCCGAAGCCTTTGGTGTTGCTGCAACCAGTTCGACTACACGCTGTTTTTGCTGAAGTTTTTAGCGTGATGACTGCTTCAGTCGAAAAAAGTGTCATTGATTATACTGAAATCGCTAATTTTTATTCAAGGAAAATTACCTCAACCGCATGATGATGCATGATGCACTGCGGCAATTTCTCGCGCTGACTGCGGACGCGGCGCTTACTGGCGTGGCTGGAAACGCACGATCGCCTCGCCCGCCGCCGTGACTTTCGGCGCCGGCCGGAAGGCGTGGCCGTAGATGATCTCGAAGGTCAGGCCCAGTTTGCCGTCCGGACGGCGCTGGCTTTCCAGGGCATCCAGCATGCGCTGCCAGGCCGCGCGCCCGACCAGGCCGCGGCGGCGCGTGGCCAGCGGATTGCCGCCGAAGGCGCGCACGTCAAGCAGCAGGGCCTGCGCGCTGTCGTAGGTGACCGTGATCTGCTCCATGTCCATGACCGGCGTGGTGAAGCCCGCCTCCACCAGCTGGTCGCCGAAATCGTGCATGTCGACGAAGGGCAAGGTGTGCGGGGTTTCGTCCATCGCCGCAAAGGCGTTGCGCAGCTCGAGGAAGGTATCCGGGCCGAAGTTCGAGAACATCAGCAGGCCGTCCACGCGCAGCACGCGCCGCCATTCCGCGAACACGCGGTCCGGCTGCGGATGCCAGTGCAGCGCCAGGTTCGACCATACGAGGTCGACCGAGTTCGGACCAAGAGGCAGCTGGCCGAAGTCGGCGCAAACGAGATCGATGCCGCTCTTGGCCGGCAGCAAACGGCTGAGGAAGGAGCGCGGCGCCTGGCCGGCCCCGGCGGCGGCACGCAGCGTCGCCGGCACCGCGTCCACGCCCAGCACCTGGGCGGCGGGATAGGCTTTCTGCAGCGCGGCGAGATCGGCGCCGGTGCCGCAGCCGGCATCCAGCACCTGCTGCGGAGAATTCTTCACGAGCGACAGGCGCTCGAACATGCGTCCGGCGATTTCGCGGCGCAGGAAATCCGAGGGCGCCACGCGGGCGGGGTCGGCAAACAGCTGCTTGATGCGCGCCGGGTCGATCGGCGCACTCATCTTGGAGGGGGATTGGGGCGAAGCCATGGGTCAACTGCGGTCAAATTGGGACATGGCGGCAGTGTACATGATGGGGCCTGAACCGTTTGGCGACAGGCTCCTTATGCTCCGACACCCGCTGCCCCCGCTCCGCCGCTGGCCACGCGCCATGCTGGATCTGCTGCTGCCCTCGCAGTGCGCCCTGTGCGGAGGCGGCTGCGACGACGTCGTCTGCGCACCCTGCCGGGAACATTTTTGCCAACCGGCAAAAAATCGCTGCGCCCGCTGCGGCAATCCGTTAGTTACCCCGTCGTTCCCGCGCCCTACCTCGTCGTCCCCGCGCCCTACCCCGTCGTCCCCGCGAAGGCGGGGACCTCAGTTCCGCGAGCATAACGACAACAAAGAAAGCACCTGCCCCACCTGCCAGACCTACCCACCCCACTACGACGCCACCATCTTCGCCATCGACTACACCCCACCCCTGGACCACCTGGTCCTGCAACTGAAATTCAGCGCCCGCCTGCCGCTGGCCCCCTGGTTCGCCCGCATGCTGAGGGACGCCGTGCTGGCCCGCCCCGGGCACCCATTGCCCGACCTGCTGTGTCCAGTACCGCTGGGCCCAAACCGACTGGTCGAGCGCGGCTTCAACCAGGCCCTCGAAATCGCGCGGCCGCTGGCCGCCTCGCTGGGCGTGGCCCTGCAGCCGGCGCTGGCCTCACGCCGGGTCGATACGCGCGCCCAGTCCGGCGTCTCGCCGCACGAGCGCGCCGACAACATCCGCGATGCCTTCGTCATCGAAGACCCGGACCTGGCGGACGGCCGCCACGTCGGCATCGTCGACGACGTCATGACCAGCGGCAGCACGCTGGACGAGCTGGCGGCCACCTTCAAGCGCTTCGGCGCCGCGCGCGTGACCAATCTCGTGTTCGCGCGCACGCCGCCGCGCGCCTGAGGCGGCGGCGGTTGACACGGCGCGCGGACAGCTCAGGGCCCGGGGTGCGGATTGTCGGGCAGCGAAGGCAGCGCGCTCAGGTACTCGTAGACGGCGTGCAGGTCATGCGTGGTCATCTTGCCGACCGTCGGCCAGGGCATCACCTGCAGGATCTGGCCTGCCGGATCGTGGGGATTGTGGCCGGTGCGCAAGGTCTGCACGAATTCGTCGCGCGTCAGGCCCGCCGGGCGCCCCTTGCTGTCCGGCGTCAGGTTGGCGGCGGTGATGGTCGGACCGAACATGCGGCCGCCCGACATGTATTGCTCGGCATTGATGCGCTCAGGCTGGCCCTGGAAGGGATCGCCGCCGGGGGAATAGCTGGGGTGGGTGTGGCAATCGACGCAGCCCATTGTGTTGACGATATAGCTGCCCTGCCAGACCATGCCGCGCGACTTGCCCTTCAGGTTCAGGATGACGCCGGCCGGCACGATTTCCCGGCCGCGCTGGACGCGGCCGTCGTTGTCGTCCAGTGTGGGGCTGGCAGCGCTGGCGCTGGCATTGGCGTTGGCGTTACCGTTGCCGGGGCCGGCGCCGGCAAGCAGCGGCAGGGCAGCGGCCGAAGCCAGGACGATGGCCGCCCAGCGATGGCGGCGGGAAAAACCGGATCCGTTCATAGTTGCTCCTCGTGTCGAAGTACACCGTTGGGCCGAAAACGAATCCACTCAGTATAGGCAGAGCCTGTCAATACGCCAGGCGAATTCTGCCCATCGATCCTGATAGGACGACTTTGCAACGGCGATGCCGTTCTGCGCTATGCTCCCGCTTTCAAGGCATCCTGCCGTCGCCTTCAAGGAGAAGAATTTGTTTCACGTAGTACTGGTCGAACCCGAAATCCCACCGAACACCGGCAACGTCATCCGCCTGTGCGCCAACACCGGCGCCCAGCTGCACCTGATCGAGCCGCTGGGCTTCCCGCTGGACGACGCCAAGATGCGCCGCGCCGGCCTCGATTACCACGACTACGCGACCATGAAGGTGCACAAGAACTGGGACGCCTTCCTGGCGGACGCACAGCCGGACACCAGCCGCATGTTCGCCATGACCACCCACGGCTCTTCTCCCTTCGGCGACGCCGCCTTCAGGCCCGGCGACGTGTTCGTGTTCGGCGCCGAGTCGCGCGGCCTCGATCCGGCCCTGCGCGAATCCTTCCCGCCGGCCCAGCGCATCCGCCTGCCGATGATGCCGGGAAACCGCAGCCTGAACCTGTCGAACACGGTGGCGGTGGTGGTCTACGAGGCCTGGCGCCAGAACGGCTACGCGGGCGGCGCCTGAGTTCAACGCCGGGCTGGTAAATCTACCAGCTATGCCGCTCGCGGGCCAGCGTCTAGGATGAGGGCCTTTCCATTTCATCCATTTTTCGCGATGCCCAAACTTCTCGTCCTCCTGCTGCTGGCCGCATCGGGCGCCGCCGGCGCCGCGGCCAGCGCCGCTGCCGGCGGCGCTGGCCCCTTCGTCTTCTCGAACGACCCCGGGCCCTGGCCGGTCGGCGTGCAGGTCAAGTCGCAGTACGACTACAGCCGCGTCTACCGCCCCTCCTTCGACATGGTGACCGGCCAGCTTGAAACCCATGAGCGCGCGCGGCCGATCCAGGCTATCACCTGGTATCCGGCCAGCGCCAGGGGCAAGCCGCTCACCTGGCGCGACTACATGGCGACCAAGGCGACCGAAGATGCGCCCTGGCTCTCCGCCGCCGAGGTGCAGGCCGCGACCGAGACCACCATCGCCGGCAACACCGCCGGCCTGGCGCCCGCCGCGGCGAAACGCACGCTGGCGCAGCCGATGTGGGCCAGCAAGGATGCGCCCGCAGCCGCCGGCAAATTCCCGGTGGTGATCTACGCGCCCAGCTTCAGCGCCTCGGCAACCGAAAACGTCGACCTGTGCGAATACCTGGCCAGCCACGGCTACATCGTGATCGCAAGCAGTTCGATGGGGGCGCGCACCAGGGCCATGACGAGCGACCTCGAGGGCCTGGAGGCGCAGGCCGCCGACATCGCCTTCCTGATCGGCCAGGCCAGCCGGATGCCGCAGGCCGACGTGTCGCGCATCGCCGTGGCCGGTTACAGCTGGGGCGGGCTGGCGAACGTGCTGGCGGCGGCCCGCGACGACCGTATCCGCGCCCTGGTGAGCCTGGACGGTTCGGTACGCTACTGGCCCGAGTTCGTCGACGGCGGCAAGGACGCGGCCAAGTATGCGACGCCGGCGCGGCTGGCGGTGCCGATGCTGTTCGTGGCCCGTGAGCGCGACTCGCTCGAAACCCTGGCGAAGAAAAAGAAGAAGCTCGACTTCAACCTGTTGAACCAGATGACCTATGCCGACATGACCGTCGTGACGATGCATCCGATGGCGCATGCGGACTTCGCGTCGGACGGCCTGCGCTTCGTGAACGACAAGCGCTTCGGCGAGTACTCGCGCGACGAAGTCTCGATGGCGCACAGCTGGACCGCGCGCTACGTCGAACGCTTCCTCGACGCCTACCTGAAGAACGACGCGAATGCCATGGTCTTCCTCGACAAGCAGCCCTCGGCCAACCAGGCGCCCGCGCACATGATGTCGGTGGAGCGCCGCAAGGGCGCGGGCACGGCGCCGACGCTGGAGGCCTTCGTGCGCACCCTGCAGACCGGCGGCTACGAGCATGCGCAGGATGTCTACGACAGGATGCGTGCTTCCAGCCCGGAGTTCAGCCTGGAGCCGGTCTGGCTGAACGTGTACGGCTACCAGCTGCTGCGCAGCGGGCGCGTGAAGGAGTCGGTGCCGATCTTCCGCCTGGGGACGAAGCTGGCGCCGGACTGGGGCGGCATCGCCGACAGCCTGGCCGAAGCCTACGAGGCGGCCGGCGAGCACCAGCTGGCGATCGACGAATACCGCCGTGCACTGTCGCTCGATCCGTCGATCGGGCACTCCATCGAACGCCTGAAGGCGCTGGAAACGGGAGCGCCGGCGAAGGCCGCCGGCGGCTGAATCCTGGCTGCCGGGCTTATCCGCCGAACTGGCGGATTTTTGCGACCAGCCTGGTGGTCGAGCGGTCGTGCGCGAAGTCGATCGCGACCGCCTTGCCGCCCTGGGCGATGACTTCCTTCCCCTCCGGGATCTCGGTCATGACATAGTCGCCGCCCTTGGCGTAGATGTCGGGGCGGGCTTCCTGCACCACCTCGAGGGCGGTGTCCTCGTCGAACTCGACCACCAGGCTGACCGATTCCAGCGCGGCCAGCACGGCCATGCGGTCGGCCATGGTGTTGAGCGGACGGTCGTCGCCCTTGCCGAGGCGCCTCACGGAGGCGTCGGTGTTGACGGCGACCACCAGCGAAGCGCCCAGTTCGCGGGCCTGGGCCAGGTAGGTGACGTGGCCGCGGTGCAGGATGTCGAAGACGCCGTTGGTCAGCACGACGGGTTTGGGCAGGGCGGCGACGCGTTGCTGGAGGGCGGCGCGGGTGGTGAGTTTTTGTTCGAAGGTGGGCATGGGAACTTGGGGCAATAATGCTGGGGGCATTATTGCACCTTCGCGGGGACGACGTGTTAATTATCGCCCTCTTCCGGCTCTTCTTCCAGCATCATCGACAGCTCGGCCTTCGAAGTCCCACCGTCGCCGCCCGGTGCGCGGCGTTCGCCCGAGAGCTTGATCTGCAGGCGCAGGCCGTTGGCCGAGTCGGCGTTGCGGATCGCTTCGTCGTAGCCGATGTAGCCGGCGTTGTAGAGCTCGTACAGCGCCTGGTCGAAGGTGCACATGCCCAGTTCGCGCGACTTGTGCATGATTTCCTTGATGCCGTGGAAGTTCCCCTTCAGGATCATCTCGCTGATGGTCGGGGTGTTCAGCAGGATCTCGATGGCCGCCTTGCGGCCCTTGCCGTCCTCGGTACGGATCAGGCGCTGGGAGACGATGGCGCGCAGGTTCGCGGACAGGTCCATCAGCAGCTGCGGCCTTCTCTCTTCCGGGAAGAAGTTGATGATCCGGTCCATGGTCTGGTTGGCGTTGTTCGCGTGCAGCGTGCCGAGGCAGAGGTGGCCGGTTTCGGCAAAGGCGATCGCGTGTTCCATGGTCTCGGTGTCGCGGATCTCGCCGATCAGGATCACGTCCGGCGCCTGGCGCAGCGTGTTCTTCAGTGCGTTGTGCCAGGAGTGGGTGTCGACGCCGACCTCGCGGTGGGTGACCAGGCAGTTCTTGTTCTTGTGGACGTACTCGACCGGGTCCTCGACCGTGATGATGTGGCCGGCCGAGTTGGCGTTGCGGTAGTCGATCATGGCCGCCAGCGTGGTCGACTTGCCGGAGCCGGTGCCGCCGACGACCAGCACCAGGCCGCGCTTGGTCATCACGACGTCCTTCAGCACGTCCGGCAGGTCGAGCTTCTCGAAGGTCGGGATCTCGGAAGCGATCGTGCGCACCACCATGCCCACGCTCTGCTGCTGCACGAAGACGTTGACGCGGAAGCGGCACACGTTCGGCAGCGAGATCGCGAAGTTGCACTCCATCTCGGCCTCGAACTCGGCGCGCTGGCGCTCGTTCATCAGCGACAGGGCCAGGGCGCGTGTCACCTCGCCGGTCAGGCGCTGGCTGCTGAGCGGCTTCATGGCGCCCTGGTGCTTCATGCTGGGAGGGAAGTCGGCGGAGATGAAGAGATCGGATCCGCCCTGCTGCTGCATGACGGTCAGCAGCTTGTGCATATACGCCTGGGCTTCCGCCGGGCCGAAGGTGGAGGACATGGTGGCCTTTTTATTAACAGCGGGCAACATCGCCCGGAGCGGCCCATTATATCGACAGGTTTCCCGCTAAAATAGTGTTCACCTACTTAACAAGCGGCAACCGTTGTAATCCTGAAGCTCATGACCCTGACCGAACTCAAATACATCGTTGCCGTCGCGCGCGCCAGGCATTTCGGCCACGCCGCCGAGGCCTGTTTCGTTGCACAGCCAACCCTGTCCGTCGCCATCAAGAAGCTCGAGGACGAACTGGGCGTGACGCTGTTCGAACGCGGCGGCTCCGAAGTCTCGGTGACGCCGCTGGGCGCCCAGATCGTGGCCCAGGCCGAGCGTGTACTGGAACAGACCGCCGCCATCAAGGAACTGGCCAAGCAGAACAAGGATCCGCTGTCGGGCCCGCTGCGCCTGGGCGTGATCTATACCATCGGCCCCTACCTGCTGCCGCCGCTGGTGAAGAACCTGATCGACAAGGTGCCGCAGATGCCACTGGTGCTGCAGGAGAATTTCACGGTCAAGCTGCTCGACCTGCTGCGCCAGGGCGAACTCGACGCCGCCATCATGGCCCTGCCGCTGCCGGAACACGGCATGGCGGTGCAGCCGCTCTACGACGAACCCTTCGTGGTCGCGATGCCGAAGAATCACCCCTGGGCCACGCGCAAGGACATCTCCGCCGAAGACCTCAAGAGCGAGACCATGCTTCTGCTGGGCGCCGGCCACTGCTTCCGCGACCAGGTGCTGGAAGTCTGCCCGGAGATGGCCAAGTTTTCCTCGCCCAGCACCGGCAACGGCATGCAGCGCACCTTCGAAGGCTCGTCGCTGGAGACGATCCGCCACATGGTCGCCAGCGGCATCGGCCTGACCGTGCTGCCGCGCGCCTCGGTGCCGGACATGAAGGACCCGAACGGCATGCTGACCTTCGTACCCTTCCAGGATCCGGCGCCGTCGCGCCGCGTGGTGATCGTCTGGCGCAAGAGCTTCACGCGCCGCGCCGCGATCGACGCCGTGGTCAATGCCGTCGCCGAATGCGGCTTGCCGGGTGTGGAGATGGTCACGTTCCAGGACGTGGCCTGAGACGCGGCTGAACAGCGGGCACCGCAATGACGGCAGCGGCCGCCGGCGCCGGTTCGGGATGAAAGCCGGGCAGCTGGCAGGCGCCCGGCGCGGCCGGCTGGCGCGCCAGGATGTTTTCCAGCAGTTCCGTGCTGCGGCGCGGCGCGGCGGCGCCCACGGTGCAGCGCACCGGCTCCCAGGTCACGCCGGTCAGCCGGAATTCCATCGTCTGCACCTGATAGCCGTGTCCGCCCTGTTCGACGGCCACCACGACGATGTCGCCATTCACGGCGCCGAGCGCGAAGCGGCGCTGGGGCAGGCCGCCCCCCGGCACGTCGCCGGCATTGAAGCGGTCGCCGCGGTCGGCGATCCCGCCCTCCTCGCCCAGGCCCACGCCAAGCAGGGCCTGGATGCCGGCCGGCAGCTCGCGCAGCGACTGCGCCTCGGTCCAGTCGGCCGCGCCGCGATCAGCATCCCCTCGGCCGGCGCCGGCGCCCGCCCTGGCAGCCGCATCGGCCAGCGCACAACAGCCGAGCCCGATACCTGCCGCCACCACGATACTTGCGAGCTGCATCTCGTCCCCCCTTTTTTATTGTCGAAAGCCGGCATCGTAGCCCGCTCGAGCCCGTCATACCTTGTGCATAGTCGATCGTGCGCCATGAACAGGCTAAAATCCTGATCTTGCAAATTTTCAATTCAGAATCCGCGATGAACAAGCTGGCGCTCTACTTCCGCCTGATCCGTGCAGACAAGCCGATCGGCATCCTGCTGCTCCTGTGGCCGACCCTGTGGGCCTTGTGGATGGCATCCGGCGGGCGGCCCGACCCGATGGTGGTCGTCATCTTCGTGCTCGGCACGGCCCTGATGCGCTCCAGCGGCTGCGCGATCAACGATTACGCCGACCGCGACTTCGACCGCCACGTCAAGCGCACCGTCGACCGCCCGCTGACCAGCGGCCGCATCAAGGGCTGGGAAGCGCTGATGGTCGCGCTGGTGCTGGCGATCCTGTCCTTCCTGCTGATCCTGCCGCTGAATACGCTCACCAAGCAGCTCTCGGTGATCGCCGTGATCGTGGCCGGCAGCTACCCCTACTTCAAGCGCTTCTTCGCCATTCCCCAGGCCTACCTGGGCATCGCCTTCGGCTTCGGCATCCCGATGGCCTTCGCCGCCGTGCAGGACAGCGTGCCGGCGGTGGCCTGGTGGCTGCTGGTGGCGAACGTGTTCTGGGCCGTGGCCTACGACACCGAGTACGCCATGGTCGACCGCGACGACGACCTCAGGATCGGCATCCGCACCTCGGCGATCACCTTCGGCAAATACGATGTAGTCGCCGTCATGCTGTGCTATGCGGCGGCGCTGGGCATCGACCTGGTGTGCGGCTGGATGCTTGGCCTGCGCTGGTGGTTCGTGGGCGGCGTGCTGGTGGCGGCCGCGATGGCGCTGTATCACTACACCCTGATCCGCGGACGCGACCGCATGCGCTGCTTCGCCGCCTTCCGCCACAACAACTGGCTGGGCGCCGCACTGTTCGCCGGCGTCGCGCTGGATTATGCTTTAGGTTAATATTGACACTAATACACACCCACTTTCGACGAGGTTCACCATGATGGAAAAAATCCCGACCCAGACCGGCGCACGCGACCAGCTGCTGTCCGACCTGAAGACCGTCATCCATGACGCCGAAGCCTGGCTGCGCCACAGCGGCTCGCTGACCGGCGAAGAGCTGAAGGCGGCCAAGGCCAAGTTCGAACGCACCCTCGTCAAGGCCAAGGACGACATCATCCGCCTCGAAGAAGTCGTGGTCGAGAAGACCAAGGTCGCCGCCAAGGCCACCGACGAGTACGTCCAGGAAAACCCCTGGAAGTCGGTCGGCATCGCCGGCGCCGTCGGCGTCGTGATCGGCATGCTGATCGCCCGCAAGTAATCGGGCTGACCCCGTGGCGATCCTGGCGGCGGCAAGCCGTATAACCGCGACCCTGGTGGCCATGGTCGGCACGCGGCTGGAGCTGGCCGCCGTCGAATTCCAGGAAGACGCGCGCCGCCTGCTCGGCTACCTCGCGTGGGCGCTGCTGGCGGTGTTCCTGGCGGCCGGCAGCTTCATGCTGGTGGCGCTGTTCGTGATCCTGCTGTTCTGGGACGCCTACCGCCTGCAGGCGGTGGCCGGCATGGCCGTCCTGCTTGGCGCCGCTGCCTTCCTGATCGTGTCAAACGTACGCGCCAGGCTGAACGCCCAGACGCCCCTGTTCGCGGCCACGCTGGCCGAACTGCGCAAGGACGTCGAGTACGTGCGCCACACGGCCCACGCGCACGCGGAGGCCGCCAATGAATAAACCCTCCCTCGCCGCGCGCCGCGCGGAACTCGTCGAACGCTGCGCCGAGCAGCGTACCGGCCTGGCCTACGAACTACAGTCGCTGCGGCCGTCGAATGTGCTCGACCATCCGCTTGCCGGCTATGTGGCCGGCCACAAGAAACTGGTGCTGGGCGCCCTCGGCGCCGGGCTGGGCATGGCGCTGCTGCGCCGCAAGCGCCTGCTGGCGCTGGCCGCATCCGGCACCTCGGCCTGGCGCATGGCCCAGGGGGCGCTGGCGATGCTGGCGCGGCTGCGCCGGTAAACACCGTACGCAAGCCCACAGTGAATCGCAGAAACTACATTTGGTGTTGTGTCTAGTTTCAATCGGAACTCGTCGAAATACCTGTCGTGTTAGTGTTTGACTACCGAACACTCCTGCGAGGAAAACATGTCCAACGTCGTCGTTCGCCTGGCCGCAGCCGCTGCGGCGCTGTCTCTTGCCCATGTCGCCGTCGCTGCCGACCTGAGCCACAAGGATGAGAAATACATGACCAAGACCGCACATGGATTGATCTCCGAAGTCGCGATGGGTGAAATGGCCCAGAAGAATGCCGCCGATGAGCGCGTCAAGCAGTTTGGCAAGCGCATGATCGACGACCACGGCAAGGAGCTGGCGAAGCTGAAGCAACTGGCCAGCCAGAAGAAGGTGACCTTGCCCGACGACATGGATCATGGCCAGAAGAAGGAATTCGACAAGCTAGGCAAGCTGAGCGGCAAGGATTTCGACAAGGAATACGTGAAATACGAGGCCAAGGATCACAAGGAAGACGTCGAAGACCAGGGCAAGGAAATGAAGGCGACGTCGGACCCCGACCTGAAGAAATTCGCGACTGCCTCCTACGATACCGTGTCCAGGCACAAGGAAAGCATCGACGAGCTCCACCGCACACTGGGCGGAAAATGACAAGCCATGGCGCCGCAGTCTATACCCCGACGGCGAAAGCCCTGCACTGGACGATCGTCCTGCTGGTCACGATCCAGTTCGTGACGGCGCTGGCGATGCCGGATATCGGCCCGCACACGCAGCCCGACACCTGGATCGGCCTGCATTTTTCGATCGGTGTGCTGATACTTGTCGTGATGGCGGCGCGCCTGGTCCACCGTCTGATGTACCCGGTGCCGCTGGAAGCCTCACAGGCGCCAGCGTGGGAACGTGTGGTCGCCCTGTTGATACATCGGCTGTTTTACCTGATCCTGCTGACCGGTCCCTTGCTCGGCTGGGCATCGGCTTCTGCGCATCGCCTGACGGTAAGCCTGTTCGGATTGATCACGCTACCGTCGATTGCCGCACCGAAAGCACGCTGGGCGCTCACTGCGGGTGACGTGCATGCCACCGCCATGTGGGTTTTGCTGGCCCTGGTAGCCATGCATGCGGCGGCAGCGCTCTATCACCATGTCGTCCGCCACGATGCTACCTTGCGGCGCATGTTACCGGTCGAATAAGGGTTAGCCGGCGCATCGCGCAAGGTCCGCGATCGGGTCGATTCCATCCCGACGTGATAGTTTGTGATTTTTTCAATCAGGCAACCTGTTATGCTGGACAGACCGGCGACCCGTCCACCGGCGGACGGTCGCAACAAGCGTGTCTTCTAACCCAGCGCCAAGGCATGTCGTGAACACCCATCAGTCAATCAGCAAGTCGGACCTGGCTCTCGCTCGCGAAACCGGCTTTTCGGAATGTGCGATTGCGCTTCGTCGCGCACTCACCACCACGCCAGTCGGATGGCTGCTCGCCGTATGGTTCTGCTGGGGCCGTGTTCCCATCCATTCCATCGCCTTGTGGCTGGGGTGTGCTGCCGCGGTATGGGCTGGCAGTCTGGCGGTCTTGCAGCATATGATCGTCGTCGGCTCCCAGCTGGCGCTTCATCGCAATCGGCTTCGCTGGATCGCCGGGCTGGACGGCTTTGGCTGGGGTCTGCTTACCTGGTTCTTGATCGGGTATGACCCCACGCTCGACGCTACGCTGATGGCGCTGTTGTGCGGCGTCACGTCGATCAATGCACAGGTGTATGGCACCTATGTGGTGGCCTATTTCGGACAAATCGGCATCCTGTGGAGCATGGCGGTATTCGGGTTATTGCTGCTTACCAGCAGCCAGGGTGCGCTCGATTACGTTGCCGGCCTGAGCGTTTTCATCGCCCTCACCGCCTACTACACGCGCGCGATCTCACAACGCTTGATCGAAGGAATTCGCTTGCAGCACGCTAATGCCTCGCTGGCGTCGCAACTGCGCACGGCGCTCCACAAGGTCGAACTCGACGCGGCGACCGACGCGCTGACAGGGCAAGGAAACCGCCGGGCACTCGATGAAGAACTCAAGCGCCAGCTCGAGCGGCGCGCTGCCTCCGGCATAGCTTTTTCCATCCTGATGCTCGACATCGACTTCTTCAAGAATATCAACGATGAATTCGGCCACATGGTTGGCGACGATGTCTTGCGTGCTTTCGCGCAGAGGCTACGCGAATTCCTGCGTTCGGACGATTTCTGTGCGCGCTTTGGCGGCGAGGAGTTCGTCGTCGTTCTGCCGGACACGCCCTTGGCCGCAGCGCTGGAAATCGGAGAACGGATCTGTAGAGGTATTGCACATGCTCCCCTGTTGACCAAGCCGAGAGTGCAGGCAACGGTGTCGATTGGCGTAGCAACAATGGAGCCAGGACAGAACATCTGTGAACTGTTTGCCGCGGCGGATGCTGCCGTCTACCTAGCCAAGAACGGGGGGCGCAACCAGGTGCGCTCCCACATGCACATGCCGGTACAAGTCGACGGCATATGAAGCCGGCCGCTTTTACTGGACCAGGTGGCCGCCCAGCGTGTAGCTGATGCGGGCGTTGTCGGACCAGGCCTTGTCGCCCAGTTTTGCCGGATGCTTGTCCTTCGCCGACTGCACCAGGCGGCGCCCGCCGTCCTCGATCGTCACGCTATCGTAAGCGCCCTTCGGCGCCTCGACCTTCGTGGCTTCCAGCTCGTCGCAGATATTGAAGCCGAACAAGCTTGCGGCCCCGAGCGCCGCCCGGACCTTGAGTCCTTCCCCTTTCGCCATCGCCATCTGCGCCGCGCAGGCCAGGCGCAGGTCGCCCATGCGCTGGACGCCGTCCGGCAATCCAGGCGAGCGCACCTGCACCAGCGGGTGGTTGAATTCGCCTTTCGGGAAATTGCGGTTCACGACCACCATGGCGCCGTCGTCCTCGGCCAGGGTGCCGCGTGTCAGCGAGAAGCTGGTGTTGGACGCCATCGGCAAGGGAAGGCGGTGATCCGCGCCGACGATCTCGACCTGGTTGCCGCCCTGCGCGGCATCCACTTTCGGCAGGCGGAAGCTCATCGTGGCGCCCGGCGCCTGTTCGGCCGCGCGCTTTTCGAACACGCTCCGGGCCTTTTCCAGCAGGCTGAAACGCCATGCCATCGGCTTGGCTTCATCCGCATCGGTCTTATGCCCGACATTGATCGAATCGTTGGCGTGGACGCTGCCGGCGAGGGCCAGCAGGACCAGGAAAGAAGGGACGCGCATGAAAATAGCCCGGTTGCTTAGTAGATACTGAACATTAGCACGCCAGTATCCCCACCACCCGGGCGGTACGACGAACGGGCGATTTCGTGCGATGGCCGGTGCTAGCCCGGATTAATCGGGCGGCCTGCCCTCGTGCATGATCTTTTTCAGCTGCGTGCGCAATTCGGGCGTATCCGCATGCTTGTGCACGGCAACCGCATGCTGGGCAGCGGCTTCGATGAGCTCATCTTCACGGTCGGACGCGATCGTGATGCTGCAATTCATTTCGCTCGGAAACTCACGACAATCGATATATTTACGCGTCATGGCGCTCTCCTGGCTTGAGGTATTCAAGCGAAGTATAGGCCGCCCTGCACGGACATCAAGCGGAGAAGCCGCTTATCCCCTGCCCAGCTCCTCGCCCAGCTCGCGCCCGCGCGCCGCCGCCGCCTTCATGGCATCGACGATGGCCTGCTTCACGCCGGACGCTTCCATGCTGGCGATGGCCGCGTAAGTCGTGCCGCCCTTCGAGGTGACGCGCTGGCGCAGCACGTCGGCCGGCTCGCTGGACTGCGCCGCCAGCTGGGCTGCCCCGCTAAAGGTTGCCATCGCCAGCTCCCTGCCCTGCTCGGCGGACAGTCCCATCTCGACGGCCGCCTGCTGCATCGCCTCGAGGAAGAAGAAGACATAGGCCGGACCGCTGCCCGACACCGCCGTCACCGGATCGATCAGCTCTTCCGACTCCAGCCACACGGTCTTGCCGACCGCGCGCAGGATGCTGTCGGCGGCCGCCTTTTGCGCCTCGCTGACGCCGGCCATCGCCACCATCCCGGTGATGCCCTGGCCGATCAGGGCCGGCGTGTTCGGCATGGTGCGCACGATGGCGCCATAGCCGCCCAGCCAGCGCGACAGATCCGTGCCGCGGATGCCGGCCGCGATCGACAGCACCAGCGGGCGCGCATCCAGTTGCGACTGCAGGCGCAGCGCCACGTCGCGCATCTGCTGCGGCTTCACGGCCAGCACGATCACCTCGCTCGCTGCGACTTCGGCGGCGATCTCGGGCGCGGTCGTCACGCCGTACTGGGCGCGCAGCCTGTCCCGCGCTTCCGGATTGGGGTCGACCACGTGGATATCCGAGGCCTGCGCCACCTTGCCGGCCAGGCCGGCGATGAGGGCGGTGGTCATATTGCCGCCGCCGATGAAACTGATCTTCATACGATTCCTTGGAAACTTACTCGTAATGGCGTGCGCCGAAGATGGCACTGCCCACGCGCACGATGGTCGCGCCTTCCATCACCGCCGCGCGCATGTCGCCGGACATGCCCATCGACAGGGTGTCCAACTGGATGCCGGACTTGACGATGGCCTGGGCCAGCTCGCGCAGGCGCGCAAAGGGTTCCCGCTGCAGCGCCGGGTCTTCCTGAGGTTCGGGAATCGCCATCAGGCCGCGCAGGCGCAGGTTCGGCAACGCGGCGACTGCCTGCGCCAGTGCCGGCAGTTCTTCCGGCGCCACACCGCTCTTGCTGGCTTCGCCGCTGATGTTCACCTGCAGGCAGATGTTCAACGGCCCAAGTTCGGGAGGGCGCTGCTCGGACAGGCGCTGGGCGATCTTCAGGCGTTCGACCGTGTGCACCCAGGAGAAATTGGCGGCGATCGGGCGCGTCTTGTTCGACTGGATCGGACCGATGAAATGCCATTCCAGCGACGTATCCGGTAGCGCTTTTGCGACAGCCGCGATCTTGTCGATGCCTTCCTGCAGGTAGTTCTCGCCGAAAGCGCGCTGGCCGCAGGCGGCCGCTTCGAGCACGGCTTCCGCAGGGAAGGTCTTGGATACGGCCAGCAGCTGGACCGTCGAACGCGGCCTGTTTGCGGCCCGGCAGGCGGTCTCGATTGTCGCTTCGACAGCTTGCAAGTTCCCGGCGATTGTGGACATAATGGTTTTCTACAGGAAATATTTTTCGGTCTAAGCAAAGCGGCATAACGTCGTTCCCGCGAAGGCGGGAACCCAGGTTTGCATGAGTATCGTCGACGCAAACAGAACTTGGATCCCCGCCTTCGCGGGGACGACGACGATGCAGCACAAGGATTATATCTAAATGGACATCTCTGAACTCCTCGCCTTCTCGGTCAAGAACAAGGCCTCGGACCTGCACCTGTCGGCCGGCCTGCCGCCGATGATCCGCGTGCACGGCGACGTCCGCCGCATCAACCTGCCGCCGCTGGAGCACAAGGACGTGCACGGCATGATCTATGACATCATGAACGACGGCCAGCGCAAGCAGTACGAAGAGATGCTGGAGTGCGATTTCTCGTTCGCGATTCCCGGCCTGGCGCGCTTCCGCGTCAACGCCTACAACCAGGAACGCGGCGCGGCGGCCGTGATGCGTACGATTCCGTCCAAGATCCTGAGCCTGGAAGAACTGAACGCGCCGCGGATCTTCGCCGAGCTGGCCCTGAAACCGCGCGGCCTGGTGCTGGTGACCGGCCCGACCGGCTCCGGCAAATCGACCACGCTGGCGGCGATGGTCAACCACCTGAACGAGAACGAGTACGGCCACATCCTCACCATCGAGGACCCGATCGAGTTCGTCCACGATTCCAAGAAGTGCCTGATCAACCAGCGCGAAGTCGGCCCGCACACGCTGTCCTTCAACAACGCGCTGCGCTCGGCCCTGCGCGAAGACCCGGACGCGATCCTGGTCGGCGAGCTGCGCGACCTCGAGACCATCCGCCTGGCGCTGTCGGCGGCCGAAACCGGCCACCTGGTGTTCGGCACCCTGCACACCTCGTCGGCGGCCAAGACCATCGACCGTATCGTCGACGTCTTCCCGGCCGAAGAAAAGGAGATGGTCCGCGCGATGCTGTCGGAATCGCTGCAGGCCGTGATCTCGCAGACCCTCCTCAAGACCAAGGACGGCGCCGGCCGCGTGGCCGCGCACGAAATCATGATCGGCACCCCGGCGATCCGCAACCTGATCCGCGAAGCCAAGATCGCGCAGATGTATTCGGCGATCCAGACCGGCTCCAACGTCGGTATGCAGACCCTCGACCAGAACCTGACCGACCTCGTGCGCCGCAACGTGATCTCGTCCGCCGCCGCCCGCGCCGCGGCCAAGATCCCGGAAAACTTCCCGGGCTAAGGAACAGACATGGAACGCGACCAGGCCTCCAAATTCATGTTCGACCTGCTGCGCCTGATGGTCGGCAAGGGCGGCTCCGACCTCTTCATCACGGCCGGCTTCCCGCCCGCGATCAAGATCGACGGCAGGATGACGCCGGTCTCGAACCAGGCCCTGAACGGCAGCCACACGGCCGACCTGGCGCGCGCCATCATGAACGACAAGCAGGCCGCCGGCTTCGAACTGTCGAAAGAAGCGAACTTTGCGATCAGCCCCGGCGACCTGGGGCGCTTCCGCGTTTCCGCCTTCATGCAGATGGGCTGCGTGGGCATGGTGCTGCGCGTGATCACGACGACGATTCCAAAATTCGAGGACCTCGAACTGCCGGGGGTGCTGAAGGACGTGATCATGGCCAAGCGCGGCCTGGTGATCATGGTCGGCGCCACCGGTTCCGGCAAGTCGACGACGATGGCGGCGATGGTCGGCTACCGCAACGAGAACAGCTACGGCCACATCATCACCATCGAAGACCCGGTCGAATTCGTCCACCCGCACCGCAACTGCGTGATCACCCAGCGCGAAGTGGGCGTCGACACCGACAGCTTCGAGGCCGCGCTGAAGAACTCGCTGCGCCAGGCGCCGGACGTGATCCAGATCGGCGAGATCCGCGACCGCGAAACGATGGAACACGCGATCGCCTTCGCCGAAACCGGCCACCTCTGCCTGGCCACCCTGCACGCCAACAGCGCCAACCAGGCGCTGGACCGCATCATCAACTTCTTCCCGGAAGAGCGCCGCCAGCAATTATTGATGGATTTGTCGCTGAACCTGAAGGGCCTGATCTCGCAGCGCCTGATCCCGAAGAAGGAAGCCAAGGGCCGCGTGGTCGCGATCGAAATCATGCTGAACTCGCCGCTCATCTCCGACCTGATCTTCAAGGGCGAAGTCCACGAGATCAAGGAGATCATGAAGAAGTCGCGGGAACTCGGCATGCAGACCTTCGACCAGGCCCTGTTCGATCTCTACGAGGCGGACAAGATCAGCTACGAGGATGCGCTGCGCAACGCGGACTCCGTCAACGACCTGCGCCTGAACATCAAGCTCAACAGCAAGCACGCGAAGAACCGCGATTTGTCGGCGGGGACGGAGCATCTCGGCATCGTCTGAAGTGGCCGGCTGGCGACGCGCACAAAGAATGTATCTATGAAAACGCGCCAGCGCGTTCCATAATGTCATACACGTAGGCCAATCGATCATCCCGGGAGACGATCATGTGGCATCAGGTGTATGACCCCTTGGGCAACGCCGTCCTGTCGACCTTGGCGGCAGCCATCCCCGTCGCCGTGATGCTCGCGGCGCTCGCTTTCTTCCACATCAAGGCGCATATCGCCGCCCTGCTTGGCCTCGCCAGCGCACTGCTGGTGGCAATTTTCGCGTATGCAATGCCGCCGCCGACGGCGATATCGGCCGCCCTGTATGGCGCCGCCAACGGCCTGCTGCCGATCGGCTGGATCATCCTGAACGTGATCTTCCTGTACCAGCTCACCGAGCGTAAGGGCTACTTCAAGATTCTGCAGGAATCGATTACCGGCATCACCACCGACCGCCGCCTGCAATTGCTGCTGGTGGCGTTTTCCTTCGGCGCCTTCTTCGAGGGCGCGGGCGGCTTCGGCACGCCGGTGGCCGTGACCGGCGCCATGCTGATCGGCCTGGGCTTTGCGCCGCTGGCCGCCTCCGGCCTGTCCCTGATCGCCAACACGGCGCCGGTGGCTTTCGGCGCGCTCGGCTCTCCGCTGATCGCGCTGGCCGGCGTCACCGGCCTCGACCTGCTTCAACTGTCGGGCATGGTCGGCCGGCAACTGCCCTTCTTTTCGGTGCTGGTGCCGTTCTGGCTGATCTGGGCTTTCTGCGGCTTTGCCGGCATGGCCGCGATCTGGCCGGCGGCCCTGGTGGCGGGCGTGACCTTTGCCGTCCCGCAATACCTGATCTCGAACTTTCACGGCCCGTGGCTGGTCGACGTCGGCGGCTCGCTCATGTCGATGCTGTGCCTGACGCTATTCTTGAAAGTGTGGAAGCCGGCGACGCTCTGGCATGACGCCGCGGGCAAACTCAAGTCCAGTACGGAAACCGCTACCCAAGCCTATGAAGGCGCTGGTACCGGTGCTGGAGCTGGAGCTGGCGCCGGTGCAGGCATGGGAGCCTACGCCGGTGCAGGGGCGGGTGCAGGCGGCGGCGCCTATGCCGGCGCCGATCCCGATTCCGATACGAACGGCACCGGCGGCGGCGGTGCAACGGGTCGCGCGCCGCTGGTCCACAACCATCCACGCTCGGCCGTGCTGAGGGCCTGGCTGCCCTGGCTGATCCTGTCGGTGCTGGTGTTCCTGTGGGGCATACCCGAGTGGAAGAAGATGCTCGACGGTATCTCGGTCTTCAAGTACGACTGGCCGGCGCTGCACAAGGTGGTGCAGAAGATGCCGCCGGTGGCCAGCAAGCCGACTGCGGAGGCCGCCGTGTACACGCTCAACTGGCTGTCCGCCACCGGCTCCGGCATCCTCGCCGCCGCCGTCATTTCCGGCCTGGTGATGGGCTACAAGGTGCGCGAACTGTTCGCCGTCTACTGGGCCACGCTCAAGCTGATGCGCTTCTCGCTGCTGACCATCGCCGCCATGCTGGCGCTCGGCTATACCACCCGCTATTGCGGCCTCGATTCGACCCTCGGCCTGGCCTTCGCCAACACCGGCGTGCTGTATCCCTTCTTCGGCACCCTGCTCGGCTGGCTGGGCGTCGCGCTGACCGGTTCGGACACCGCCTCCAACGTGCTGTTCGGCGGCCTGCAGAAGACTTCGGCAACCCAGCTCGGCCTGAACCCGGTCCTGATGGCGGCGGCCAATTCCTCAGGGGGTGTGATGGGCAAGATGATCGATGCCCAATCCATCGTGGTGGCTTCCACGGCAACCAAGTGGTACGGCCACGAAGGCGAGATCCTGCGCTACGTGTTCTTCCACTCGATCGCGCTGGCCTGCCTGGTCGGCGTGCTGGTGACACTGCAGGCCTATGTTTATCCGTTCACTGCGCTGGTCAGGTAATATCCTCTGATCAACACTGACTACAGGAGTCCTTCGTGAATGTCTTCGATTTCCAGGCCACCTCACTCGACGGCAAGCCGGTCGACCTCGCCCAGTACCGCGGCAAGGTCCTCCTGATCGTCAACACCGCCAGCAAATGCGGCTTCACCCCGCAGTACCAGGGGCTCGAGACCGTGTACCGCGAACTGCACGGCCGCGGCCTGGAAGTGCTGGGCTTTCCCTGCAACCAGTTCGGTTCGCAGGAACCGGGTTCGGAAGAAGAGATCGGCGCCTTCTGCGAAAAGAACTATGGCGTGAGCTTCCCGATGTTCGCCAAGGTCGACGTCAACGGCGACAATGCGCATCCTTTGTTCAAGCACCTGAAGGGCGAAGCGCCGGGCGTGCTGGGCACCGAAGGCATCAAGTGGAACTTCACCAAGTTCCTGATCGGGCGCGACGGCAAGGTGGCCAAGCGCTATGCACCGCAGACCAAGCCGGAGGAGATTGCGGGGGAGATCGAGAAGCTGCTGGGGCAATGAGATTGTAAATCTGTAAGCTGACAAGTACGGCACAGGGTGGCGTTTGTTCATTTCTTTGCGTCGTTCACGTAACGTGAACAGACGAAAAAATTGAAACCTGTTTCGTTCTTGTGCCGCGCAAGCGCGACCGGATCACCGTCCACATGACCCGGCCGTTAGCATCGAGCGCCGAGACCGCAGCCACCTTGCGATATTCCTCTCTATGGTTCACCGTTTCGGCGTCAAGCGGATCGCCTGCCCGCCACCCGGCGCCAGCTTCAGCTGCAGCACGTCCTTCGCGGTCACGATACGCGTTTCAAGCACCAGGTCGAAACGATGCTCGTTGCGGTAATCGGCCGCATC
Source organism: Massilia sp. 01N410 (assembly GCF_056399665.1). Lineage (NCBI taxonomy): Bacteria > Pseudomonadati > Pseudomonadota > Betaproteobacteria > Burkholderiales > Oxalobacteraceae > Massilia > Massilia sp. 01N410. The sequence goes on along the minus strand of NZ_JBFTRV010000027.1, from coordinate 33,865 downwards.
GCCGTCGCGATAGATTTCGGCCACATACTGCTTGCCCGGGTCGAGGAAGGACAACGGGAAGGTCAGCGTGCGCGCCTGGCCGTCGGTGACGGCGCCGACGTACCAGTCGTCCGACTTGCGGTCCTTGCGCGCGATGCTGGCGTATTCGCCGACCGCACCGTTGATCACTTTGGTCTCGGCCCAGTCGGTCGGCACGTCGCGGATGAACTTGAAGGCGGCCGAATACCTGGCGTAGTTCTCCGGCAGGTCGGCCGCCATCACGATCGGCGAATAGATGACGACGAAGTTGGCGAGCTGCTTGGCCTGGGTCGAGTTGAACACCTTGCCGTCCGCGCCCAGCAGGCTGAGGATGCCCGGCGTGTAGTCCATCGGACCGCTCAGCATGCGGGTGAAGACCAGCTTGGCCTCGTGGTCGACCGCGTTCGGCGGATTGCCCCAGGCGTTGTATTCGACGCCGCGTGCGCCTTCGCGCGAGATCCAGTTCGGCCAGGTGCGGCGCAGGCCGGTGTCCTTCACCGGTTCGTGGGTGTCGACGGCGATCCTGTAGCGCGCGGCATCAAGCACCGCTTTCTGGAAGTGGCGCACGCCTTCCTGCGAATCGTAATGGCCGAAGTGGATCTTGCCGTCCGGGCCCTGGAACTGCATGCTGCCGGCTTCGTGCACATAGCCGGACTTCACGCTGTCCACGCCCAGCTTCGCATACAGCCGGTACGCCGCGTCCATCTGCTTTTCGTAGGCCGGCAGGTTGCCGCCGGTCTCGTGGTGGCCGATCAGGCGCACGCCCTTCTGCTTCGCATAGGCGGCCAGCGCGGGCAGGTCGAAGTCGGGATAGGACTCGGTGAAGCTGAAGTCGGCGCCGCCGTGTCCCCAGTCGCTTTCCCAGCCGCGGTTCCAGCCTTCGACCAGCACGCCGCGGAAGCCGTTCTGTGCGGCGAAGTCGATGTATTTCTTGACGTTGGCCGTGTTGGCGCCATGCTTCGGTCCCGCGTTCCAGGTCGTGTGCTGCAGGTGCATGCTCCACCAGACGCCGACGAACTTCGACGGGTGTACCCAGGACACGTCGCCCAGTTTATTCGGTTCGTTCAGGTTCAGCTCGAGGTCGGACATGTAGAGGCCGGCCGCGTCGTCGGCGATGCGCAGCGTGCGCCACGGGGTCGTGAAGGCGCCATGCCGGACCACCGCCGGGCCGGTGCTCGACGGCGCCAGCTGGGCGCGCAGCTTCTGTCCTTCGACCTTGCGCACCCACATCGAGGCGTAATCGACCAGCGCCGCCTCGTGCAGGGCGAGGTGGGTGCCGTCCGCCAGGCGCATGGTCAGCGGGGTGTTGGCGGTGCCGATTTCCGCCAGCGGCGCCTTCTGGATCTGTTCTTCGAGGCCCGGCAGCTCGCCGGCCGGGATCCACCAGGCGGTAGCCGGCTGGGCGACCGCGAATTCGGTCAGCTCGTCGAGGATCTCGGTGTCGCGCAGCTGCGGCTGGTCCGGGAATTCGTAGCGGAAGCCGACGCCGTCGTCGTAGATGCGGAATACGATGGCAAGCGCGCGGTTGGCACGGTTCTTCTGCTCGACCTCGACGCGCAGCTCACGGTAGTGGTTGCGCACGAAGCGGCGCTCGCCCCAGGGCTGCTCCCAGGTGTCGTCATGCTCGCTGACCTGCTTTGCGCGCAGGCTGAAGCCGCCCTCCAGCTTCGGTGCATTGGCCAGGTTGAAGCCCAGCCGCGACGGGCCGATGATCTCCTTGCCGCGGCGCTTGATGTCGTAACCCAGCTTGCCCATGCCGTCGATCTGCACGTCGACGCTGAGCACGTCGCCCGGCGAAGCCGCACTGGCCACCACGGCCTGCGCCCAGGCGGACTGGCCGGCCAGGCTGAGGGCGGCCGCCAGGGCCGTGGCAAACAAACGGAAATCCGGCTTGAAACGGGGACGAACGCGCATCGCTGACACCTCCACAAAAGAGATGTAATTTTACTACATCCGAGTTCGGATTCAGGCGACGTTCAGGCCCATCGCCCTTACCAGTTCGGCCGCCTGGCGCGGCGAGATGGTGGCGCCGGCGAACTGCTTGGCGTTCGAGAGCTTCAGCCCGCCGAGGTCGGCCTCGCGCAAATCCGCATGGTCGAAGCGCGTGTCCTTGATGTGGGCATCGCGCAGGCTGCCGCCTTCGAACACGGCTTCGCGGAAGTCGCAACCGGACAGGTCGGCGTCGGCAAAATCCAGGCCCGTGAGCCTGGCCTTGCGGAAGGACATGCGGCGCAGGTCGGCGCCGATCAGCAGACTATCCTCGAAGGACAGGCCGAGCTGGCCGACTTCCTCGAAGCTGGCGCCGGTCAGCTTGCAGCCGCGGTAACTGCAGGAGGCCAGCTTGGCGCGGCGCCAGCTGGTGTTGTTCAGGTCGCAGGCTTCGAAGCGCGCGTCGACCAGGTCGGCGGCCTCGAAATCGGCATGGCCGCCGCGGCAGCGCCGCCAGCGCGTGCGCGCCAGGTTGGCAGCAAAGAAGGAGGTCTCGGCCACGGCGCAGTTGGCAAAGCCGCAGTCCTGCAGGTTCAGGCGCGACAGGTCGGCCTGCTGGAAATCGCATTCTTCGAATACCAGCAGCGCTTGCTGGGCGAGCAGTGCTTCGATGCGGTCGCGGCCGATGGTTTCGCCGCTGATGGTAATGGTTTGTTTCGACATGGCCTGGTGGCTGTTTGAAGCGGTACTCTAGCGGGTCTCGACCAGCGCCGAGGCGTGGATGGTGCAGCCGCGGTGCACGTTCTCGAGGAAGCGGATCGCCTCCCCCTGCCGCGCCGTGGCCGGCAGCATGCGGCCCAGCGATTCGTCGTCGTTCAACTGGTCGATGCCGTAGGCGATCGCGCGCGAGACTTCGCGGGCCTCGCGGCCGTCGCTGTTGTAGAGCGCATCGTAGACGCCGATTTCTTCCCACAACGCGACGTAGCCGGGGCCGATCGAGTCCTGGAACGCGACCGAGGGCGCCGCATCCTCGTCCTGCGAGATCAACCGGAACACGAAACTCATGGCACCTCCGCCTTGCATAATTCGGGGCGCCGATCCTATCACGGCCTTGCGTTTCGCGTCGGACCGTCGGCAATCATCGCCACCGAACCCAGCGCCTGCAGCTCGGCCTTGGGCGATGCCGTGGTGGTGAGCATGAATTCCATCTTGCGGCGCGCGCCCGGCGGCGCCCAGGTCGAGGACACGGTGCGCATCTTGATCTTGTCCGCGCTCAGCTCGTCCCGGCTGGGGCCGCGCTTCGCCACCATCGGCTTGGGCGCATCGGCGACGATGTCCAGGAAGCCCTTCTCGATCGCGGCGGCGTTCGCACGGTGCGCGTGCAGCAGGCACAGGTTCTTCCCGGCCGGCAGGGCCAGCACGTAATTCCCCAGCTTGCCCTTGTACGGCACCGGCCAGGCGTCGCCGTCCATCCCGGCCAGGAACGGCTTGGCGTCTTCCGCCGGCAGCTTCGGCACCTTGTCGCGCAGCAGGCGGGCACGGAACTCGTCGAGGTCGCCGAAATGGCGCACGCACAGCTCGACGTAGAGGTTCAGGAAGCCGTCGGCGCCTTCGTCGGCGCCGGCGGCCTTCTTCTTGGCGGGCTTGGGCGCCGGCTTGGCGGCGTGATGGGCAGCAGGCTTGTGCGCCTGCCCTTCCCCCGCCAGGGCCGCCATCGGCAAGACCAGCAGCAAAGCTGCGAAGATCCTCATCGGCCCGGCGCCCCGGCCAGGGCGCGGTCGACCAGTTCGATCCAGTGCGTGACCGGCGTCTGCGTTCCCGACTGCAGGTGGGTGATGCAGCCGATGTTCGCGGACACGATTTCCTTTGCCCCGGTGGCTTCCAGGTTGGCGACCTTGCGGTCGCGCAGCGCATGCGCGATCTCCGGATGCAGCACCGAATAGGTGCCGGCCGAACCGCAGCACAGGTGGCTGTCCGCGCACAGCACCACGTCGACGCCGGCGGCGCGCAGCACGCCCTCGACCTTGCCGCGGATCTGCTGGCCATGCTGCAGGGTGCAGGGCGGGTGGAAGGCGATGCGTTCATTGATGCTGCCGGCCAGGCGGGCGCCGATCTCGCCTTCGAAATCCTGCATGACTTCGGACAGGTCCTTCGTCATCGCGCTGATGCGCGCCGCCTTCCCGGCATACTGCGGATCCTGGGCCAGCAGGTGGCCGTATTCCTTGACGGTGACGCCGCAGCCGGAGGCCGTCATCACGATGGCCTCGACCTTGCCGCCGTCGACGTAGGGCCACCAGGCGTCGATGTTGCGGCGCATGTCCTGCAGGCCGCCGTCCTGGTCGTTCATGTGGTAGCGCACCGCGCCGCAGCAGCCCGCCTTGGGGGCTTCGATCAGCTGCACGCCCAGCGCATCGAGCACGCGCGCGGTGGCGGCGTTGATATCGGGCGCCATCGCCGGCTGCACGCAGCCCGCCAGCGCCAGCATCTTGCGCGCATGCTCGCGCCGCGGCCAGACGCCCGCGCTGCGCGCCGGCTGCAGCTTGTCGCGCAGGCCGTGCGGCAGCAGCGGACGCGCCGCCTGGCCCGCCTTGAAGGCCGGCTTGAACAGTCTTGCGCGCGGCAGGAATTCCTTCAGCATGGTGCGTTTCACGCGGTCGCCCAGCGGACGGGCGACGCGCTCCTCGACCACCTTGCGGCCGATGTCGACCAGGCGCCCGTACTTCACGCCGGACGGGCAGGTGCTCTCGCAGTTGCGGCAGGTGAGGCAGCGGTCCAGGTGCAGCTGCGTCTTGCGGGTCGGCTGTTCGCCTTCCAGCACCTGCTTGATCAGGTAGATGCGGCCGCGCGGGCCATCGAGCTCGTCGCCCAACAGCTGGTAGGTCGGGCAGGTGGCGGTGCAGAAGCCGCAATGCACGCAGGCGCGCAGGATGGCTTCCGCCTCCTCTCCTTCGCGCGTGCCCTTGATGAAATCGGCGAGGTTCGTTTGCATGGTTCTTTAATACATCCGGCCGGGGTTGAAGATGTTCGACGGATCGAATCCGGCTTTCAGGCGTTCATGGATCTTCGCCACGGCCGGCGCCAGCGGCTGGAACACGCCGACGCTTTTATCGCCGCCGCGGAACAGGGTCGCGTGACCGCCGCAGGCCTTCACCGTGGCGCGGATGCGCTCGCTTGTCGCGGCATCGCCGTCCGCGCGCAGCCAGCGCTGCGCCCCGCCCCATTCGATCAGCTGCGGACCTCCCAGCACGATGGCGCCATAGGTGGACGGTACCGACAGCCGCCAAAGCGGCGCATCGCCGTCGAAGAAGGCATGGCGCTGCTCGCGCAGGCTGGCCCAGAAGGCCTCGCAGTCCGGCATGATGTGGCCGCCGTGTGCGGTGCCCAGCGAGCGGATGGCGGCATCGACCGCGGCCCGGGCGCCGGACAGGCGCAGCGCCAGCACGCCGTCAATCCAGCAGCTGGCCGAGATCGGCAGCGGCTGGCCGCCCCATTCGTTCAGCTTGCGGATGGCGTCGACCTCGTTCATCGCGAAGCGCAGCGTGGCTTCGCGGTAGGACAGCGGCAGCACCTTGACCGACACTTCCAGCAGCAGGCCGAGGGTGCCCAGCGAACCCGCCAGCAGGCGCGAGACGTCGTAGCCGGCCACGTTCTTCATCACCTGGCCGCCGAAGCTCAGGACGTCGCCCTTCCCGTCCAGCAGCTTCGCGCCGAGCACGAAGTCGCGCAGCGCGCCGCTGCTGGCGCGCCGCGGGCCCGAGAGGCCGGCGGCGATGGTGCCGCCCAGGGTCGCGCCTTCGCCAAAGTGCGGCGGCTCGAAGGCCAGCATCTGCTTGCGTTCGGCCAGCACGGCTTCGATTTCGGCCAGGGGCGTGCCGCAGCGCGCCGTGATCACCAGTTCGGTCGGCTCGTAATCGACGATGCCGGCATAGGCGCGCGTGTCGAGGAGCTCGCCTTCGAGGCGCTGTCCGTACCAGTCCTTGCTGCCGCCGCCGCGGATGCGCAGCGCGCCCTTGCCTGCGGCCGCGGTCCGTACCTGGTCCTGGAATCGTTCAAGAGTCTGCTGCATAGTCAGTTTCAAAAGCGTCACTTTCAAAAACGCGGCAGGTCCGCGAACGGCAGCACGCCGCCGCTGACCCGCATCTTGCCCATTTCGGCGCAGCGCTGGAGGGTCGGCACCGCCTTGTTCGGATTCAGCAGCATGGCCGGGTCGAAGGCGCGCTTGACCGTGAAGAAGGCTTCCAGCTCGTTCGCGCCGAACTGCACGCACATCGAATCGATCTTCTCGACGCCGACGCCGTGCTCGCCGGTGATGGTGCCGCCGACCTCCACGCACAGGGCCAGGATGGCGGCGCCGAAGTCTTCCGCGCGCTGCAGCTCGCCCGGCTTGTTGGCGTCGAACATGATCAGGGGGTGCATATTGCCGTCGCCGGCGTGGAACACGTTCGCGCAGCGCAGGCCGTAGGTGTCCTGCATCGCTTCGATCCGGCTCAGCACGTGGGCCAGATGCTTGCGCGGGATGGTGCCGTCCATGCAGTAATAGTCGGCCGAGATGCGGCCGGCGGCCGGGAAGGCATTCTTGCGGCCGGACCAGAAGCGCAGGCGCTCGGCCTCGTTCTGCGACACCGCGATGGCGCTGGCGCCGGCCTGCTGCAGCACTTCCGTCATGCGTTCGATTTCCTCGGCCACTTCGAGCCCGGTGCCGTCCGCCTCGCACAGCAGGATCGCGGCCGCCTCGAGGTCGTAGCCGGCCTTCACGAAGGGCTCGACCATGCGCGAGGAGGTGCGGTCCATCATCTCCAGGCCGGCCGGGATGATGCCGGCCGCGATCACGCTGGCCACCGCGTTGCCGCCCGTTACCACGTCGTCGAAGGAAGCCATGATGACCTGGGCCAGCGCCGGCTTCGGCACCAGCTTGACGGTCACTTCGGTGACGATGCCGAGCATGCCCTCCGAGCCGATGAAGACGGCCAGCAGGTCCAGGCCCGGCGAATCGAGGCCTTCGCCGCCCAGTTCGATGACATCGCCTTCCATCGTACAGACGCGCACGCGCAACACATTGTGCACCGTGAGGCCGTATTTCAGGCAGTGAACGCCGCCGGAGTTCTCGGCCACGTTGCCGCCGATGGTGCAGGCGATCTGCGAGGACGGGTCCGGCGCATAGTAGAGGCCGAAGGGCGCCGCCGCTTCCGAGATCGCCAGGTTGCGCACGCCGGGCTGGACCACGGCGGTGCGCGCATAGGGTTCGACGCGCAGGATGCGGTTCAGGCGCGCGGTCGAGATCACCACGCCGTCGGCCAGCGGCTGGGCGCCGCCGGAGAGGCCGGTGCCGGCGCCGCGCGGCACGATCGGCACCTTCAGCTCGCGGCAGACCTTCAGGATGGCCAGCACCTGCTCCTCGTTGTCGGGAAGCGTCACGATCATCGGCAGCTGGCGATAGGCCGCCAGGCCGTCGCATTCGTACGGCCGGGTATCTTCGGGGTCGTGCAGGACGCAACGCTCGGGGAGCACGGCGCGCAGGGCGCTGGCCACCTGGCGGCGGCGCTCGGGGTCGACTGGAATGGCGGGAATCATAAGCCGATTGTAAGCACTATTGCACTATTTTGGCGTATGCTCGCGCTATCTTTTTTTATAGGCAGGGCATAAGCATGGGCAATCGACTTTCGAAAATCGCGACCCGCACCGGCGACGACGGCAGCACCGGACTCGGCGACGGCAGCCGCACCGGCAAGGACAGCGCGCGCATCGCCGCGCTGGGCGACGTCGACGAACTGAATTCCTTCGTCGGCCTGCTGCTGTGCGAGGACATGCCGGCCGAGCTCAGGGAAGAGCTGATCTCGATCCAGCACGACCTGTTCGACCTCGGCGGCGAGCTGTGCATCCCGGGCTACCAGATGATCAAGGACGAGCACGTAGCGCGCCTGGACGGTCTGCTCGAGAAATACAATGCCGACCTGCCGATCCTGAAGGAGTTCATCCTGCCGGCCGGCTCGCGCGCGGCATCGACGGCCCACGTGTGCCGCACCGTATGCCGGCGCGCCGAGCGCAGCATCGTCGCGCTGTCGAAGACGGACACGATCAACGCCCAGCCGCGTCAATACGTGAACCGCCTGTCCGACCTGATGTTCGTGCTGGCGCGCGTGCTGAACCGCCACGGCGGCGGCAGCGACGTGCTGTGGCAGCACGAGCGCAAGCGCGGCTGACGGGGCGCCGCAGATGCAGGACAGCGGCAAGGCCGACGGCGTTTTCGAGGTCCGGTTCTACCGGGGCGGCGCGAACTGGCCCTCGAATCCCTTCCGGCTGCAGGGACGCGGCCAGCTGGCGATCGAGCCCGACTTCGTCTACGTGCGCGGCAGCAGCCACCGCTCGTTCCGCTTTCCGAAGAAGGAGGAGGAGCGCCTGCGCAAGGTCGACATCGTCAACGTGCGCACCGCGGGCGAGGACGTGATCTTCGACGTGGTCGGCGTCCAGGGCATGCAGGAAGTCGGCTTTTCCGCCGCCGGCCGCGATGCCGCGAAGGCCATCGCCGCGGCCCTCCCCTCGCGCTGCACGCCCGAGTTCGAGGTGGCGCATGCCGAGCGCGAGGTCTTCCATGACCGCATCGACTACTGGAGCCCGTCGACGCCGGTGATCTGGATCCTGCTGGCGGCCAACATCGGCATCTTCTTCCTGATGTGGCTGGAGCGTAAGGGCTTCGGCATGCCCTGGTTCAGGCCCCTGCCGGGCTGGGACTCGCTGGCCGCGGTGCAGGCCCACCTGCAGCTGTGGCAGCAGGGCATCCACAAGCTGATCGCGGCGCGCCAGTGGTGGCCGGATGCGCCCCCTGCCCTGCTCGCCGAGCAGCTCGTCAAATGGGGGTCGAACCTGCCGCGCAAGACCCTGGGCGAAGGCCAGTGGTGGCGCCTGCTGAGCTCCGCCTTCCTGCACGGCAGCCTGCTGCACCTGGGGATGAACATGCTGGTGCTGTGGCAGGCCGGCCAGCTGGTCGAGCGCATCTTCGGCAGCCTGCGCTTCGCCGGCCTGTATCTGCTGGCCGGCATCGGCGGCGGCCTTGGCAGCATGCTGTGGGGCCTGGTCTCCCAGCACCCCGTCAACAGCGTGGGCGCCTCGGGCGCGATCTTCGGCATCATCGGCGGCCTGTTCGCCTTCATCGGCCGCGAGCACAGCGGCGTGCCGCCGACCGTGGTGCGCGACCTGCGCGGCTCGGTCGGGCCCTTCCTGCTGTTTAATATCGGCGCCGGCTTCCTGTATCCGCACACCGACAACGCGGCCCACATCGGCGGCCTGGTGGCCGGCTGGCTGGCCGGCCACCTGCTGGCCCGCTCGCTGCACGTGCCGGCCCAGCATGCGGCCTCCCACGGAACGCCATGACAGACGATTTCATCGGCATCCACGACGGCGCCCTGAGCAGCGAGCAATGCGCCCATATCCTGCAGCGCTTCGAGGCCAGCGACAAGGTCGTGCGCGGCCGCACCGGCAACGGCGTGGACGTGGCCAGGAAGGACAGCTGGGACCTCACCCTCACCCAGTACCCGGAGTGGCATGACGTCGCCGGCCTGATGGCATCGAGCCTGCGGCGCCACCTGGCGCAGTACGTGGACCGCTACCGCGCGCTGGTGCTGGGCGCGCTGTCGCCGATGGTCGCGCATCCGGAAACCGGGCAGCCGGTCGCCCTCTCGCTCGACAACTTCGACGAATGCGGCCGCCCCCACCTGGACGCGCTGGTGCAGGCGATGTAACGCTGCGGCCCGATCAACCTGCAGAAGTACCTGCGCGCCAGTGGCGGCTACCACCACTGGCATTCCGAGATCTATCCGCAAAACGCCAGCTGCGAGACCCTGCACCGGGTGCTGCTGTTCCAGTTCTACCTGAACGACGTGGCCGAGGGTGGCGAAACCGAATTCCTGTACCAGGGCCGCAAGGTGGAAGCGCGGCAGGGCCGCCTGATCATTGCGCCGGCAGGCTTCACGCATACGCACAAGGGGCATGTGCCGCATGGCGGCGACAAGTATGTGGCGACGTCGTGGATTCTTTATCGGCGGGCGGAGGAGTTGTTCAAGTGACGTCGTTCCCGCGCAGGCGGGAACCCAAGTTTTTCGAACCGCAACGAACCTGGATCCCCGCCTTCGCGGGGACGACGTTCTTGAGTTGCTAGTCTTGCCCCGCTTCCTTCAACGCCTGCAACGCCATCGCATGAATACCGTCATACGACTTGGCAGCAGCAATGAAGCGGCCGTTGTGGCAGAAGCCGGCATCCGGCACGCCGGTGACAAGCGCCAGGTCGGCGTCGCGCAGGCCGGCCCAGGATGCCGGCAGGTCGGCGCGGGCTTCGAAGGTGTCGGCGGTGGCCGGTACCGTGTGCAGCATGTAGCGCTGCTCGCCGATGTTATGGCTGATGACGAACAGGACCTTCGGCATTTCCTTGCGCACCACCGAGCTCCAGGGCAGCGCGCTGTTCTTCAGGTAGAGCAGCCGGCCGCCTTCCAGCACCTCGGCCTTGCGCACCTGCTCCAGCGCGAGCAAGGCGCCGACGCGGTACTTGACGGCGTTCGCCATCACGTCGACGAGGAAATCCATCGCGCGGCGGAACTGGCTCAGGCGGTAGGCGTCGGCGCGCTCGCCGTAGCCCAGCCTTTCCTCGTCCAGCCAGCTCAGGTTGTAGCCGGAGATTACCGCCGACAGGCCGTAGCCGCCCGGCGCATTTTTCGCCGCGCCGACGTCCGACAGGTCCAGGTACTGCACGATGTCGGCGTCGATGGCGTAGGCGATGTGCTGGGCGGTTTCGTCGCTGAGCTGCTGGCCGGTGTGCTTCGCCGCCAGCGCGGCCACGCAACGGGCGCCGTATTCGCGCCACACCAGGCCGGCGCTCGCATACGGCACGCCGGTCTGGCGGGCGCCGCTGAAGCCCTTCTGGTGGTGGTCGAAGCGCCCCAGGGCCGGGTCCCAGATGCCGCCGACGTCGATCACGACGTCGCCGCTCTCGATGATGACCGGGTCGCGCGTGCGCACCAGTTCGGCCTCGGGATACAGCACGTAGATGACGGCAACCGCCCAGGCGTCATCCGCATGGAATTTGCCGCCGTGGGTGACGATCAGCATGATCGGTCTCTGCTCAGTTGTTGTTCACGACCAGGCGCGGCTCGCCGATCCCGAAACGTTCGCGGATCGATTTGCCGATGCCGTGCGCGTCCAGGCCGACGGAAGCCAGCAGCACGCCCGGGTCGCCCTGGTCGATGAACTTGTCCGGCAGGCCCAGGATCAGCAGCGGCTTGACGATGGCCTCGAGCGCCAATGCTTCGGCGACGGCCGAGCCGGCGCCGCCCATGGTGCAGCCCTCTTCCACCGTCACCAGGTAGTCGTGGTCCTTGGCCAGGCGCTTGACCAGCTCGACGTCGAGCGGCTTCACGAAGCGCATGTCGGCGACGGTTGCGTTCAGGCCCTCGGCCGCTTTCAGGCTCGGGGCCACCATCGAGCCGAAGGCCAGGATGGCGACGCCCTTGCCCTCGCGCTTCACGGTGCCCTTGCCGAGCTCGAGGGAGGTCAGCTCCTGCTGGATGGCGGCGCCGACGCCGGCGCCGCGCGGATAGCGCACTGCCGCCGGGCCCGGGTAGTGATAGGCCGTGGTCAGCATCTGGCGGCACTCGTTCTCGTCCGACGGCGCCATGACGACCATGTTCGGGATGCAGCGCAGATAGGCCAGGTCGTAGTTGCCGGCGTGGGTCGCACCGTCGGCGCCGACCAGGCCGGCGCGGTCGAGGGCGAAGGTCACGTCCAGGTTCTGCAGCGCCACGTCGTGGATCAGCTGGTCGTAGCCGCGCTGCAGGAAGGTCGAGTAGATCGCCAGCACCGGCTTGACGCCTTCGGTCGCCATGCCGGCGGCGAAGGTGACCGAGTGCTGTTCGGCGATGCCGACGTCGAAGTAGCGGTCCGGATACTGCTGGTGGAAGCGCACCATGCCCGAGCCTTCGCGCATCGCCGGCGTGATGCCGACCAGGCGTTTGTCGGCGGCGGCCATGTCGCACAGCCAGTTGCCGAACACTTCGGTGTAGGTGATCTTGGACGGCGCGGTGGCGGGCTTGATGCCCTCGCTCGGATTGAACTTGCCGGTACCGTGGTACAGGATAGGCTCGGCCTCGGCCAGCTTGTAGCCCTGGCCCTTCTTCGTCACCACGTGCAGGAATTGCGGGCCTTTCAGCCTGCGGATGTTTTCCAGGGTCGGGATCAGCGAGTCGAGGTCGTGGCCGTCGATCGGGCCGATGTAGTTGAAGCCGAATTCCTCGAACATCGTGGCCGGGACCACCATGCCTTTCGCGTGTTCCTCGAGCTTCTTGGCCAGTTCCAGCATCGGCGCCGGCAGCACGCTTTTTCCCACGTTCTTGGCGGCGGCGTAGAACTGGCCCGACATCAGGCGCGCCAGGTAGCGGTTCAGCGCGCCCACCGGCGGCGAGATCGACATGTCGTTGTCGTTCAGGACCACCAGCAGGTCGACGTCGTCCTCGACACCGGCATTGTTCAGGGCCTCGAAGGCCATGCCGGCCGTCATCGAGCCGTCGCCGATCACGGCGATCGCCTTGCGCTTCTCGCCCTTGATCTTGGCCGCCTGCGCCATGCCCAGCGCCGCCGAGATCGAGGTCGACGAGTGGGCGGTGCCGAAGGTGTCGTACTCGCTCTCGTCGCGCTTCGGGAAGCCGGACAGGCCGTTATGCTGGCGCAGCGTCGGCATGCGGTCGCGGCGGCCGGTCAGGACCTTGTGCGAATAGGTCTGGTGGCCGACGTCCCAGACGATGCGGTCTTCCGGCGTGTTGAACACGTAGTGCAGCGCGATCGTCAGCTCGACGGTGCCGAGGTTGGACGAGAGGTGGCCGCCGGTCTTGGACACCGAATCGAGCAGGAACTGGCGCAGTTCGGTGGCCAGCGGGGTCAGCTGGGTGCGCGGGAGCTTGCGCAGGTCCGCCGGGTCGTTGATGGTATCTAGCAGTTTCATTTAGGCCTTCCGCTGCACGATCAGGTCTGCCAGTTCGCGCAGCCGCAGTGCTTGTTCTCCGAACGGCGCCAGCGCTTCGTGCGCCTGCTGCCGCAGTTGTTCGGCCAGCGCCTTGGACGGCCCCAGCCCCAGAATCGTTACGTAAGTCGGTTTGTTCGCCGCCGCGTCCTTGCCCGCGGTCTTGCCGAGGGTGGCCGAGTCTTCGGTCGCGTCCAGCACGTCGTCCACCACCTGGAAGGCCAGGCCGATCGCGCGCGAGTATTCCTTCAATGCGTCCAGCTCCCGCGCATCGAGCTCGCGGCCGGCCAGGGCGCCCAGCAGCACCGAGACGCGCAGCATGGCGCCGGTCTTCAGCTGGTGCATGCGCTCCAGCTCTTCCAGCGTCAGGGCCAGGCCCACGCTGTCCAGGTCGATCGCCTGGCCGCCGCACATGCCGGCGGATCCGGCCGCCTCGGCCAGCAGGCGCAGCATCGTGACCAGGCGCGCCGGGGCGACCTCCTCGCTGCCGGCGAGTACTTCGAAGGCCTGGGCCTGCAGCGCGTCGCCGACCAGCAGCGCGGTCGCTTCGTCATAGGCCACGTGCACGGTCGGCTTGCCGCGGCGGAGCGCGTCGTCGTCCATGCAGGGCATGTCGTCGTGCACCAGCGAGTAGGCGTGAATCATCTCGACCGCGCAGGCGGCGCGTGCGACGGCATCTTCGCTAGCGCCGAACAGCTCACCGGCGGCATGCGCCAGCAGCGGGCGCACGCGCTTGCCGCCGCCCAGCACCGTGTAGCGCATCGCTTCGTGCAGCTTGGCCGGAATCCGGGCGGTCGCGGGCAGGAAGCGCTCGAGCGCGGCCTCGGTGCGGGTCTGCACGCCTTCCATCCAGGCGCGGAAATCGGGCTGGGCGCTCACGGTCGGGCTCATTCGGCGTCCTCGCCGTCGGCGCTGAAGGGTTTCAGCATTTCGCCTTCGAGCACCTTGACCTGCGACTCCACCTTTTCCAGCTGGGCCGCACAGTAACGCACGAGCTCGGAACCGCGGGCATAGGCAGCGACCGAGGCTTCCAAGGGCAATTGTCCGCCTTCCATCTGCGTGACGAGCTGGGCCAGTTCGGCCATCGCCTGTTCGAAAGACTCGGGAGGAACGGCGGCCGGCGCTCCAGCGCTCTCCGCGCTTGTTTTATTTGGCATAATGACTTTAATCGGTTCGGGGCTCGACTTGCCTGGCGGCAGTGCAATGGCAATGCGCGAGGCGCAACAGTCTAATCGCTTATTGTAAACAATCCTACCCCTGCGTGACGGCGCGACAGTTGCCGTTCTCTTGCAAGCAAAGACACATTTTATCGCAAAGCGCCCACCGATTCATGAAAACGATGCATTTCCGGCAATTTTTGAGCATCCACGCACCACAAGCTCGCGCGGGACCGAGACCGGATGAGCCTTTACAGGCTATAATCTCCGGTTCTGTCTCCGAAATACCGTATTCCGTTCTTTAAGGCGCAGGAAAAGCCGCAAGTTTTTCAACGCCCCAAAAAATACTGGTTCTCGGATTCTTTCTCTTCTTTGGCTGATATCTGTAAAGGGGGGTTGGGATGTCCGATCTGGCTACCCACGCCAAGCTGGCGCGCTCGTGCGCGCAGCTTCCGGTAAATGTCTACTTCGACGAAGCGCTGTTGCAGCGCGAAATGCATCACCTGTTCCAGAAGGGCCCCCGCTACGTCGGGCATGAATTGATGGTTCCCGAGAAGGGCGATTTCGCGACCCTGAAGTCGGAGAACGAGGGCCGCATGCTGGTGCGCAATGCGCAGGGCATCGAACTGCTTTCCAACGTCTGCCGTCATCGCCAGGCGCTGATGTTCAATGGCCGCGGCAATGCCAAGAATATTGTCTGCCCCCTGCACCGCTGGACTTATGACCTGAAGGGTGAACTGATCGGCGCGCCGCACTTTGCCGACACGCCCTGCCTGAACCTGTCGAAGACGCCGCTGCAGAACTGGAACGGCCTGCTGTTCGAACAGAACGGCTACAACGTGATGGACAAGCTCAAGCAGCTGTCGGTGACCAGGGACCTCGATTTCTCGGGCTATATGTTCGACCACGTCGAGGTGCACGAGTGCGACTACAACTGGAAGACCTTCATCGAGGTCTACCTGGAGGACTACCACGTCGAGCCCTTCCACCCGGGCCTGGGCAACTTCGTCAGCTGCGACGACCTGCGCTGGGAATTCGGCACCGACTACAGCGTCCAGACCGTGGGCGTGCACCGCGGCCTGCAGAAGTCCGGCTCGCCGGCCTATAAGGCATGGCAGGAACAGGTCCTGAAGTTCAACAACGGGCAGGCGCCGAAGTACGGCGCAATCTGGCTGACCCTGTATCCGAACATCATGGTCGAGTGGTATCCGAACGTGCTGGTGGTGTCGACCCTGTGGCCGATGGGCCCGCAGAAGACCCGCAACGTGGTCGAGTTCTACTATCCGGAAGAGTTCGTGCTGTTCGAACGCGGTTTCGTCGACGCCGAGCGCGCTGCCTATATGGAAACCTGCGTCGAGGACGACGAGATCGCCCTGCGCATGGATGCCGGCCGCAAGATCCTGCTGGACCGCGGCGTCAGCGAAGTCGGCCCCTACCAGTCGCCGATGGAAGACGGCATGCAGCACTTCCACGAGTGGTATCGCAGTAAATTGGAAAACGTCCCACCAGGAATTTAATGCCAGCTCTCTGGATGTTGTTCGCCAGCTTCGCGTTCGCCGCCATGGGCGCGGGCGTGAAGCTGGCCTCCCCCCTCTACTCCACCTCCGAAATCGTGATGTACCGTGGCCTGGTCGGCACCGTCATCCTGTTCCTCACGATCCATCTGCAGGGCGGCACCTTCCGCACCCTCTTCCCCCGTCAGCATCTGACGCGCAGCCTGGTCGGCGTGATCTCGCTGTGGATGTGGTTCTTCGCGATCGGCAAGCTGCCGCTCGCCACCGCCGTCACCCTCAACTACATGGCGCCGATCTGGCTCGCCACCTGGATGTTCTTCATCGGCTGGTGGCATGCGAAGGGCGAGACCGAATGGCCGCTGGTGATGGCCATCGTGATGAGCTTCGTCGGCGTGACCCTGGTGCTGCGGCCGGCGGTCGAGACCAACCAGTGGCTGGGCGGTGCGATCGGCCTGGCGTCCTCGATCGTCTCGGCGATGGCCTATATGCAGGTGCGTAACCTGGGCCAGATGGGCGAACCCGAATACCGAGTCGTGTTCTATTTTTCGTTGACCACGTGCCTAGCCGGCTTCTTCGGCACGCTGCTCGAGAACGGCCCGGCCACGCCCTTCCACACGCATACCTGGCATAGCGGCCTGCTGCTGGTGGCGATCGGGGTGCCGGCCTTGCTGGCGCAGATGGCGATGACGCGCGCCTACCGCCTCGGCAAGGTGCTGGTGGTGGCCAACCTGCAGTACACCGGCATCATCTTCTCCAGCCTGTGGGGGATGCTGCTGTGGGGCGACGTGTTCGACTGGCACGTGTGGCTGGGGATGGGTGTGATCCTGGTCTCCGGCATCGCCGCGACGTTCTACAATACGAAGCGCACGGCGCGAGGCGCCGTCGTCAAGGATACCGATCCCATCGCCAGCGAACTTTAAGGAGACCGCCCGTGTACACGACCCTGATCGAACCCGCCGCCCTGGCCGCCCACGTCAACGACGCCGACTGGGTGATCGTCGATTGCCGCCACGACCTGGTGAACCTGGCGGCCGGACGCGACGCCTATGCGGCCGGCCACCTGCCGAACGCGCTGTTCGCCGACATGGAACACGAGCTGTCCGGCGCCAGGCGGGATGCAAGCGGCGCCTTCCGCGGCCGCCATCCGCTGCCGAAAAAGGATGACTTCATCGAACTGCTGCGCAGCTGGGGCGTGAACGACAACACCCAGGTCGTGGCCTACGATGCCCACGGCGGCATGTACGCGGCGCGCCTGTGGTGGATGCTGCGCTGGATCGGCCACGAAGCCGTGGCCGTGCTGGACGGCGGCCTGCCGGCCTGGCAATCGGCCGGCCAGCCGGTCATTACCGATGCGCCGTCGGCGCCTGCCCGCGGCACCATCGCCGCGCGCGAGCCGCTGGTGACGACGGTGGACGTGAACACGGTGCTGCACAATGTGGAACATGGCGGCCGCCAGGTCGTCGACGCACGCGCACCGGACCGCTTCCGCGGCGAGAACGAGACCATCGACCCGGTCGGCGGTCACATCCCCGGCGCGAAGAACCGCTTCTTCAAGGATAACCTGCAGGCGGACGGCCGCTTCAAGGCACCGGAACAGCTGAAGACGGAACTGGACGTGGCGGTAGGCGATCCGAACAACGCCATCATGCAGTGCGGCTCCGGCGTCACGGCCTGCCACAACCTGCTGGCGCTGGAAGTGGCCGGCATGCCGGGCGCGGCGTTGTACCCGGGATCGTGGAGCGAGTGGAGCGCAGATGCTGCGCGCCCGGTTGCTACCGGCGCTCAGGGAGCCTGATAGGAGATCCGACGCGGCGCGGCCAGTGTCCACCGGCGCCAGATAATCGTAGGGTGGGCACGCCGTGCCCACCGCCGTGCTCACGCTAAGCGCTGGTGGTTTTTAGTGACCGAAATCGTAGGGCGCCGGCAGGAAGTCCGCCAGCGTAAACACGACGACCGACAGCACCAGGATGCCGAGTACATAGCCGAACCGCGACGGCTTCTCGCGCAGCGCCACAACCAGTTGATTCACCAGCCTTGCCATTGCTTCCCCCACGTAGGTAAGCACTCAGCATAGGCCGCATCGAATCGCGATGTCAATATCAGGGCGCAAGAAAGCCCTGAAACCTCAGTGTCCGTGCGTCAGAAGCAGCACGATGACCACACCCAGGCCGATCAGCAGCACCTGCGGGATCGATTCGCGCACGGTGGCGCGGCGCTGCATCTGCGGCATCAGGTCGCTCACGGCGATGTAGATGAAGCCCGACGAGGCGAACACCAGCACATAGGGAATCAGGCCGCTGGCCCGGTCCAGGGTGTAGTAGCCGAGCACGCCGCCGACCACCGCCAGCAGGCTGCACAGCAGGTTGAACACATAGGCGCGCAGGCGCGAAAAGCCGGCGTTCAGCAGCACGATGAAGTCGCCGATCTCCTGCGGGATCTCGTGGGCGATGATGGCCACCCCGGTCAGGATGCCCAGCTTGGGATCGGCCAGGAAGGCCG
This sequence comes from Massilia sp. 01N410, assembly GCF_056399665.1. Classification (NCBI taxonomy): domain Bacteria; kingdom Pseudomonadati; phylum Pseudomonadota; class Betaproteobacteria; order Burkholderiales; family Oxalobacteraceae; genus Massilia; species Massilia sp. 01N410. The sequence continues at coordinate 15,749 of NZ_JBFTRV010000027.1, read as the reverse complement.
CCGCGATCAGGATCCCGTCCGTGAAGTTGTGCATGCCGTCGCCGATCAGGATCATCCAGCCGGCCTTGCCGGCCTGGTGGGCGTCGTGACCGTGGGCGTGGTGATGGCCGTCGCCCTCGTGATGATGCGAATGGCGCAGCAGCGCCACCTTCTCCAGCATGAAGAAGGCCAGCAGGCCGCCCAGCAGGGTCGCGAACAGCGCGCGCGGGTCGACGTGGGACTCGAAGGCTTCCGGCAGCGCGTGCAGCAGCGAGGTCGCGAGCATGATGCCGACCGACAGGCTGACCATGCGCTCGACGACTTTCGCGAGCAGGGCGAACGAGAAAACCGCGGCAGCCGTGATACTGACGACGCCGGCCACGCCGGTGGCCAGCAGGATGGAAATGAGAACGGGATCGATCGTGAAGCCTCTTGTTGTTCTTGGTGCGCCGCCGACGGGCGCAAGCCGGGCATTGTACCGTGCCCGGCCGCTGCCTGCCGGGATCAGGCCACGCCGTGCTTGCGGAACCAGGCCAGCGCGCGCGCCCAGCCGTCCTTCGCGTCCTTCTCGTTATAGCTCGGACGGTAGTCGGCATGGAAGGCGTGACCCGCATCCGGATACACCACGAACTCCGAGCCGCTCGCGCCCTCGGCCAGCGCCGCCTTCATCTTGTCGACGCTGTCGAGGGAGATGCCGGTATCCCTGGCGGCGTACAGGGCCAGTACCGGCACGGTCAAGGCAGGCGCGATGTCGACCGGGTGCTGCGGCGTGTTGGCGGTGGCGTCGCCCGTCAGGCGGCCGTACCAGGCCACGCCGGCCTTGATCTTCGGGTTATGGGCCGAATACATCCAGGTGGCCCGTCCGCCCCAGCAGAAGCCGGTGATGCCAAGCCTGTCGATGTCGCCGCCGTTCTCCGCGGCCCAGGCCACGCAGGCGTCGAGGTCGGCCATCACCTGCGCGTCCGGCGTTTTGTGGATGATGTTCTTCATCAGGGTGGGGATGTCGGCAATGGCCGACGGATCGCCCTGGCGCACGAAGAGTTCCGGCGCCAGCGCCAGGTAACCCAGCTTGGCGAAGCGGCGCGCGACGTCGGCGATGTGCTCGTGCACGCCGAAGATTTCGGAGATCACCAGGATCACCGGCAGATTCGATTTGCCCTCGGGCTGGGCGCGGTAGACCGGCACGGCCTGGCCATTCACGGTCAGCTCGACGGTGCCGGCGCTCAGGCCGGCGGTGTCGGTCTGGATCAGCGACTGGGCCGCAAGCGGTTGCGTGGCGGCGGCGAAGCGGTCGGCGTTCTTTACGAGGTCGTTCATGTGCATCCTCTGGTCGGGTAACAAAGGATGGCTATCTTAACGTAGGGTGGGCGCGGCCGGCGTGGGCACGGAGTGCTCACCCTACGTGCTTAATGCGCGGTTTCCCAGTTCGGGCCGACGCCGGTTTCGGCCACCAGCGGCACCTTCAGGGTCGCGACGCCTGCCATCAGCTCCGGCAGCTTCTGCTTGACCAGTTCCAGCTCGCCCTCCGGCACCTCCAGCACCAGTTCGTCGTGCACCTGCATGATCATGCGGGTGCCGAGTTGTTCTTTCTCGAGCCAGTCCTGCACCGCGATCATGGCCAGCTTGATCAGGTCCGCCGCCGTGCCCTGCATCGGCGCATTGATCGCCGCGCGTTCGGCGCCGGCGCGGCGCGGGCCATTCGGCGAATTGATCTCCGGGAGCCACAGGCGGCGGCCGAACACGGTCTCGACATAGCCCTTGGCCTTGGCCGACAGGCGGGTCTCGTCCATGTACTGCTTGACGCCGGCAAAGCGCTGGAAGTAGCGCTCGATGTAGTTGCTGGCGGCGCCGCGCTCGATGCCCAGGTTCTGCGCCAGACCGAATGCGCTCATGCCGTAGATCAGGCCGAAGTTGATGACCTTGGCATAGCGGCGCTGCTCGCTCTCGACGTCTTCCGGCGCCAGGTTGAAGATCTCGGCGGCGGTGGCGCGGTGGATGTCTTCGCCCGCGGCGAAGGCACGCAGCATCGCCTCGTCGCCGGAGATGTGGGCCATGATGCGCAGCTCGATCTGCGAATAGTCGGCCGACACCAGCACGCAGCCGGGCGATGCGACGAAGGCTTCGCGGATGCGGCGTCCCTCGGCGGTGCGCACCGGGATGTTCTGCAGGTTCGGATCGTTCGAGGCCAGGCGGCCCGTGATCGCCACCGCCTGCGCGTAGTTGGTGTGCACGCGGCCGGTGTTCGGGTTGACCATCTTCGGCAGCTTGTCGGTATAGGTCGACTTCAGCTTGGACAGGCCGCGGTGCTCGAGCAGGATCTTCGGCAGCGGATAGTCCTCGGCCAGCTTCTGCAGCACCTCTTCGTCGGTGGACGGGGCGCCGGTGGCGGTCTTCTTGATCACCGGGAGCTGCAGCTTGCCGAAGAAGATCTCGCCGATCTGCTTGGGCGAACCGAGGTTGAAGGGGCCGCCGGCCAGTTCATAGGCCTGCTGCTCGAGTTGCGAGATGCGTGCTGCCAGTTCGCCGGACTGTTTGGCCAGCAGCTCGGCGTCGATCAGCACGCCATTGCGCTCGATCTTCTGCAGCACCACGGAGGTCGGCAGCTCGATCTTGCGGTAGATGTAGTTCAGGCCTTCGTCGCTTTCGACGTGGCCGATCATGGTCTGGTGCAGGCGCAGCGTGATGTCCGAGTCTTCGGCCGCATACTCCGTGGCGCGGCCCAGCTCGACCTGGTCGAAGCAGATCTGGTTCACCCCTTTGCCGCACACGTCGACGAACGGAATCGTGGTGTAGCCGAGATGGCGCATCGCCATGGTGTCCATGTCGTGCGGCTTGTGCGACTCGAACACATAGGACTGCAGCAGGGTGTCATGGACGATGCCGCGGATCTTGACGCCGTGGTTCTCGAAGATGTGGGCGTCGTACTTCAGGTTCTGGCCGAGCTTGGGCTTGTCCGGGTTTTCCAGCCAGGGCTTCATGCGCGCCAGGACTTCCTCGCGGTTCAGCTGCTCGGGCACGCCGGCGTAGCGGTGCGCCAGCGGGATGTAGGCGCCCTTGCCCGCTTCCACCGACAGCGAGATGCCGACCATCTCGGCCATCATCGGGTCGAGCGAGGTGGTCTCGGTATCGACCGAGGTCAGCTCGGCCTTGTCGATCAGTTCCAGCCAGCGCTCCAGCTGCTCTTGCGTGGTGACGGTCTCGTACTCGCCCTTGATGACCGGCATGCCGGGCAAGGTCGCGCTTGCGCCTTCCGGCGAATTCAGCGGCGCCGAAGGAGAAGACCCGGGCGAGACGAACCTTCCAGGATTGCCGTTGCCGAGTTCCTTCAGCATGGTCTTGAAACCGTAGCGCTGGAAGAAGTCGCGCAGCGCGTCCTTGTCTTCCGGGCGGCCGACCAGGGTTTCCTCGATCGACACCAGGTGCTTGGCCAGGTCGCAGTCGGTCTTCACGGTGATCAGTTCGCGGCCCTTCGGCAGCCATTCCAGCGCCGCCTGCAGGTTCGCGCCCACCGCGCCGCCGATGGTGTGCGCGTTCTCGATCACGCCGTCCAGGGAGCCATGCAGGGTCAGCCACTTCACGGCCGTCTTCGGGCCGCACTTGTTCACGCCGGGGACGTTGTCGACGGTGTCGCCGATCAGGGTCAGGTAGTCGATGATGCGGTTCGGCGGCACGCCGAACTTGGCCAGCACCCCGGCTTCGTCGAGCTTCTCGTTGCTCATCGTATTGATCAGCATGACCTTGTCGTTGACCAGCTGGGCCAGGTCCTTGTCGCCGGTCGAGACCACGGTGTTCATGCCGCGCGCGGTGGCCTGGGCGGCCAGGGTGCCGATCACGTCGTCGGCCTCGACGCCTTCGACCATCAGGATCGGCCAGCCCATGTGGCGCACCACTTCGTGGATCGGCTCGATCTGTTTGCTCAGGTCTTCCGGCATCGAGGCGCGGGTGGCCTTGTACTCGGGGTAGAGGTCGTCGCGGAAGGTCTTGCCCTTGGCGTCGAACACGCAGGCGATGTAGGCGGCCGGGAAGTCGGCGCGCAGGCGGCGCAGCATATTGACCATGCCGTGCATCGCGCCGGTCGGGTGACCGTCGGGGCTGCGCAGGTCGGGCAGCGCGTGGAATGCGCGGTACAGGTAGCTGGAGCCGTCAACGAGAAGCAGGGTATTGTCCATGGAGGGTCGGAATGAGCAAATGTGCGCCATTATCGCAGAATCGGATTCCCATCCATATGGGGCCGGTTCGCTCTTTTCACATGCTTTTCACATGCATTTCACTGGTGGGCTGCGCTGTTTGTTACAATGAACCAAACGTCAAAGGTGACCACCATGCCACGCATTTCCTCCCGCCTGCCCCTTCTCGCACCTTGCCTGGGCCTGCTGCTGGCCGCGCAGGCCGGATCGGCACTGGCCCAGCAATCGTCCCAGCCGACGCCGCCGCAGTCGACGCAGAACCAGGCGCCGCCCAAGCTCGAGCGTGTCGAACCAGGCAGCGATGTGCCGGCGACCAATATCCCCTCGCGCGAGCGCACCCAGATCAAGGAAAGGCGCGACGGCGGCCAGGTCACCGAAGTCGAGGTGACCAGCAGCGGCAGCCACTATTACATGAAGCCGAACAACCCGCCGGGCAATGCGGTGCCGGGCAGCGCGAGCGGCAATTCGATCCGCGCGCCGCAATGGAAGGTGGGAGAATTCGACCTGTCGGGCAAGCGCAAGGCCCCCGCCGAAAACGGGAGCAATGCGCCGACCACCGCCGACGCACCGCCGCCGCCTCCGCTGCCGGCCAACGCGACCGCCGGACCCGAGAAGAAATGACGACCGGCCGCCTTTGTGCGGCTGCCACAGCTACCCAATAATTCGTGAACGATGGCAGTTTTCACCTCGGTCACACTGGACGACCTGAGCCAGTGGATCAAGCAGTTTCCTCTCGGTAAAGCCCTGGCGCTGAAAGGCATCGCCAGCGGCATCGAAAACAGTAACTTCTTCCTGACGACCGAGCGCGGCGAATTCGTCCTGACGATTTTCGAGAACCTCGACTTCGAGCAGCTGCCCTTCTACGTGCAGTTGATGCGCCACCTGTCGGAGCGCGGCATTCCGGTGCCGGCGCCGGTGCCGAACGACCAGGGAGAACTGGTGGTGGCGCTGCACGGCAAGCCGGCCGTCGTCGTCAGCAAGCTCGACGGCAGCTCGCAGATGGACCCGCAGCCCGTGCATTGCGCCGAAGTCGGCACCATGCTGGCGAAGATGCACCTGGCCGGCCGGGACTTCCCGCTGCGCCAGCCGAACCTGCGCGGCCTGGACTGGTGGATCGAGACCGTGCCCAAGGTCCTGCCCTTCCTCGACGCCGATGAAGCCGTCCTGCTGGAATCGGAACTGGCCTTCCAGCGCGGGTTCGCCGCCGGCCCCGTCTACGCCGGGCTGGCCCAGGGTCCGGTCCACGCCGACCTGTTCCGCAACAACGTGATGTTCGTCGGCGAGCGCCTGAGCGGCTGCTTCGACTTCTATTTTGCCGGCTGGGACAGTTGGCTGTTCGACATCGCCGTCACCGTCAACGACTGGTGCATCGACCTCGACACCGGCCGCCTCGACCAGGACCGCGTGCTGGCGCTGACCCGCGCCTACCACGCCGCCCGCCCCTTCACCGAGGCCGAAGCCCAGGCCTGGCAGCCCATGCTGCGCGCCGCGGCCCTGCGTTTCTGGCTGTCGCGCCTGTACGACCTGCACCGTCCGCGCGAAGCCGAGATGCTGACGCCGCACGATCCCACCCACTTCGAACGCGTGCTGCGCGAGCGCATTGCCGTTCCCGCCCCGGGTCTCACAGCATGAGCACACTGCCCGCACGTACCGGCTGGGATTGGCTGAAACGGGGCATGGGCCTGTTCCGCAAGCAGCCGGCCGCCCTCACCACCCTGCTGTTTGCCAGCATCCTGCTGGCGATCGGCATCAGCGCCGTGCCCATCATCGGCCCGATCATCGTGGTGGTGCTGATTCCCTCGTTCTCGATGGCCTTCATGCAGGCCTGCCTGATGATCGACAACGGCGACCGCGTGACCCCGGCCGTGCTGCTGACGGGCTTCCGCAAGCCGGTGCTGGGCGGCCTGTGCAAGGTGGGTGTGATCTATCTCGGCGTCTTCCTGGTGCTGACCCTGATCGCGCTGATGATCACGCCGGAATCGCTGCGCCAGCTGCCGGGCAACATCAAGCTGGACCCGAAGGACAAGCTGCCCTTCTCGCTCGGCGACGTCGCCGCCGTGTTCGGCCTGCTGATCCTGGAGACGGTGTCGCTGCTGACCCTGTGCTTCGCCGCCCCGCTCACCTACTGGAAGCAGATGGGACCGGGCAAGGCCACCTTCTACAGCTTCTTCGCCGTGATGCGCTCGGCGCGCGTGTTCGGCGTGCTGCTGCTGTCCTGGTTCGGCATCTTCACCCTCATCACCTTCGTGGTGGTGAACCTGTTCAGCGCGATCGCGCTGGCCCAGGTGGTGCTGATGTGGCTGATGTTCCTGTTTATCCTGTTCCTGCAGTGCGCGATCTACGCCGGCTACCGCGACATTTTCGGCAAGCCGGCCGCTGGCAAAGAGACGCAGCCGGCGTAATGCGTGGGCTCGGGGGAGCCCACCCTGCGGTCAAACGATCACCGCGCAAGCTTCTCCAGCTTGGCCACCGACAGGTCGAGCATCTTCATCCCCGCCCCGCCGAAGTTGATCAGGGCGCGCGGGCTGCCCGCCCCGCCCTCGATGTTGACGATCACGCCCTCGCCGAAGCGCGCGTGCGACACGGCTTCGCCGATGCGCCAGCCGATGCCCCCGTCGTTACTCTTGCTGCTTGAAGACTTCTGCTTGATCTGCAGGGCGATCTGGTTGTCGCTGCCGCCCTCGCGGAAGCTGGCGTCGTCCCAGGCGGTGGTCGACTTGCGGCCGGCGAACCAGTTGGTCTGCACCCGCGGCGACAGCCACTTCAGCGATTCTTCCGGCAGCTCGTCGAAGAAGCGCGACTTCATGTTGAAGCGGGTCTGGCCGTGCAGCATGCGCTGCTGGGTAAAGCTCATGTACAAACGCTTGCGCGCGCGCGTGATCGCCACGTACATCAGGCGGCGTTCCTCGTCCACGCCGTCCAGCTCGCGCGAGCTGCTCTCGTGCGGGAACAGGCCTTCTTCCAGGCCGGTGATGAACACGGCGTCGAATTCCAGGCCCTTGGCCGAGTGCACCGTCATCAATTGCATCGCATCCTGGCCGGCCTGGGCCTGGGCGTCGCCCGCTTCCAGCGAGGCGTGGGCCAGGAAGGCCGACAGCGGCGACATCACGGTGGCCAGCGGCGCATCGGCATCCAGCACCTCGACGCCGTCGGCGTTGACGATGGCCGCGCCGCTGCTGGCCAGCGCCTGCGGACCCAGGTGGGCCGGGGCGTTCACGCCGAAGCCCTCTTCCTGCACGAAGTGGGTGGCGGCGCTGACCATCTGCTCCAGGTTTTCGATGCGCTCCGCGCCTTCCTTTTCCTTCTCGTAGTAGGCCAGCAGCGTGCTGCGCTCCAGCACCACCTTCACCATTTCCGGCAGCGGCAGCTGCTGGGTCTCGAAGCGCGCGCTCTCGATCAGCTTGACGAAGTTGCCCAGCGCAGTGCCGGCCTTGCCGGTCATGTAGGGCACCGCCGCATACAGCGACACGCCATAGCTCTCGGCCGCCATTTGCAGCTGCTCGAGCGAGCGCGCGCCGATGCCGCGGGTGGGGAAATTCACCACCCGCAGGAAGGCCGAATCGTTGTGCGGATTGTCCATCAGCTGCAGGTAGGCGATCGCGTGCTTGACCTCGGCGCGCTGGAAGTAGCGCAGGCCGCCGTACACGGTATAGGGCAGGCCGGCCGCGAACAGCGCGTGCTCGATCACGCGGCTCTGCGCGTTCGAGCGGTACAGGATCGCGATCTCGCTCCTCGGCATGCCCTCGGCCATCAGGCTCTTGGCTTCGTCGATGATCCACTGCGCCTCTTCGAGGTCGCTCGATGCCTCGTAGATGCGCACCGGCTCGCCCTGCCCCGCGTCGGTGCGCAGGTTCTTGCCCAGGCGCCGCGTATTATTCGCGATCAGGAAGTTGGCGGTGTCGAGGATGTGGCCGTGCGAGCGGTAGTTCTGCTCCAGCTTGATCAGGTTCTTGACCTCGAACTCGCGCTCGAAGGCCTGCATATTGCCGACGTTGGCGCCGCGGAAGGCGTAGATGCTCTGGTCGTCGTCGCCGACCGCGAAGATCGCGCCGCCGGCCGCCTCGCCGTGGCCGGCCAGCAGTTTCAGCAGGTTGTACTGCAGGTCGTTCGTATCCTGGAACTCGTCGACCAGGATGTGGCGGAAGCGCATCTGGTAATGCTGGCGCAGCGGATGATTACGCTGCAGCAGTTCGTAGGCGCGCAGCAGCAGCTCGGCAAAATCGACCACGCCCTCGCGCTGGCACTGCTGGTCGTAGGCGTCGTAGAGCTCGACCATGCGCTTTTGCACGTGGTCGTAGGCCTCGACCTGGCTGGCGCGCAAGCCATTGTCCTTGGCGTTGTTGATGAAATACATCAGGTCCTTGGCCGGGTACTTCTCGTCATCGACATTCAGGGCCTTCAGCATGCGCTTGATCATCGACAGCTGGTCTTGCGAATCCAGGATCTGGAAGCTCTGCGGCAGCGCGGCGTCGCGGTGATGGGTGCGCAGCAGGCGGTTGCACAGGCCGTGGAAGGTACCGATCCACATGCCGCGCGTGTTCACCGGCAGCATCGCCGACAGGCGGCTCAGCATTTCCTTCGCCGCCTTGTTGGTGAAGGTTACCGCCATCAGGCCGGCCGGCGACACCTGGCCAGTCTGGATCAGCCAGGCGATCCGGGTGGTCAGCACGCGGGTCTTGCCCGAGCCGGCGCCGGCCAGGATCAGGGCGCTCTGGGACGGCAGCGTGACCGCGGCGAGCTGTTCGGGATTCAGATTGTCGAGGAGATTCATGCGGGCATTATAAACGTCGGGATGGGCCGCAGGCGTATATTGGGCACAAATTTACTGGTTATATATACAGTATCGCAACAGTTTCCACAAGGCTCGCTAGCGCCGCCCAAACGGGACTTATCGTAAGTTACGGGCAGATGTGTTCACTAGCCGGCCTGATCCGGCTGTTATTTATCGAAGCTCTACTCGTAACAAGGAGGCAACAATGCTGAATCGAGTCGTTACTGTGGCCGCGCTGGCGGTCGGCGGCATGATGCTGTCGAAAAAAATGAAAAATCGTGGTTCGAACATGGGTTCCTCGATCGTCGAGACAATCGAAGTCAACGTGCCGGTGAGCACTGCTTACAATCAGTGGACCCAGTTCGAGGACTTCCCGCAATTCATGAGCAGCGTGCACGAGATCCGCCAGCTGGACGACAAGCACCTGCACTGGAAGGCCAATGTGGCCGGCGAAGAAAAGGAATGGGATGCCGAGATCACCGAGCAGATCCCGGACAAGCGCATCGCCTGGCGCAGCGTCACCGGTGTGCCGAACGGCGGCGTGGTCACCTTCCACAAGATCTCGGATGACGTGACCCGCATCGCCCTGCAGATGGATTACCAGCCGGAAGGCCCGCTGGAAACACTGGGCGACGCCTTCGGCGCCGTGCGCATGGAAGCTCGCGGCAACCTGCAGAAGTTCAAGGAAATGCTGGAATCGCGCGGCAAGGAAACCGGCGCCTGGCGCGGCAAGATCGCGCAGCATTGATCGGGCTCCGGCCCATCCGAGCGCCGCCTGCGGGCGGCGTTTTTTTTCCGGATTGCCGGCCCTAAACGGATCGTGCCCTCGCGAAGACCGGGAGTAGGATGGCACTCCTTTTCAGGAGACCCCATCATGGACAATGTTGACCCGATCCAGGCTTTGACGCGCGACCACGACATGGTGCGCAAGCTGGCCGACACCTATCTCAACAGCAGCGACATGGACGTGAAGAAGCAGTCGGCCATCCAGTTGCTGCAAGCCATCCACACCCATTCGCGGCTGGAAGAATCGATCTTCTATCCGAACGTGCGCTGCCTCGACGACAACCTCGTACGCCACTTCGAACAGGACCACCTGAAGGTCGACGACCTGCTGGCCACCTTGCAGGGCATGCAGCCGGACGAACCGCGCACCGAAGCGCTGATGCGCGAGATGCTCAACGCGGTGCTCAGCCACATCGACGAGGAAGAGCAGCAGCTGTTCCCGCGGCTGCAGCGGTCGAATGTCGATATGTCGGACATTGGTTTGCAGATGCAGTCGTTCGAGGCGAATCTGATTCACATGCAGGCGCAGGCCAGCGATCAGGGGACGCGGCGGCGTTGAGGCCACGCATACCTGAACGTCGCCCCCGCGCACTTGATCGTCGCCCCCACGCACTTGATCGTCGCCCCCACGCACTTGATCGTCGCCCCCGCGCAGGCGGGGGTCCAAGTTTGCCTGAGCTGACGTAACGCACGCAGGACTTGGGTCCCCGCCTTCGCGGGGACGACGTGGTTAATGCGCGGGGACGACGTTGTTTTAGTGCACGGTCACCACACCCTGCACCGCTTCTCCTTCACCATCGGCTGCCCCGGCTTGCAGTGGAAAGCCTCCTGGAACTGCGGCATGTTCACCACCAGGCCGTTCACGCGGAAGCGGCCCGGCGAGTGCGGGTCGGTCAGGGCTTTTACGCGCAGGTTTTCCGGGCGGTCGTTTTCGCAGGCCCATTGGGCGTTACCGACGAAGAAGCGCTGTTCCGGGCTCAAGCCGTCGCGCAGGGGCTGGGCCTGTTGCGGCATGCTGGCCATCTCCTCCTTCCACGCCATCCAGCCCAGGATCAGGCCGCCCAGGTCGGCGATGTCCTCGCCCAGGGTCAGCTTGCTGTTGATCTTGATGTCGTCCACCACCGTGTACTGCGCGTACTGGTCGACGATGCACTGGGCGCGCTCTTCGTATTCCTTGGCGTCCTTCTTCGTCCACCAGTCCTTCAGGTTGCCCTTGGCGTCGAACTGGCGGCCTTCGTCGTCGAAGGCGTGGGTCAGCTCGTGGCCGATGGTGCCGCCGGTGTTGCCGTAGTTCGGCGCATCGTCCATCTTCGGGTCGAACAGCGGCGGCTGCAGCACGCCGGCCGGGAAGTTGATGTCGTTCATCTGCGGATCGAAATAGGCGTTCACCGTCGGCGGGGTCATCGACCATTCGCCGCGGTCGAGCGGCTTGCCGATCTTGGCCAGCTGGCGCCGCGATTCGAACATATTGCCGCGCTCGACGTTGCCGGCGAAGTCGCCCGGCTTCACCTCATAGCTGCCGTAGTCGCGCCACTTGTCCGGATAGCCGATCTTGTTGACGATCGCGGCCAGCTTTTCCTGGGCGCGCTTCTTGGTTTCGGGGCTCATCCAGTCGAGCGATTCGATGTCCTTCTTCATCGCCTCTTCGACCTGGCGGGTCATGTGCAGGGACTTGGCCTTCAGCTCGGGCGAGAAGGCGCGGCTGACGAATTCCTGGCCCAGCGCTTCGCCGAGCTGGCGGTCGACCAGGCCCACGCAGCGTTTCCAGCGCGGCGGCTGTTGCTGGACGCCGCGCAGGGTCTTGCTGAAGAAGTCGAAGTGTTCCTGGTCGAAGCGGGACGCCAGCGCCGGCGACAGATTGCGCGCCACGTGCCACTGCAGATAGGTGCGGGTGGCGTCGATGTCGCTGCTCTTCCACATCTTCGCCAGCGCCTTGAAGAAGGCCGGTTCGGTGACGTTGAAGGTGTTCTGCTTGCCCTGCCCGATCTCGCCCAGGTAGGTGTGCCAGTCGAAGCCCGGGGTCAGGGCCTGCAGCCCCCTGGCGTCGAGCTTGTGGAACAGCTTGTAGGGGTCGCGCTTGTCGACGCGCGACAGCGAGGCCCTGGCGAGTTCGGTCTCCATCGCCATCACGCGCTCGGCCTTGCGCTGCGCCAGCTCCGGCGCGTCGCCCAGCAGCTTGAAGGTGTTGGCGATATGGAGGATGTACTTGGCGCGCACCTCCTTCGACTTGTCGTCGGTCTTGAGGTAGGAATCGCGGTCAGGCAGGCCCAGGCCGCCGGCGCTGGCGAAGGCGATCACGCGGGTCGAATCGCCGAAGTCCTGGCTCGATCCGAAACCGAAGTAGAGGCCCTGGTCGGCCAGCGCCAGGTGCAGGCGCGCCAGCACGCGCGGCAAGTCCTTGTTGGAACGCAGCGCCGCGATCTGGTCGAAATAGGGTTTCAGCGGTTCGGCGCCGCGCGCCTCGATGGTGCGCTCGTCCATGCAGGCGCCGAAGTAGTCGCCGATCTTCTGCTGGTTGGCGTTGCGGCCGTCCTGGCGCTTCGACAGGTCTTCGAGGATGCCCCACAGGAAGCGCTGGTTGTCCTGGGCCAGCTTGCCGTAGACCGACCAGCGCGCCTGGTCGGCGGGGATCGGATTGTTCTTCATCCAGCCGCCGCAGGCGTACTGGTAGAAGTCGACGCAGGGATCGGCGCTGCGATCCATCGAATTCACGTCCAGCCCGGGCGTGTACGGGAATTCCTTGGCCGGACGTTCGGCCGTCGTCGGTGCGGCGGTGGCGGGTGCGGTTGCCGGCGTATTCTGGGCATGTGCCAGCGCAGCGGCGCCGGCAAGGGATAAAACGACAGCTAAACGTGCTGGGCGCATGGCATGGACTTTAAAAAATATAAACGTCCGTATGCTGCCATACCGCTCCCGAAAAATAAATGGCACACGTTCCGAAAATCGAAACATGTGCCACTTGTTTTAATAAGCGGACGATGAATTACCGCTTATTCCCCTCTCAATTAAAACTTGAAGACGACGCCGACGCCGTAATTGGTCGAATCGCTGGACGGCTTCTGCACTTCGAAACGGCCCGAAATGGTCGGGGTGAAGCTGTAGCTCAGGCCGGCACCGTACATGACGCCGCTGGTGTCGTCGCCATAGGACCGGCCGCCGTAGCTGGCTTCACCGCGCAGTTGGTTGTAGCCCAGGCGGCCATAGACCTCGACCTGGTTGCCCAGCGGGTAGGAACCGACCACCGACACGTGGGTCTGCTTGGCTTTGACGTTGACGCCCAGCACATCCCAGCTGCCCAGCTGGCGATAGCCCAGCTCGATGGCAAAATTCTGGTTGAAGCCATAGCCGAGGAAGCCGCCGACGCTGGCCTTGTTGTCGCTGAGGCCATCGAGCTTGGTCGAGCCAAGGTCCAGGCCGCCATAATAAGCGGTCGGTGCAGCGAAAGCGGAAGATGCCGCGAAGGCCATTGCCGCAGCGGCAGCGATTTTCTTGAACATGTTAATTCCTATCTCTTGGTGATTATTATTGAATAGCACCGGAAAACATTTTTCCAGTTACTGAAAAGAAATTATACATGTCGTCTTTTGCGTCGCACAATACGGTGTAATTACTGCATTAAAATCCTTCTATATGCACATTTAATCGAATACATATACATATAAATAAGACCGGAAATGAAATCCATCTCCGGTCCTTTTTATATGCATGCAAGGATCGGATTCAACCCTGCCCCGGCGCCTGCTGCGCCAGTCCCCTGGCCATCGCATCGCGGATCAGGCTGCGCATGGTCTTGTCGGCGGCCTTGCTCTCCTGGTCCATCTGCTTGCCGAGCGCATCCATCTTCTTGCCCAGCGCGTCCATCGGCTTGCCGGCCTCGTTCATGCGCTTGCCGGCGGCGTCCATGCTGGCCTGGGCGCGGCGCTGCCCTTCGCTCTCATGCGCGGCGCGCATCTGCTCGCCCAGTGCGTTCATCTGCCGGCCGAGCGTGTTCATCCTGTCGTTCAGGCGGTCGCGCTCGCTGTCGCTGCCGGCCTTGCCGATCTGCTGGCCGAGGCTGGACATCTGCCGCCCCAGCTCGTTCATCTTGCGCTCCAGCTCGCGCACCCGCCCCTCGTCGGGCTGCATGCCGGCGGCGGCCTGCTCCATCTCCTTGCCGATGGCTTCCATGGCCTTGCCGTGCTTGTCCATTTCCTTGCCGTAGGCGTCCATCTGCTCGCCCAGCCGGTTGACCGGTTCCCAGGCCGCGTGCGCCCTGGCCAGCGTGTCGCGGTCCTGCACGATCCAGGTCTTGCCGCCGTCGCGGAACCACAGGAATTCGCCCTGGATGCTGCGCTTGAGCTGCTTGATCGACGGCCAGTCGGCGCTGTTGCCGGTCATATTGAAACCGTTGTCGCCCTCGCCCACCAGCGCATACGGCGCGTCGCGGCTATCCTGCTGCGTCACGTGCACACTCGATTTTTGCTGGACCGGCGCGGCCGCCGGCGTGGTGCCGGCATGGGCGTGGATGGCGGCCGTCAGGGCCAGGCCGAGGGCCGGCAGTGCCAGCTTCCAGTTGAAGGGTTCGGCATGCGGGCGAACCAGGCGTTTGATGCGAGACATGAGCGTTCCTCTTATTCCAAATGCCCCAGGGGCGAGTTGCGGGGTGGAGAGCTGGAACAGGTCCAGCTCGGATAATGCAAGCGCGAGACGCCGCGGTTCGCCCAGCGCGCTTGCGGCCAAATCGTCGGCGATCAGTTCCCGCTCGATCCGGATGCGGTGCGACAGCCACCACACGGCCGGGTGATAGAACAGCAGGATCTCGATCGCACTCTGTACCAGGTTGACCAGGTAGTCGTGGCGCCGCACATGGGCCAGCTCGTGCGCCAGCAGGGCCTCGAGCAGCTGCGGCGCCATGCCGGTGGCCAGCGAGGCCGGGACCAGCACCAGCGGGACTAGAGCCCCTGCCGTCACCGGACTGGCGAGGTCGTCCACCAGTCCGAGGATGACCTTGCGGACTATCCCCAGCCGCGGCGCCAGGCGGTCCAGCACGGCCTGCCACTCCGCGTCCAGCCGGTAGGCGCCGGGACGGCTGCGCCGGCGCACCCAGGCCAGGCCCAGCAGCAGGCGCACGGCCATCAACGCGGCCCCGGCCGACCAGCACAGGATCACCAGCGGCAGGCGCGGCTGCAGCGCCTCGCGCCAGTCCGCCAGTCGCCACCCGGCCGGCAGGTCGGCGCCATGGAGAGGACCGGCCGCCGCCTGCCCGGCGCCGGACGGCAGCGTTTGCAGCAGCGCGGACGGCAGCACAAGAATGCTGTCTGCGCCCTGCCCCGCCACGCGCGCCAGCATGCCGGCCAGCGGCAGCGCCGCGCACAGCAGCAGCGCGCTGCAGGCGACCAGGTAGCGCCACTGCGGACGCGCCCTGCTCAGCAGGCCCAGCAGCACGGCGGCGGCGCAGCCGACCAGCGCGCCCTGCCAGACGAAGTCCAGCAATGCCCAGGCCAGGCCGGACATCCAGGCCGCGGCGTTCATCGCGTTTCCTTCCAGTGATGCAGGCTCATGCGGGTTCCTTTCGACGGATTCAGAATAGGTCAGCTAGAAAAATTTGTCTAGAACTTTTTTTCTAGTTTTGGGCGCGTGATTGATGAGGGCAGGATAGGATCAGGTGGGAAGGAGAGCCAGCGTTCTGCGACAGGCTGCAGAATTGGCGGAGCAGGCGGAAAAAAGAAGGCCGGCTTGGTGCCGGCCTGACTTGCCCCCCGCCTTCGCGGGGGTGACGGTTCATACTGCGCGTGCCAGTGTCAGTACACCACCACCGAACGAATCGACTCGCCCTTCTTCATCAGCTCGAAGCCTTCGTTGATCTGGTCGAGGCGCAGGTGGTGGGTGATCAGGTCGTCGATGTTGATCTTGTTTTCCATGTACCAGTCGACGATGCGGGGCACGTCGGTGCGGCCGCGGGCGCCGCCGAAGGCCGAGCCTTTCCAGACGCGGCCGGTGACCAGCTGGAACGGACGGGTCGAAATCTCCTTGCCCGCTTCGGCCAC
>NZ_JBFTRV010000026.1:0-65668 GCF_056399665.1 Massilia sp. 01N410 | reverse complement strand
TCCAGCACCTGGCCGGCATGAAGGACTCGAAGACCATCGTCGCCATCAACAAGGATCCGGAAGCGCCGATCTTCTCGGTGGCCGATTACGGCATCGTCGGCGACCTGTTCGAGGTCGTGCCGGCGCTGGTCAAGGAACTGGGCTAAGCTCACAGCGTCGTCCCCGCGCAGGCGGGAACCCAAGTTCGTGGCGTATCACTAGCGTTTGACGCAGTGGCTGCATATAAAAACCTGGGTTCCCGCCTTTTTCACGACCTACAATTGACGTATACGTAAAACGAAACAAAGGAGACCACGGTGAGCTACAACGCCCCCCTGAAAGATATGCTGTTCGTGGTGAACGAACTGGCCAACCTGGCCGAGATCAACCAGCTGCCCGGCTGCGAAGACGCGACCCCGGACACCGTCGAAGCGGTGCTGGAAGAGAGCGCGAAATTCTGCGGCGGCGTGGTCGCCCCGCTGAACCATTCCGGCGACAAGGAGCCCAGCTTCTGGCACGACGGCCAGGTCACCACCTCGAAGGGTTTCAAGGAAGCCTTCCGCGGCTTCGCCGAAGCCGGCTGGCAGGGTGTGCAGCACCCGGCGGAATTCGGCGGCCAGGGCCTGCCGAAGCTGGTCGCCACGCCCTGCGTGGAGATGCTGCACGGCGCCAACCTGGCGTTCGCCCTGGTCGCGCTGCTGACCGACGGCGCCATCGAAGCCCTGCTGACCGCCGGCAGCGATGAGCAGAAAGCCCGCTTCATCGAGCCGCTCATCAGCGGCAAGTGGACCGGCACCATGAACCTGACCGAGCCGCAGGCCGGTTCCGACCTGGCCGCCGTGCGCACCCGCGCCGTGCCCCAGGGCGACGGCACCTACAAGATCTTCGGCACCAAGATCTTCATCACCTACGGCGAGCACGACATGGCCGAGAACATCATCCACCTGGTCCTGGCGCGCACGCCGGACGCGCCTCCGGGCGTGAAGGGGATCTCGCTGTTCATCGTGCCGAAGTTCCTGGTCAACGAAGACGGCTCGCTGGGCGAGCGCAACGACGCCCACTGCGTCTCGATCGAACACAAGCTGGGCATCAAGGCCAGCCCGACGGCCGTGCTGCAGTTCGGCGACCACGGCGGCGCCATCGGCACCCTAGTGGGCGAGGAAAACCGCGGTCTCGAATACATGTTCATCATGATGAACGCGGCCCGCTTCGGCGTCGGCATGCAGGGCGTCGGCCTGGCCGAGCACGCCTACCAGCAGGCGGTCGCTTTCGCGAAAGAGCGCGTGCAGTCGCGCGCCGTCGAAGGCTCGAGCGGCCCGGTCGCCATCATCAACCACCCCGACGTGCGCCGCATGCTGATGTCGATGCGTTCGCAGACCGAGGCGGCGCGTGCGCTGGCCTATGTGGGCGCGGCCTATAGCGACCTGGCGCACAGCCATCCGGACGAGTCGGTGCGCAAGGCCAACCTGGCGATCTACGAATACCTGGTCCCGGTCATCAAGGGCTGGTCGACCGAGATGTCCGAGAACGTCGCCCGCGACGGCGTGCAGGTGCACGGCGGCATGGGCTTCATCGAAGAGACCGGCGCGGCCCAGCACTACCGCGACGCCAAGATCCTGACCATCTACGAAGGCACGACCGCGATCCAGGCCAACGACCTGGTGGGCCGCAAGACGGCGCGCGACGGCGGCGCGGTGGCGAAATCCATCATCGCCCAGGTCCGCGCCACCGAGGCTGCACTGGCCGAGCGCCAGGGCGCCGCGCATTCTGCCGATTTCGCCGCCATCCGTTCGCAACTGGCGGCCGGCAGCGCTGCGCTGGAGCAGGTGGTCGACTTCGTGGTCGCCAATACCAGGCTCGAGCCGCGCGCCGTGTTCGCCGGCAGCGTGCTCTACCTGAAGCTGGCCGGCATCGTGCTGGGCGGCTGGCAGATGGCGCGCGCGGCCCTGGTGGCGCAGCAGAAGCTCGACGCGGGCGAGGGCGATGCCGCCTTCTACCGCGCCAAGATCGGCACCTCCCGCTTCTTCGCCGACCACGTGCTGTCGAAGGCGGGCGGCCTGCGCCATGCGATCGTCGAGGGCAGCGCCGGCGTGCTGGCGCTGGACGTCGAGCAGTTCTGACCGGAAATCGGCGCCGCCCGGCGCCATCGGCTTCGAAGGCGGCGCTTGCGCCGCTTTTTTTTGATTTGTCGCCTGCGCCGGCGCCAATCGACAAGCTGTGGCGCGCTTCCCGAGCGCTGAGCCAGACACCGGCGCACTTGAGAAATCCTAAAAGTCGGCGGGCCCACCTGTCCAGAATCGGAACTGATCATCCACCGACAGGAGCTCCCATGGTTTCTTTCCAGTCCTGCACGAGTTTCCGGCTGTCCATCGCCGCCGCGGCGCTGTCCGCCCTGACTGCCTGTGGCGGCGGCGGCTCGTCGACGCCGGCCACCGACCCATTGCCGCCGACCCCGCCGACCATCCCCGACCCGCCCACCAATCCTCCGCCGCCGCCGCCGACCACGCCGCCGCCACCTGCCGATCCGGCACCGCCGCCCGACATCAAGCTCGCGGCGGGCTACACCGACATCAACGCCGCCGAGCGCCTCAGCCAGGCCCATTGGCCGGCCTGGCCCAGCACCGGGACCAGGATCGTCGACGGTGTCGGCTGCGCCACCAGCGAGGCCTACCACATCCATTCGATGCTCTCGATCTACCGGGATGGGGTGCGCCTGCAGGTGCCGGCCAACATCGGGATCACCAGCTGCCACTACGACCTGCACACCCACGACATGACGGGAGTGATCCATATCGAGACCCCGGTGCCCAAGGTCTTCACGCTGAGGCAGTTCTTCTCGCTATGGGGGCAGCCGCTGAGCGCCGCCCAGGTCGCCGGGCTGGCGGGTACGCCGACCTTCTACGTGATCCAGAATGAAAAGCTCACGCGCGTGACGACGGATCCCGCCGCGATCACGCTCGAGCCTCACAAGGAGATCGTGATCGTCGTCGGTACGCCGCCGGTGGAAGTGCCGCGCTGGAACTGGGCTGCCACCGCCCTGTAGACCGAGGGCCGGGCGCCGCCACCCTTCAGCCGTAGGCGCCGCCCGTGTAGAGGAGGTCGAACAGGCGTGACAGCACCGCGATGACGCCGGTGGCGCCGACCAGCATGGTCAGCACCAGCAGCACCGCGAGCGGCCAGTTCGAGCGCGATGCGCGGCCGGACGAGGCGTTGAACTTCGCGTCCCATTTCTCGTCGGGGGTGAGGCCGATCGCCAGTGCTTCGACGAAGCCGACGATGCAGGAAATGAAGATGGGCAGCAGCACCCAGAAGGCATTCGGCGCATGGCCCACGCCGTAGACCAGGCCGGCGACGGGCAGGCTGCAGACGTGCAGCAGGCCGAGCCGGTCGACGCTGCCGCGCAGATAGAAACGGTGGACGCCGAGGCCGCCGAGGAGGAAGGCGAGGGCGGTGGCGAGGGTCTTGTTCTTGTGGTTCGACATCGACTGCTGGACTCGGCTTGTTGTTGTGAAAAGGAAAGATTGAAGTATCGTCCAAAACGGCCGCGGAAGCAGCATTTTTCGTGGCTTTCGGCGGCGCTTGCCAGGCGCCGGGCAGCCGTCGATGTAGCGTTGTTGGGAAAAATAGGCGATAATGCTGGATTCGGCCGGTCTGCGCGCCGGGTTTTTAGTTTTTTGACAAACGCTTGCTGAGGCACGGCGCGGCGCGCTATAATCGTCGGCTTTCTCCGTCCAGCACAATTTTTTGGAAATATTATGGTCGTTATTCGTTTAGCTCGTGGTGGTGCCAAGAAGCGCCCGTTCTACAACATCGTTGCAACCGACTCGCGCAACCGTCGCGATGGCCGTTTCATCGAGCGCATCGGCTACTACAACCCGATGGCTTCGGGCAAGGAAGTTGGCCTGAACATCACCGCTGACCGTCTGGCTTACTGGCAAGGCGTTGGCGCACAACTGTCGCCGACCGTTGCTCGCCTGGTCGCTGGCCAGCAAGTCGCTGCGTAATTAGTCCCCGCACTAATTACCAAGTCTGCGAAAGTTTTACTGGTTTGACCGATTCAATAGCAATCCCTGACGACCTGGTACAGGTCGGGCACATCACCGGCGCCTACGGGATCCGGGGTGGCATCCGCATCGCGCCGTACTCGGCGGATGCCGATGCGCTGCTGAACGTGAAAACCTGGTGGCTCGACAAGCCGGCGCTGCGTCCCGTGCAGGTGCGCAGCGCGAAGTACCATAGTGGCGATGTGACCGCCACCCTGGTCGATGTCACCGACCGCAGTCTCGCCGAGGCCCTGAAGGGTGCCACGGTGCAGGTGTCGCGGGCGGATTTTCCGGAACTGCCGGAAGACGAATACTACTGGTCGGACCTGATCGGCCTGGATGCCGTGAACCTGCAGGGCGAAGCCCTCGGGAAGATTGCCGACATGATGAGCAACGGTCCGCAGTCCATCCTGCGCATCGTGCCGGACCTGAATCCGGATATGCCCGACGCCAAGCCTGAAGAGCGCCTGGTGCCTTTCGTGGACCAGTACGTCAAGACCGTCGACCTGAAGGCAAGACTGATTACCCTGGACTGGGGCCTGGATTATTGACCCCATCCTTCTGAAGCGAGATCCCGATGCAGTTTGACGTCGTGAGCTTGTTTCCCGAGATGTTTGCCGCTCTGACGCAGTCGGGTGTGACCCGGCGCGCGCACGAGCAGGGCTTGTGGAACCTGTCGATCTGGAATCCGCGCGATTTCACGCAGGACCGCCACCGCACCGTGGACGATCGCCCCTATGGCGGCGGTCCCGGCATGGTGATGCTGGCCAGGCCCCTCGAAGCGACGATCGCCGCGGCAAAGCAGCGCCAGATCGACCTCGGCCTGCCGGCGCCGCGCGTGGTGTTCATGTCGCCGCAGGGCAAGCCGCTGACGCACGAGCGCGTGATGGCGCTGAAGGACGAGCCCGGCCTGGTCGTGCTGTGCGGCCGCTACGAAGCGGTCGACCAGCGCCTGCTGGACCGTTGCGTCGATGAAGAGATTTCGCTGGGCGACTTCGTGCTGTCCGGCGGAGAATTGCCGGCGATGGCGCTGATGGATGCCGTGGTGCGCCACATCCCGGGCGTGCTGGGCGACGATGCCTCGGCGGTCGAAGACAGCTTCGTCAACGGCCTGCTGGATTCGCCGCATTACACGCGTCCGGAAGTGTATGAAGGCGTGGCCGTGCCGCCCGTGCTGATGGGTGGCAACCACGCAGAGATCATGAAGTGGCGTCGCCAGCGCATGCTGGAGGCGACCGCGAAGAAACGGCCCGATCTGCTGGACAAGGCGCGCAGCGCCGGTCAGTTGAGCAAGGCCGACGAGAAGTTCCTGGCAGGGCTGGACAAGGCTGCCGAATAGAATTGCATCATGTTGGTGCAACGGCGGGTAGTACAACCCGCATGTTTTAATTCCATCCTCTACCGGGCAACCTGGTACAGCGCCGGCACGATGGTCATTGGAGTGTTAAAAATGGATCTGATCCAGCAACTCGAGCAAGAAGAAATTGCGCGCCTCGGCCGCAATATCCCTGATTTCGCACCGGGCGACACCGTTGTCGTCAGCGTCAACGTCGTCGAAGGCAACCGCAAGCGCGCCCAGGCATACGAAGGCGTGGTCATCTCGCGTCGTAACCGCGGCCTGAACTCGAACTTCATCGTTCGTAAGATCTCGTCGGGCGAAGGCGTCGAGCGTACCTTCCAGCTGTACTCGCCGCTGATCGCTTCGATCGAAGTGAAGCGTCGTGGTGATGTGCGCCGTGCGAAGCTGTACTATCTGCGTGAGCGTTCGGGCAAATCGGCACGTATCAAAGAGAAACTGCCGACCCGCAAGACCGCCGCTGCCGCTCAGTAATAGCGTTAGTAGCTTGAAAAAGGCATCCGCAGGGATGCCTTTTTCTTTTCCGGAGAAGCCTTTTGGTAAAACTGCATCTCGATCCCCAGCGCCTGCCCGTCGACTCGATCGCCGGCGAAGCCGCGCTGCCGCCTGAGCGCCTGCGCGCCGACTGGCTGCGCCAGCGCCTGGCCCATCCGCCGGCGTGGATGCCCGAGCTGCCGAACGACTTGCGCGAGCGCTTCCCCAAGCTGCGCCGCGCCGCCGTGCTGGTGCCCATCGTCCAGCGCCCCGAGGGCCTGACGGTCCTGCTGACCCAGCGCACCGCCCACCTGAACAACCATGGCGGCCAGATCAGCTTTCCCGGCGGCAGCGCCGAAGAGCTGGATTCCTCGTCCATCGAAACCGCCCTGCGCGAAACCGAGGAAGAGATCGGCCTGGCGCGCCGCCACGTCGAGATCATCGGCGTGCTGCCCGACCACATCACCGCCTCCAGCTACCTGGTGACGCCGGTGATCGGCCTGGTCACGCCGCCCTTCGAACTGATCGCGGAATCGAATGAGGTCGCCGAGATCTTCGAAGTGCCGCTGTCCTTCCTGATGGACGGCATGAACCACCAGCGCATGTCTTTCGAGCTGCCGGAAGGGGCGGGCAGGCGCAGCTTCTACGCCATGCCTTACGAGCGCTTCTTTATCTGGGGCGCGACGGCCGGCATGCTGCGCAACCTGTTCCATTTGCTGCGAGCTTAAAAATTCAGCGGATCCGTATTTGATTGATTGCGTCCACTGCGCTATCGTAGCGGGCAATGAAGTCTGGCAACAATTCAAAGGAACGTGAATGACCTTTTTCTCTATTCTGTGCGCGCTGCTGATCGAGCAGTTGAAGCCGCTGCGCGCGGATAACCAGATCTACGCCGAGATCAAGCGCTTCGCCATGCGCATCGAAGCCTGGTTCAATGCCGGCCAGGTGAGCCATGGCCGGCTGGGCTGGTTCCTGATGATGGGCATCCTGATGGTGCCGACCGCCGTCATCTACTGGGTGCTGATGTACTACGGCTTCGTGTTCGCGGCCTTTGCCTGGAACGTGCTGATCGTCTACCTGACCCTCGGTTTCCGCCATTACAGCCATTACTTCACCTCGATCCAGTTCGCCCTGAACGCCGGCGACGAGCCCACCGCGCGCACCCTGCTTGCCGAATGGACCAAGGTCGACACGGTCGGCATGGACAGTACCGAGATCGCCCGCCTGGCCGTCGAGAAATCGCTGATCACGACCCACCGCAACGTGTTCGGCGTGTTCTTCTGGTTCCTGATGCCGCTGGGCCCGGCCTGCGCCGTGATGTACCGCGTGTCCGAATACCTGGCTCGCGCCTGGAACGAGCCCGACCACATGCGCAACGAGGCCTTCGGCCAGTTCGCGGCCCGCGCTTTTTACTGGATCGACTGGATTCCGGTGCGGCTGACGGCGATCGCCTTCGCCGTGGTCGGCAATTTCGAGGACGCGATCTATGCCTGGCGCAATTTTGCCGGCCGCTGGGCCGACGAGTCGAAGGGCATCATCCTGGCGGCCGGCGGCGGCGCCATGGGCGTGCGCCTCGGCTCGCCGAACGAGACCGCGCCCCGGGTCCTGCCGGCGGACGCCGCCACCGTCGACCTCTCCGACAGCGAGGCCGATGTGCTGCCGGGCGAGGAGCCGAACGTGCGCGCACTACAGAGCACCGTCGGCCTGGTCTGGCGTGCGCTGTTATTATGGATGCTGCTCCTGCTCCTGCTTTCCGGCGCGGTCTTGCTTGGTTGAACACTCCCGGAAGAGGACGAGGCTGTAAAGTCTCGTCCGCAGGTCTTCTATAAGATATAATACTGGGGTTGTTCTCATCCACGCTTCATGTTTCAGTAAGCCGCACTATGGCCGATTTACCGCAAACCGGGAAAGAACACGCCGACGAATTCTTCATTCTCGGCGTAACGAGTAAGGGCAGGCAGTTCCGCCCGAGTGACTGGGCAGAGCGTCTGTGCGGTGTCATGTCGTGCTTCCGGCCGGCGGGCAGCGGCGGACCGAATGCCCACTTGAAGTTCTCTCCCTACGTCCATCCGACCATCGTCAACGGCGTCAAGTCCGTGGTGGTCAATAACGCCCTCAAGAATGTCGAGCCCCTGGCTTACCACTTCGTGGTGAACTTTGCCAAGGACAACGACCTGCAGATGGTCGACGCCTGCTACGTCCCGCCGCCGGGCGAAAAGAAGCCGAGCGCCTGATAAGGCCGCCATGGCGGCGTTGCGCCGGCTCGCCGTGCTTGCGTACTGTCTTCGTCCGCGCGCCTTGCCCGGGGCGCTTTCTCAGGCGCTCGGTATCCTATTCCTGATTTGCGGTGCTAGAATGAGCGCTTGAAGACGGAGGATGCCATGGAAGTCGGCAAGCTCAGCACTACGGACACCGTCTGCTGCTCCCGCGACGAGAGCGTGCAAGGTGCGGCCTTCCTCATGCGCAAGCACCATGTCGGCGACCTCATCGTGGTCGACGAGCCGGACGGCGAGCGCATACCCGTCGGCATCGTCACCGACCGCGACATCGTGGTTTCCGTCATCGCCCTCGGCCTCGATCCCCTCGGCCTGCAAGTGGGCGACATCATGACCGACGACCTGCTCACCGCCGGCGAAAACGACGACATCTACGCCACCATCGAGCGCATGCGCCTGCGCGGCATCCGGCGCGTGCCGGTCGTGTCCGACAGCGGGACGCTGGCCGGCATCGTCAGCGCCGACGATCTCCTGACCTTCCTGGCCGAGGAGATGGAAGAGCTGTCGCGCATCAGTCCCTACCAGCAACAGCACGAAAGGCGGGCCCGGCAGTAAAAACCGGCCTGCGAGGCCTGCTCAGTTCCCGGTAATCTGCAACTAACCGACAGGGGACTCGACGTTGACAAGCGGTAAGCCAGCCCTAAGTCGGCCTCTGTTACCATGCTGTGCTGTCGCGCAAGCCTTGTGCGGCAGACATGACAGACAGATACTGACAGACGGGGTGACATGAGCTCGAGCTTCCTGCAGCGCGGCGTGGCCGCATATGTGATCGTCGGCGGCCTGGCCTTCGTGGCCGCCGCGCCGGCCTGGTCCCAGCTGGCGCCCAGTGCGCCGGCGAACGCGGCCCCGCCGATCGCGGCCCGGCCGAAAGGCGTGGTGCAGGGGCCCTCGGTCGAGGGCATCACCGAATACCGGCTGCCGAACGGCCTGAAGGTGCTGCTGTTCCCGGATTCCTCGCGCCCGACCGTCACCGTCAACGTCACCTACCTGGTCGGCTCGCGCCACGAGAACTACGGCGAAACCGGCATGGCCCACCTGCTGGAGCATCTGATGTTCAAGGGCGCGGCCAGGCACAGCGACATCGTCCAGCAATTCTCCAACCGCGGCATGCAGTTCAACGGCACCACCTCGCTGGACCGCACCAATTATTACGAAGTCTTCCAGGCCTCGCCGGAAAACCTCCAGTGGGCGCTGGAGATGGAAGCCGACCGCATGACCCATTCCTTCATCGCCAGGAAGGACCTCGATTCCGAGATGACGGTCGTGCGCAACGAATACGAGAATGGCGAGAACTCGCCCGGCGCGGTGCTGATGAAGCGCATGCAGAGCGTCGCCTACGACTGGCACGCCTATGGCCGCGCAACCATCGGCAACAAGAGCGACATCGAGAACGTCAAGATCTCGAACCTGCAGAATTTCTATCGCACTTATTACCAGCCGGACAATGCCGTGCTGTTGGTGGCCGGCAAGTTCGACCCCAGCCAGACCCTGCGCTCGATCAGCAAACTGTTCGGCGCGATCCCGAAACCCAAGCGCACGCTGCCGGAATTCTGGACCGTCGAGCCGACCCAGGACGGCGACCGCAGCTTCACCGTGCGGCGCCAGGGCGACGTCCAGATCGTCGCCGTGGCCTACCACGTGCCGTCCGGCCTGCACGACGACAGCGACGTGCTGAGCTTCTCCTCGACCATCCTCGGCGACGTGCCGACCGGCCGCCTGCACAAGCTGCTGGTCGAGACCGGCAAGGCCAGCCAGGTGTTTTCCTTCGCCCAGACCGGTTACGCGCCGGGCCTGCAGTACTTCGGCGCCGTGGTGAAGAAGGGCGAGCCGATCGAGCCGGTGCGTGCAGCACTCACGGAAGCGGTCGAGGATTTCAGCAAGCATCCGCCCACGCCCGAGGAGATGCAGCGCACCAGGCTGTCCTACCTGAACAGCATCGAGCGCAGCCTGAACGACCCGCAGCAGGTGGGCGTCGCGCTGTCCGACACCATCGCCCTGGGCGACTGGCGCCTGTTCTTCGTCGGACGCGACAAGATCGAGAAGGTCACGGCCCAGCAGGTCGCAGAAGTGTCGGCCCGCTACTTCAAGCGCGACAACCGCATCACCGGCACCTTCCTGCCGGACGATCAAGCGCAGCGCGCCGTGATCCCGCCGGCGCCCAGCGTGGAAAGCCTGCTGAAGGACTTCAAGCCGCAAGCCTCGACCCTGAGCGCCGAGGACTTCGAGCCGAGCCAGGCCAACATCATGAAGCGCACGACGCTCACCACGGCGGGCGGCGTCAAGCTGGCCTTGCTGGCGAAGAAGAACCGCGGCCAGACCGTCACGGTCGACCTGCGCCAGCACTTCGGCGACGAGCAGAACCTGTTCGGCAAGGGCGCGGTGCCGGGCCTGACGGCGGCGATGCTGACCCGCGGCACGACCAGGTATGACCGCGTGCAGCTGGCCGACGCTTTCGAAAAGCTGAAGGTGGCCGGCGGCCTGACCCATTTCCAGACCACCCGCGAGAACCTGCCGGAAGCCTTGAAGCTGGTGGCCCACGTGCTGAAGGAGCCGAGCTTCCCGGCGGCCGAGTTCGAGCAGCTGCGGCAGCAGTCGCTGGTGGCCCTGGAGGCCAGCCGCGCCGAACCGCCGAACCTGGCTTCGCGCGCCCTGAACGAGCATTTCGACATCTATCCGAAGGGCGACGTGCGCCACGAGACCACGCTCGACGAGGACATCGCCGACATCAAGGCTGCGACCCTGGACCAGTTGAAGGCCTTCCACCGCGACTACTACGGCAGCAATCCGGCCGAGCTGGCCATCGTCGGCGACTTCGACGACAAGGCCATCGTGCCCCTGGTCGACCAGCTGTTCGGACAGTGGAAGGCGCCAATGCACGTGGCGCCCGTGCTGCGCAAGTATGCGGACATCAAGCCCATACATGAAACGTTGAACGCGCCCGACAAGGAGAACGGGTTCTACGCCGCGCGTATGAATCTCGACCTGAACGTCGACGATCCCGACTACCCGGCGCTGATGCTGGCCGATTACATCTTCGGCGGTGGCGGCGGGCTGAAATCGCGCCTGCTGGACCGCATCCGCCAGAAGGAGGGCCTGTCCTATGGCGGCGGTACCCAGCTGTCGGCGGGCGAGTGGGACCGCGCCGGCATGTTCGGCATCAGCGCCATCGCCGCGCCGCAGAACCTGGCCAAGGTCGACGTCGCCGTGCGCGAGGAGCTGGCGCGCGCGCTCAAGGATGGCTTCACTGCTGCGGAACTCGCCGGGGCCAAATCCGGTCTCATGCAACAGAGGGTCCAGAACCGCGCCGACGACGGCACGCTGGCGGCCGGCTGGACGTCCTACCTGTACCGCGACAAGACCTATGAATGGTCGGCCGATTTCGAAAAACGCATGATGGCCGTCACCTTGCCCCAGCTGAACGCTGCCTTCCGCAAGGCCATCGACCCGGCGAAATTGTCGGTCGTCATGGCCGGCGACCAGGCCAAGGCCAAGCCGGCAAAGTAGTCTGGGCTTAAATGGGCCTGAGCGGGCCTGCGCGGGCCCGAGGGGGCGCATGAATGCAACACTCAGCCGTTTAGAATTTAAAGAAATGGTTGAGATACTTGGTCAATGCCCGGTGCGGGCGCTATGATGTTGCCTGCTGGCAGTGTTTCTAGTAGGCAGCAAACATTGCGCCAAGATATTGTGAAGGATGCATCATGAAGGGCATGACCAAACCACCGCCGAGCGGGATCTCTTACGCCGGCAAGGTTGTGCTGGTAACCGGCGCTTCCAGTGGCCTGGGACGCGCGATGGCGCTCGCATTCGGACGCGCGGGCGCCTGCGTGGTCGTCGCGGATACTTCCATCGACGGCGGCCACATGACCGCCGCCTTGATCGTCGAAGCGGGCGGCAAGGCTTTATTTGTTAAAACGAATGTAACGGTCGCGCAGGAGGTCGAAGCGCTGATCGACAAGGCGGTTTCGCACTACGGCCGCATCGACGTCGCCGTCAACGGCGCCGGCATCGAGGAAGAATCCCTGCCGCTGGCCGAAGGCGACGACGAGCAGTTCGAGCGCATCATGAACGTCAACGTCAAGGGCGTCTGGCTGTGCATGAAGAGCCAGCTGCGCCAGATGCTGAACCAGGAAGGCGGCGGCGTCATCTGCAACGTGGCCGACGCCGGCGGCCTGGTGGCGGCGCCGAACCGCGCCATCTACGCGGCCTCCAAGCATGCCGTGGTCGGCCTGACCAGGACCGCGGCCGTGGAATACGCCAAATCCGGCATCCGCGTGAACAGCCTGTGCCCGGGCGCCGTCAAGACCCCGATGCTGGCCCGCATGCTCGAGCGCGAACCGGGCCGCGACAGGAAGCTGAAGGCGGCCCACCCGATGGGGCGCATCGCCGAGCCGGCGGAAATCGCCAGCGCGGCTTTGTGGCTGTGTTCGGAGCAGGCGTCCTTCGTTACCGGTCATCAATTGGCCATCGATGGCGGCCTGACCGCGATGTAATTCGATGCGCGGACGTGGGGGCGTCGCACACCACGCCGCACCTCACGTCGCGCTCAACTCCGCCACGAAATCGTACATATCGCCGCGGAAATAGGAACGGCAAAACTCCACCGCCTGCCCGTCCGGCAAGAAGCCCAGCCGTTCCACGCACAGCCCGGCATCGCCTTCCTTCGACTGCAGCAGCTTGGCCTGCTCTGCATTCAGCAGCAGGGCCGACAATCTCTGCAGCGCCCGCACCGGGCGCTTGCCGGCCGCTTCCAGCGCCTCGTACATCGAGGTGTCGACCGCATCCAGCGAGGGCAGGGCGGAGGCGGCGATGGTCGCGTATTCCAGGCACATCGGCATGTCGTCGGCGTAGCGAATGCGGTTGAAGCGGTACACCGCGGCGCCCGGCGACAGCCGCAGGCGCAGCGCCTCTTCCGGCGTGACCGTCCCTTCCGAACGTTTCAGCCAGACGCTGCGCGGCGTGCGTCCGCGCGAGCGCATGTCTTCGGAGAACGAGGTCAGCTTGGCGAAATTCTTCTCGATACGGGTATTGATGAAGTTGCCCGATCCCGGGCGGCGTACCAGTAAACCTTCCTCGACCAGGCCGTCGATCGCCTTGCGCACCGTGATGCGCGAAATGTCCAGTTCGGACGCCAGCTGGCGCTCCGCCGGCAGTGCCTCGGCCGGGCCGTAGAGGCCGCGGTCGATCGCTTCGCGCAGGGCGCGCTGCAACTGCTGGTAGAGCGGCAGGTTGCTGGTGGCGGAAAGGTGGTGCATCAACTGCGCGAGAGAGGACATGCGGCGAAAGGTCTGTGTGAATCCGCCGATAATACCAAAAAAAGACCGCTTGCCGAGAAGGCTATTTCGGGCGCGGATTCCGCAATCCGCGGTCGGCCTCTACCCGCTTGCCCGAGCGGATGTCGCGCACCGCCATGCCCACCGCGCGCGCCACGTTGCGCACTTCCTCCTGGAAGGCGGTGTCGCGGTCGAGGGTCTCGTGGCTGTCGGCATAGGATTCGTAATAGCCGACGAAGCGGTCGAGCAGGGCAGTGGGACTCGACGAGATCAGCCCCATCCAGTCCAGCCAGTCGGACAGCGAGCGGCGCGTGCCCTCAATGCCGGCAACGTCGCCATGCACCACCAGGCCGTAGGCGCGGCCGGCCAGGTGTTTCGGATAGTCCCAGTTCTTCTCGAGTTCCTTGGCTTCCCCGGCTTCCTTGCCGTGGGTCGAACTGGGGTCGGGATTGCCGCCGTCGGCGCAGACCAGGCGGTCGATCATCAGCTTCAGCACCGAGGGCGACTGGTACCAGTAGACCGGGGTCAGGATGATGATGCCGTGGGCCGATACCCATTTCTCGTAGATCTCGTTCATCCAGTCGTTGTTCTGGTGCAGCGAGTGGTTCGGGTAGCAGCTGCAGGGCCAGTGGCATAGCGGCATCGCCGTGGACACGCAGGCTTTACAGGGATGGATGTGGCGGTCGAAGTCGGAAATGATGCGGGACAGGTCGAGCAGGTCGGTATCGAAGCCTTCGGCCAGCAGGACTTCTTCGCACATCCTGGCCAGGCGCCAGGTCTTCGAAATCTCGCTGGGGCAACTGCCGTCGTTGCGCGCCGCGCCGTTGATCAGCAGGATGCGGCTGAGCGTGTTCGGATCCTTCTGCTTCGCCTCGGCGGCCAGCAGGCGGTCGTGGGCGTCCTTCCACTCGACCGAGAGATCGTAGTCCGGGTCGGCATAGCCCGGTCCCGCCTTCACCGTCACCGGCGCCTTGTGCGAGCCGGTATAGGCCTGCCAGGCGATTTCCTCGACGGCCGCCAGTTCGTGGCCGACGTTTTCGTAGAGGGGATCGAAGAAGTTGCGCGAGAAGCGCAGGCGGAATTCGTCGCGGTCGAGCTTGGCGGGCGCCTGGCCCTTGCGTACGGTGGTCATGAGCGGTCCCCGGAATGATGTCCATCGGATTATGGACCGCGCTCATGGCCGGGCCGGTACGCCAGCTAACGCTGAAACGAAAAAGGCGGTACGGCCCCGGGGACCGCACCGCCATCCGGCGTCAACCGCATGCGCGCCGTATCGTGGATTACTTGTTGTTGCCGCCCGGGTTAGGGTGGTTCGCCAATACGATGAAGTACTTGGCGGCGTCGGACAGGCCGCCGCCCGCCTTCACGGACTGGAAGGTTGCAATCGCCTTGTCCTTCTGGCCGGCGCGCATGTAGGCCATGCCCAGGCGCAGCTTGGCTTCGTCAGGCGACTTCAGGCCGCCCTTGGCGATACCTTGTTCGATGAAGCCGATGCCCTTGTCGAACTGGTCCATGGTCACGTAGGCCCAGCCCAGGTTGACCAGGCCGGCGCCGGTCTTCGACTTGGAGGCCGAGGCTTCGCCCGAGGCGATGTTCTTGGCATCGTTGGCGGCTTCCCTGGTGGCGCGGTCGCGCAGCTGGCGGTGCTGGGCGGCGCTGCTGCCGGTGCCCAGTGCGCCGGCGGCGTAGCCTGCGTCCACGACCTTCTTGGCTTCGGTCGGGAAACCATCCTTCAGCGCCAGTTCGGCCAGTTCGTTGTACATCTCCGGCGTCATGACTTTGACGGCCGCGAATTCGAGGCGCAGGACGTCGGTGATGTTGGCTTCCTGGAAGCCCGGCTTGCGCACGATGCCGCGGCTGATCACGTCCATCCAGTAGTCGTCGTTCGGATAGTAGGTGATCAGCTGCTCGAGGCCGTACAGGTAGGCGGCATCATCCTTGACGCGGTTGGCGGCCGAGGCGTACAGGCGCAGGTCTTCGTTCGACGGCGTCTTGCCGGCTTTTGCGGCGGCTTCCAGCTGCGGACGCAGCAGCTTCATCGCGCCGGCGAAGTCGTTGCTCAGGTAGTAGGAACGGATCAGCGGCGCGGTGGCGGCGTCCGAATTCGGGTTCTCTTCCTGGAAGCGCTTGAACCACTCGATCGCCTTCGGATAGTTCTTGGCGTTGTAGTACATGCCGGCCAGGGCCTGGGTGAACTGGGGCTTGTCGGCTGCCGGCAGCTTGCCCGAGGCCAGGATGGCTTCCAGGGCTGCGATCGACGCCTGGTCGTTGTTGGTGGCGGTTGCCAGCGACAGCTTCAGGCGGTTCAGCACATAGGTTTCATACGGGGTCTTGTCCGGGAAGGCCTCGGCCTGGGCAACGCGGTTCTGGACTTCGGTGTAGTTCTTCGCGTCCATCAGCGGCTTGATCTGGGCCGAGTCGAGCAGCTTGAACAAGTCCGGGCGGACGGTGTCCGGCTTCGGCTGTGCGGCGGCTGCCTGATCGTTCTTGTCTTGCGCGTAGGCGCTGTGCGTGAGTGCCGGTGCAGCGTTCAGGCCGATAGCGGCCAGCATCAGGGCAAGGCGGGCAAAACGGAATTGGGACATGAATAATCCTTCTCTTTTGGTAACTCGGACAAAGCGTGCATTGTCCCACAAACTGGAATAAGGGGGCCGGACAATTGTGCCGCAGGCCGGGCTGCGGCAAGCGCGTCGTTACAATGGGTTACGTCAGATGCATAAAGGCAAGCTTTAGAAGCCAGGCACTGGGCACACGCCCTCTGCCTCGATCTCTCCGGCCAGCCAGGCATTCACGGCTTCCAGCGCCGGCGGCGCGAAGCCGTAGGTCATCAGGGCCGGGGCGCCGAAGTCCAGTGCCTGGTAGGGATTCCACAGCGCGAGGTGGAGGTCGGGTGTCCAGTTGGCGCGTGCGTGCGGGCCGTAGCGGCGGCGCGAAGTCGAGGCCAGCACCGTGAAGCGGCCGTCCTGCGGCAGCGCCTGCCAGTCGAAGGCTTCCGGATCGGCAAAGGTCAGCAGCTCGACCTCGTACAGCTTGCCGAGCGAGGCGGCGATGTTCGCCGCCGGCACGCCGGCTTCCGACACGCCGTCGCTGACCACGTCCTGGCGCGCGACCAGGCGGATCTTGCTGCCGGGAGCCGGACGGGATGGCGTCCCGCGTGCGGTGAGGGCGCGGCGCCAGGCGCGCGCCATCAGGGCGCGGTCCGCCGCGTCAAGGGCGTAGGGGACGCTGCCGGCCGGATGCGCCTGCGCCAGCTTGTCCAGGCGGTCAAGGCGGGCCTGCACCTCCGCCAGGGACAGGGTGCCGTCGGCAATCGCGGCGGCGATCGCGTCCAGGGTCTCCTGCTGGGTCTCGCGGCTGCCGATCGCCATCACCATGTCGGCGCCGGCCACCAGCGCATTCACGGCGGCCTGGCCGGCGCTGTAGCGGTGCGCGATCGCGTGCATGTCCATGCCGTCGGTGATGATCACGCCCTGATAGCCCATCTTCTCGCGCAGCAGGTCCGTCAGGATGGCGCGCGACATGGTGGCCGGGTTGTGCGGATCCAGCGCCGGGTAGACGATGTGGGCGGTCATGACGGCCGGCGCGTGCGGCGCGGCGGCGCGGAAGGGCGCGAACTCGAAACGCTCGAGCTCCGCCAGTTCCTTGTCGACTTGCGGCAGGTCGCGGTGCGAGTCGACGTGGGTGTCGCCATGGCCGGGGAAGTGCTTGACGCAGCAGGCCACGCCCTCGGATTCGCTGCCGTCCATCCAGGCCATCGCCAGCTCGGCCGCGCGTTCCGGATCGGCGCCGAAGGAGCGCTCGGCGATGACCGGGTTCAGCGGGTTGTTGTTCAGGTCCAGCACCGGCGCGAAGTTCCAGTTGAAGCCCATGGACTTCACGGCGCGGGCGACGGCGGCGCCGACTTCCTTCGCCAGCATCGTATCGTTGGCCGCGCCCAGCGCCATCGCCGACGGCGGCGGCGGCACCCACAGCGAGCGCACCACGGCGCCGCCTTCCTGGTCGAGGGCGATCAGGGCGGCCGGGCCCATCGCTTCACGCAGATCGGTATTGAAACGGGTGAGTTGCGCCGCGTCCGTCATGTTCTGTCGGAACAGGCAGGCGCCGCGGATGGCGTTCTCGCGGATGAAGGCGGCGGTGTCCGCATCCAGGTCCGTGCCGAACAGCCGGATCATGATCAGCTGGCCGGCGAGTTTGCGGTAATCGTTCATGATGCGCTTAGTTGGTCCTGGTGACTTTGCTGAGGTGGCGCGGCTGGTCCGGGTTCAGGCCGCGCGCCTTCGCCAGGCCAGCCGCCATCACGTAGAAGGCCTGGATCGCCACGATCGGGTCGAGGTCCGGGGTCGACGCCACCGGCAGGTCGAGGTCGCGGCCGGCCACGTCCTGCGGCGCCGCCAGCAGCACGCGCGCGCCGCGTCCGCGCATCTCTTCGGCCAGCGCCACCAGGCCAGCCTGGGCAGGGCCGCGGGTCGCGAAGATCAGCAGGGGATAGCCTTCCTCGATCAGCGCCATCGGGCCGTGCTTGATCTCGGCGCCGGAGAAGGCTTCCGCCTGCAGGGCCGAGGTCTCCTTGAATTTCAGGGCCGATTCCAGCGCCACCGGGAAGCTGATGCCGCGGCCGACCACCATGATGTTGCGGGCCGGGGCCAGGATCTCGATCGCCTTCGACCAATCGGTTTCGGTGGCGCGCTGCAGGGCCTCGGGCAGGGCGCGCAGGCCGTCCTTCAGCTCGGCATCACCTTGCCATTCGGCCACCAGGCGGGCGCCGGCGGTGAGGCTGGTGATGAAGCTCTTGGTGGCGGCCACGCTCTTCTCTTTGCCGGCATGCAGCGGCATCGCCCATTCGGCGGCCTTGGCCAGCGGCGACTCGATGTCGTTGACCAGCGCGACCGTGGTGGCGCCGCCGTCGCGGAAGTAGCGGATCGGCTCGACCACGTCCGGGCTCTGGCCCGACTGCGAGATCGATACCGCCAGCGTGCCCCGGGTCTGCAGCGGCGATTTATACAGGGTCACCAGCGACATCGGCAGCGAGGTCACCAGGCGGCCCAGGCGCGCCATGGTCAGGTAGGCGAAGTAGCTGGAGGCGTGGTCCGAGCTGCCGCGCGCCACCGTCACCACGTTGTTGAAGCTGGCGGCGCGTAGCTGGCGGCCGAGTTCCGCATAACGATCGACTTCGTTCGACAGTTGCAGGGCGACGCAATGGGCGGCGGACTTGGCTTCTTCCAGCATCAGCGAGGTGGGTTCAGAGCTCACACAATTCTCCTTCGATACAGACAGCTTTAATGCATAGGTTACGGTCGAGGACGACCAGGTCGGCAAAGCAGCCGGGCGCCAGGCGTCCGCGGCGGGTTTCGCCGAGGTAGTCGGCGGCATTCGTGGATACGCGGCGCGAGGCGTCTTCGATCGACAGGCCGATCGAGACCAGGTTGCGCAGCGCCTGGTCCATGGTCAGGGTGCTGCCGGCCAGGGTGCCGTCGGCCAGGCGCACGCCGCCCATGCATTTATGGACCACCTGGCGTCCCAGCATGTACTGGCCGTCCGGCATGCCGGCGGCGGCGGTCGAATCGGTCACGCAGAACAGCTTCGGGATGGCGCGCAGCGCCACCCTGATCGCGCCCGGGTGCACGTGCAGCAGGTCGGGGATGATCTCGGCGTACTGCGCATGCGCCAGCGCGGCGCCGGCCATGCCGGGTTCGCGGTGGTGCAGGCCGGGCATGGCGTTGAACAGGTGGGTAAAGCCGGCCGCGCCGTTCTCCAGCGCCTTGACGCCGTCTTCATACGAGCCGGTGGTATGGCCGATCTGCACGCGGATGCCGGCGTCCGCCATCTGCCTGACGAGCGCCAGGTGGCCGTCGACCTCGGGCGCCACGGTAATCAGGCGCATCGGCGCCTGGGCGTTGAAGCGGTTCACTTCAATCATCGAGGCTTCGCGCGCGAACGGCGGCTGGGCGCCCAGCTTGCCCGAGTTGATGTAGGGGCCTTCGAGGTGGACGCCGAGGATGCGGGCTTCGTCCTTGCCGCGCTCCTTGCAGGCGCCGCCGATGGCGGCGAGGGCGCGCTCGATGTCTTCCACCGGCGCGGTCATGGTGGTGGCCAGCAGGCTCGTCGTGCCGTGCTTCGCGTGCAGGCGGGCGATCACGTGCGGGGCGTCGCCGCCTTCCATCATGTCGCGGCCGGCGCCGCCGTGGACGTGCAGGTCGATGAAGCCGGGCAGGATGTAGTCGTCGCCGTTGGACGAGGGATCGGCCGCCTGGCCGTCGATGGCGGCGATGGTGTTGGGTTCGGCGTCGGCCAGGCGGATTTCGCCGCGGATCCAGCCGCCGGGAGTGAGGATATTGCCTTTCATTGGCTGTGGTTCCTTGCAATATGAAGCTGAATCATGCGCAGCGCGCCGGCCGCGGAATCGCCCTGCGGCGGCGTGGTGCGCGCCAGCAGGCCGGAGGGGAGGAAGTCGCGCAGGGCCGCACCGAGGCCGCCGCACAGGGCCAGCGGCAGCCTGCCCTCGGGGTCGAGGGCCTGGGCGATGCAGGCGACTTCGGCGCCGGCGTCGAGCAGGATGGCGCGCGCCGCCGGATCGCCGGCCGCCGGATCGTCCGCCTCGGTGCTTCCATGTTGCAGCACCAGCGGCGCCAGGCTGGCGTAGGCGGTCTGGGTGGCCTTGCCGAGCCAGACCTGGATCGCGTCGCGATTGCCGCCGCAAGCCTCGATGACGCTGTCGGCGAAGGCGCTGGGTTCGCGGCGGCCGTCCAGCACCTGCTCGATGTGGCCGATGGCGCGCAGGCCGATCCAGCCGCCGCTGGCTTCGTCGCCGGCGGGGAAGCCCCAGCCGCCGACTTCGCGCCGGGTGCCGTCCGCGAAAAGCACTTCGCCGACGCTGCCGGTGCCGATCGCGACGATGGCGCCGGGCGCGCCGCCGTGGGCGCCCATCAGGGTGGTGAAGGCGTCGGTCTCGAGGCGGATGGCGGCGTAGCCGGGATTGGCGGCCACGAATTCGGCCGCCCACTGCTTGTTGTGCACGCCCGCCAGGCCGAGGCCGATGGCCACGCGGTCGAGCGGGGGCTGGTCGATGCCGGCGGCCGCGAAGGCGGCGCCGGCGGCCTGCTGGACGGCGTCCCAGGCGCGGTGGATGCCGAGGCTCAGCCCGGAGGGGCCGCCGGCGCCCTGGGCCAGTTCATGATGGCCCGGATGCGCATCCGCACGCGCGAGGCGTACCCGCGTGCCGGTGCCGCCGCCGTCGACGCCGAGAAGATAATCGATCATGTTGAGTTCGTGCCGGGGAAGGTCAGGGCACTATAGGAGCAGCTGACAGGCCTGTCAACAGGTATTTAAGTGGTATGCAAAAATACGATACCAGTTTCAGCTAACTTGCTGATCCTTAAGGTGGCGACTGGTATGGTCGGTGGTATTGTCCTGGTGGCCGGCGCGCAGCCAGCCGAACAGGATGGCCATCATGAAGGGACCGACGAAGAGGCCGATCACGCCCAGGGTCGAGACGCCGCCGAGCAGGCCGAACAGCACGGCCAGGAAGGGCAGGTTGACGCGGTGGCCGATCAGCTTGGGGCGGATGAACTTGTCGACCATGAAGAGTTCGACCGCGCCCCAGCTGAACAGGCCCAGCGCCGCGCCCGAGTGGCCCTGGCCCAGCAGCAGCAGGGAGACCATGGTGAAGGACAGCGGCGCGCCGCCCGGCACCAGGGCCAGGTAGCCGGTGATCACGCCCAGCAGGGCGGGCGCTGGGGCGCCGGCCAGGAAGTAGGCGATGCCGAGCACCACCCCCTCGAGGATGGCGACCGAGCACAGGCCCAGCGCGGTGCCGCGCACCGACAGCGGAAGCAGCCAGCGCAGGTTGGCGTAGTAGGCCGGCAGCAGGCGCTCGCCGGCGCGGTCGGTGTAGCGCACCACGGCCGGGCCGTGCACGTACAGCATGAACAGGGTGAGCAGGGCCAGGAACAGGTAGAGGGCATTGGCCAGGATGATCGAGCCCCAGGTGCGCGCGGCGCCGGTCAGGTGCGGCATGATGTCGCCGACCGTGCTGCGGATCAGGCTGCCGATGCCGCCCGGCAGGGCCAGGTGCTCGTTCCACCACTTGGCCGCCGGCTCGGCCACCATCGGCAGCTTGGCGAGCCAGGCCGGCACCGGCACGCCGGCTTCGTTCAGGTGGGCCAGCAGCCGTTGCACGCCGGCCAGTTCGCTGCTCAGGGTGTTGAACAGCACGAAGGAGGGACCGGCGAAGGCCGCCACCAGCAGCGCGACCAGGAAGGCCGCGCTGAGCGGCCGCGGCCAGCCGCGCCGCAGCAGGCGTTCGTGCAGAGGCCAGGTGATCACCGCCAGCAGGGCCGCCCAGGCGAGCGAACCCACGAAGTGCCGCAGCACGAACGCGAGCCCGATCGCGAACAGCAGGGGTAGCGCGGATTGCGCCAGGGGGGAATGCCGCATGTGATGCCTGGTCTCTTTCGAATGCCTGTCTTACGCGCGCTGCAGGGCGGCGATGCGCTCTTCGCAGGACGGATGGGTGCTGAACAAGGACAGCATACCACCGCCGGCAATGCCCGATGCGGCCATGTTCTTCGGCAGGTCGCCCTGTTCGATGCCGCCCAGGCGGCGCAGGGCCGCGATCATCGGACGCGGGGTGCCGATGATCCGGGCCGAGCCGCGGTCGGCGCGGAATTCGCGCTGGCGCGAGAACCAGGCCACGATGATGCTGGCTACCAGGCCGAACAGCAGGTCGCAGACGAACGAGGTGACGTAGAAGGCGATGCCGGGGCCGCTGTTTTCCTCGCCGCGGCGCAGGAAGCTGTCGACCGCGTAGGCGACCACGCGCGCCAGGAACACCACGAAGGTATTCACCACGCCCTGGATCAGGGTCAGGGTGACCATGTCGCCGTTGGCGACGTGGGCCACCTCGTGCGCCAGCACGCCTTCGATCTCTTCGTGGGTCATCGACTGCAGCAGGCCGGTCGACACCGCCACCAGCGACGAGTTCCTGGTCGCGCCGGTGGCGAAGGCGTTCGGCGCGCCATCATAGACGGCCACTTCCGGCATCGCGATGCCGGCGCGCTGGGCCTGGGAAGCGACCGTGTTCATCAGCCACACTTCGGTGGCATTCGACGGCTGCTGGATCACGCGTGCGCCCGTGCTCCACTTGGCGATCGGCTTGGACAGCCACAGCGAGATGAAGGCGCCGCCGAAGCCCATCAGCGCGGCGAAGCCGAGCAGGGCGCCCAGGTTGAGGCCGTTCGCGGTCAGGTAGCGGTTGACGCCGAGCAGGCTGGCCGAGATGCCCAGCACGAGCATGATGGCCAGGTTCGTCGCGAGAAAAAGAAGGATGCGTTTCATGATGGCTTACCCCATGGAGGTTATATTTCCAGAGTGTAAGGATAGAACATTGTATTGATCGTAAAAAGCGCAGTTTTTCGGATATTGACTTCGAAAAAATCGAAGCCACGCGCAAACCCCGTCACGGGCGGCATCATCCTGATCCCCCTGATCATCGGCATCGCCATGATCTTCTATGACGCCAGGAGCGCCCTGGGCTGGCTGCTGGCGGTCGGCTCCCTGACCGGCCTGGTGTTCGGCGTGATCGCCTCGCTCAGCATGAGCCTGCGCACCATGTCGGCATTCGAACTCATCTGCATCCTGGTGCTGGCTTTTGGCGGGCTGGGCCTGTTCCTGCGCTCGCTGCGCAGTCAGGCGCGCGAAGAGGCCGCCGCCTGACTGAAGAGGGGCCCTCAGTGGATGCCGGCATCCGCCTCGTTGCGTAGGCGTGCGCGCCAGGCGCCCAGCGCCGACAGGGCCGACTGGAATTTGCGCTCGATCAGGTCGGCCTCCGCCGGAGTGACCCTACCATCGATCAATGCGCTCGACACGGCTTCGGCCACCGCTCCCACTTCGCTCATCACCCGGCACACGGTCTGCGACAGGTCGTCCTGGCGTGCGCTTTCAGGCTGCGGCACCACGAAGGCCGCCATCCCATGGCGTACCAGCAGCGCGTGCAGCGGCAGGTGGGCGTCCGGCACGCCTGCCTGGTGGCAGCGTTCGACGATCAATGACACCTCTTCGAAGGACGGATAGTGCGAGGCGATCGTCGGCGCCAGCTTGTTGCGCAGGACGTTTACCGAGATGCCCAGTTCGCGGGCCAGCGCTTCCAGGCCGCCCGGGTATTTGCGGGCCACCGTGTAGAGGGCATCGTGCTGGTTCATGTCCATGTAGCGTCGGGTCATGGTAATCCTTTGATATTTTTACCGGTGCATGTCAACATGCCCGTCGTTATCCTGATTCTAACTTTCGTCGGCACTCCTGACCATGCTGAAGCCCTTTTCGAAGTATGCACATGTCGCCTTGGCGTTCGCGCTGATCCTGTCGCTGGCTTCAGTCCCGGTGGATGCCAGTCCGTCCAGCTCCTCCTCCTTCAAGAGCGGGTTCTCGTCGCAGCGTTCGTCGTCGTCTTCGTCGAAGTCCTTGTCGTCGCCGAAGCCGTCGAAGTCCTCGTCGGGCGGCTTCGGCTCCTTCAGCTCCTCGCGGTCTCCGGATGCGCGCAAGCCGGATTCGGCGCTGTCGCGCAAGCTGGACAGGGAGAGGTCGGACGCGAATGCGCTGCGCACCCTGGACGAACGGCGCGCGGCGCAGGCGGCACGGGAGTCGCGCGATACGGCGCGGCCGGCGCCGGGCTATGAGCAGCGCGACGGTCGCGCGCCGCAGCAAGGCAATGGCTACGGTTACGGATACGGGAACGCGCCGCCCGCGC
Organism: Massilia sp. 01N410; assembly: GCF_056399665.1. Taxonomy (NCBI): domain Bacteria; kingdom Pseudomonadati; phylum Pseudomonadota; class Betaproteobacteria; order Burkholderiales; family Oxalobacteraceae; genus Massilia; species Massilia sp. 01N410. Next base: position 41,528 of record NZ_JBFTRV010000026.1, on the reverse strand, counting down.
AGCCGCCGATCATCATCAACAACAACGGTGGCAGCGGCCTGGGACCCATCGTGGCCGGCGCCATCCTGGCGCGGCAGGCGGCGAACGCGCATGCCAACGGCAATCACGCGAGCAGCGGTAACGGCAATGGCGGCAACAGCGGCAACAGCGGCGGCTATTACCCGGCGCCGGACGGTTCCGCCGGCGGCCTGGCCAGCCAGGCCGGTGCCAACAGCGTCGGCACCGGCGGCAGCGGCAACGGCGCGGCGGCAGGAAGCGCGGTGCCGGCGCCGGCGGCGAAGGACAGCGGCGGATCGCTGTTCGTCACCTTCGTCTGGCTGTGCGTGCTGTCGCTGATCGGCTGGTGCATCTACTTTGTATGGAAGCGCGCGAAAGCCCGCCGCGCCGCCAGCAAACCGAATTATTCGTTCGAAAGGAATTGAGCAGATGGCCTGGAAGGATGTATTCAGTTACGTGCGCGGCATCGCTGCAAAGAAGGGCGTGGCCCAGGGCGAGGCGCGGATGGACGAGGGCGTGCCGCTGGACGCGCGCATCGGCAGCGTGGTGCAGTTGCAGCACTCGCCGATCATCCGCGCCCAGGCCAACGGTTCGCTGATCGCCACGCCGGCGCCGGGCGACACCCGCATCCTGGCGGTCTCGCAGATGCGCCTGCAGCCGGATACCGAGCTGTATCGCCTCTACCTGGACAAGGGCGACGAGGACGCGAAAGAAAAATTCCTGCAGGTGTTCTGCGGCGACGACGGCAAGGTCGCCGAGATCCTCTACTGCACCCAGCTGGCGAGGGTGGTCCCGGAAACCGCCGACGACCAGGACGCCTACACCGGCCAGGCCGGCTACGGCCTCGGCGACCCCGGCTACACGCTGTGGCGCGAGCAGCTGGCCGACATGCTGGGCGAGCCCGAACTGGCAGCGGTGTTCGGCGACAGCGAACGCCTCGACTACGTGCGCGATGCCGGAGGCAGCAGCGCGGACTTCGTCCAGCCCTTCCACGGCCGCGAGACCCGCATCGACGACGCCCAAGGCGTGCACGGCCTGCGCCAGGAGCTCTACTTCATGCCCTATGTGCGCGAGCTGGCGGGCGGCGGCCGCGAATATCTGTTGATCACCACCGAGATCGTCGAAAGCGTCGATGGCGACACCTCGAAGCGCGGCATCCACGTCGACTTCGTGATCGGCATCCCGATGGAGCAGGAACGCATCGTCATTCAGTGACATCTTCATCTCTACCAACGAAAGGAACGACAATGAGCAACGCAAGCGGATGGGGCCTGACTGCACGGCTGGTGACGAAACACTTCGGCGCCCTCGGCGACCGGATCTCGGAAGCCATCGCCAACTTCGATCCGGAGACCGCGACCGAGGCCGACCGCGACCGCCTGGTCGACACCCTGCGCGACACCGCGCAACTGCTGGCGACGGCGCGCGCTTCCTTCGACAAGGAGCACCAGGACGTGGTCAGCCTGCAGACCCTGATCGCCAGCGACGAGCGCGCCGCCGAGAAGCTGGCCGAGCGCCTGGCCGCCGGCACCATCTCGGAAGCCACGGTGACCCTGTTCTGCGACGAGCTGGAAGCCAACAAGGCGCGCCTGCCGCAGGAAATCCAGGAAGAAGCGGACGCCAGGGCTTACATGGACGAGCTGCAGAAGATCGTCGACGCGCTGTCCAAGCAGCTGGCGGACTTCGACGCCCAGGCGCGCAAGGCGATCCAGCAGCTGGCCGCGGCCAAGGCTCAGAAGGAACTGCAGGAACTGCGCATGGAACGCCAGGCCCAGCTGGCCGGCCTGTCAGGCATGCGCGGCAACTCGACGGCGCTGAACGCGCTCACCAAGCGCGCCCAGGCCGTCAGCAACGAAGCGGCCGGCCTGCGTATCGTCGCCGACATCGGCCAGAAGCCGCTTGACCAGCAGGCCGAACTCGATGCGATCCGCAAGTCGGTGAGCCAGCCGGAAACGGCCGGCGAGAGCGCGCTGGAGCGCCTCAAGCGCCTGTCGGGCAAGACCGCTGCCTGATTCGCTATTCTGAATCGCGCAGCCAGGACTTGCTTAATTGCTTGGCGGGGAGGGGAGCCGTGGCGACCGCCGCGGCCTGGTCGCGCTGGGCGAACTCGTGCTTGGACTTGCGCTGCCTGGCCGGCGCGCTGAACTTCGCTTTGATGCCCAGCACGCATCGGTAAATCAGCGCGCCGACGCCCAGGATCAATGCGCTGGCGGTGATCGCCAATCCGTCGGGCCGGCCGGCGATGACGAAAATGCAGACGAAAGCGATGAGGTCGAGGCAGTAGATATAGTTGAATCGCGCCTTTTTCTCAGAAGCGAGCTTGGTAACGGACATGCTGAATTCCAGGTAAATCTCGCAGCGGGCGTATGCCGCGCATGCATGTCGCCGATTCTATCATTTCCACATGGAAATTTTGCGTGATTCTTTCGCAACGGCGGAGCCAGTACGATTATTGCGCCCGGTAATCGACCACCAGCGATTTCTCCAGGCAAGCACCGAGGGTGTCGAATGCGAACGGGACGACGCGGCGCAGGGTGGAAGATGCTTCGATGGCCATGTAACGACGATAGCCAAGGGCAAGCACCTTGCGGCGCACGATTGACAGCTTGTTTGACACGCCATAATCGTTGAGCAAGACTGCGGTCACGCGTCACGTGGAGGTTGGTACATGGATGTTCGCTGGGGCAACAAGGGGTTTTTTCAGGGAAGCGCAGCACACTCGATCGCCTACCGTCCGGATATCGACGGATTGCGCGCCGTTGCCGTCGGGCTGGTGGTGCTGTTCCATGCCTGGCCCAAGTGGCTGCGTTCCGGCTTCATCGGCGTCGACATCTTCTTCGTCATCTCCGGCTTCCTGATCACCTCGATCATCCTGAAGGACCTGAGGCAGCGCGAATTCACGATCCGCGGCTTCTATGTGCGCCGGATCAGGCGCATTTTTCCGGCCCTCATCACCGTCGTGCTCGCGGTACTGGCCTTCGGCTGGTACGTCCTGTTGCAGCAGGAATTCGCCCAACTCGGCAAGCACGTGGCGGCGGCGGCCGGCTTCGTGTCCAACCTGGTGCTGTGGAGCGAGTCCGGTTACTGGGACAACGACTCCGTCACCAAGCCGCTGCTGCATCTGTGGTCGCTGGGCGTGGAGGAGCAGTTCTACCTGATATGGCCGGTCGCGCTGGCGCTGTGCTTCCGCGTCCGCTTCGGCATCCTGGCCTTCCTCGCGCTCACGCTCACCGGCTCCTTCCTGTACGGGCTCTACGCCACCTTCAACGATCCGGCGGCGGCCTATTTTTCTCCAGTGTCGCGCTTCTGGGAACTGGCCTGCGGCGGCCTGGTGGCCTATGCGATGACCAAGAAAAGCCCGCTGCTGCCGCGTCCCGGACTGGTGTCGGCGCTGGGCCTGGTGCTGCTGGTGCTGGGCGCGGTCCTGATCAAGGGGCAGGCCGACTTCCCCGGCGCCTGGGCGCTGCTGCCGGTGCTGGGCACCTGCGCGCTGATCGCCGCCGGCAACGTTTCCTTCATCAGCCGCCGCCTGCTCGGCAACAGGCTGATGGTGGCGGTCGGCCTGGTCAGCTATCCCTTCTATTTGTGGCACTGGCCCTTGCTGTCCTTCGGCTACATCATCGAAGGCGAGAAGCCCTCGGCGCTCCTGAAAGCGGTGCTGGTGCTGGCGGCGCTGGCGCTGGCCTTCCTGACTTACCACCTGGTCGAGCGGCCGGTGCAGAAGGCGCCGAACCGCCGCCGCGCGATCCAGGGACTGGTGGTGGCGATGGCCTGCTTCGGCGTGCTCGGGGGGATGGTGAAGGCGGGCCTGCTGCATGAGCGCATGCCGTCCACCGCGGTCGCCCGCTACATGGGCGCGCTGAACGATCTCGGCTTCCCGGATCCGGCGATGAAGCCGCTGCACTACAAGGGCTCGCTGTTCCAGCAACTGGTGGGGCAGGGCAAGGGGACCACGGTCCTGATCGGCGATTCGGTCATGGAGCAGTATGCGCCGCTGGTGTCGCAGGGCTTGCGCGAATCGCGCTTCGACCGCCACAACGTGATCTTTGCGACCCAGGGCGGCTGTCCGCCGATCGAAGGCGCGGTGCGCCTGCCGCGCCTGCGCTATCCGACCTGCACCCAGTCGGTCGAGAATGCCTACCGGCTGGCGGCATCGCCGGAGGTCGACACCGTGGTCATCGCGGCGTCGTGGTACGCTTATTTTGCCAATTGGCAAAACGATGTCCAGATGCCGGTCGAGGGCGTCCTGCGGACCTTCCCGGCCAAGCCCGCGCACCAGGTCGCCTACGCCACGCTGCACCGGTCGGTGGCGCGGCTGCGCGAAGCCGGCAAACGCGTCTACCTGATCCTGCAGCCGCCTTCCGGCGACATGTTCGATCCGCGCTCGATGATCACCGGCTCGCGCTTCGGCGAAATGAAGCCGCGCACGGACTTGGCGCCCTTCCGCGTCGACCGCTTCTACAGCGACAACGCCGAACCGCGCAATCGCCTGCTGCGGATCGCCCAGGACACCGGCGCGATCCCCATCGACCCGGTCGACACCATCTGCAGGAACGGCATCTGCCCGACCGTGAATGCCGCCGGCGAACCGATCTACACCGATCCGGTCCACATGCGGCCCTTCTACGTGCGCAGCAGGGTGCGCTACCTTGATCCGGCGCTGAACGGCACTGACGCAAGATCCCAGTTGTCGTTCCTGCCGTCGAGGTAGCTGACCGGCACCGCGGCCAGCTCCTCGTCCGTCAGTCCGTCCAGGCAGTGCACGCTGAGCGCCACGTAGGCGCCCCAGCGCGGCGAGCTTCCCTTGCCGAAGGGCCGCACGCCGCAGGTGGCGCAAAAGAAGTGCTGCTCGGTGCGCGTGTTGCAGCGGTACTCGGTCAGCGCCGCCTCGCCGCGCAGGAGGCGGAAGGCGTCCGCAGGCACGATCGCCGCCCAGTTGCCTTGCTTGGTGCACAGCGCGCAGTTGCAACGGATCGTGCCCCTGGACAGGTCGACCTCGGCCTCGAAGGCGACCGCGCCGCAATGGCAGCTGCCACGGTGGCTTGCGAGGCCGGCCATGCTCAGCGCGCCGCCGCCGACATCGGTTTCTCCACCAGCGGCAGCTCGATATAGCTGCTGTGGTAGATCCGCTGCGTCGCCTTTTTATAATCCTCCGGCCTGGCGAAGAAGATGTTGTCGACGAAGGTCTGGGGATTGCGGTCGTACAGCGGGAACCAGCTCGACTGCACCTGCACCATGATGCGGTGGCCGGGCAGGAAGACGTGGTTCGCGGTCGGCAGGTCGAAGCGGTAGGACAGCGGCTTGTTGGCGGCCAGGGCTTTCGGCTTGTCGTAGCCTTCGCGGTAGCGGCCGCGGAAGATGTCGCCCGAGATCATCAGCTGGTAGCCGCCCATCTGCGGCTGGCTGCCCACCTGGTCCGGATACACGTCGATCAGCTTCACCACCCAGTCCGAATCGGTGCCGCTGGTCGAGGCGACCAGGTTGGCGACCGGTTCGCCGCTGATCTTCACCGGCACCGTCAGCACGTCGGACACGAAGGTGGCGACGTCGGTGCGGCCCGAGGCTTCGCGCTGGTCGTCGACCATCCAGCGCGGCCAGGTCTGGCCCTTGGCTTCGTCGTAGCCGTAGGGCGGGATCGGGCGCTGGCGGAAGGGCACCGGTTTGGCCGGATCGGACACGTATTCGTCGTAGGCCTTCGCCTCGGGCGCACCGCCCAGCACCGCCTTCTGGTTCGCCGCCAGGCGCAGCGGGACCGGCTTGATCGCGCAGGCGCCGGCTTCGGGACAGCCGCTCGGCCAGGAGGCGAGGGTGCGCCACTTGTTGGTGCCGGTTTCGAACGCCGTGACGGCCGGGATCGGGGGCGTATTGGTGTCGCCTTTCAGGTAGCGGTCGAGGAAGGGCTTGAGCACTTCCTGGCGCCAGTACAGCGCGGTGTCCGTGCCGAATTTGAGCGCGCCCAGGCTGCTGCCGTCGCCGATCGCGCCGCCGTGGTTCCATGGGCCCAGCGTCAGGTGCACCAGGCCGTTCGTGTCCTTCGGCTTGATCGCCTTGTAGACGGCCACCGGACCGTAGATGTCCTCGGCATCCCACAGGCTGTGCACCAGCAGGGTCGGCACCGTGACCGGCTGCGCGGCCAGGATCTTGTCCATCGCCTGCTGCTGCCAGAAGCTGTCGTAGGCCGGGTGCTGCGAGAGCTTGCGCCAGAAGCCGCTCTGTTCCAGGCCGCGTTCGCGCGCCAGGGCGCCGGCCGAACCGGCGCGCATGTACATGTCGTAGTCGTCGTAGTTCGAGACGTACCATTTTGCGGCATTGCCGCGGGTGACCACCTGCTCCAGGATGTAGGAAAGATTAATCTGGCGGAACGCGCCGTGGTGGAACCAGTCGTCGCCCATCCAGCCGTCGACCATCGGGTTCATCGGCACCGCGGCCTTCAGCGCCGGATGCGGATTCACCAAGGCCATCAGGGGCAGGAAGCCGTCGTAGGAGATGCCGATGATGCCGACCCGGCCATTGGTCTCGGGGATGTTCTTGACCAGCCAGTCGATGGTGTCGTAGGTGTCCGTCGAGTGGTCGACCGGGGTCGGGTTCAGCGGGCCATGCAGGGGGCGGTTCATCACGTAGTCGCCTTCCGAGCCGTACTTGCCGCGCACGTCCTGCACCACGCGGATGTAGCCGCCCTGGACGATCACGTCGGCGGCGTTGTCGTAGCCGCTCAGGATCGATTCCATGTCCGAGCTTTCGGCATGGTTGGTCAGGCTCGACGCGTCGTAGGGCGTGCGGGTCAGCAGGATGGGGGCATTCTTCGCGCCCTTGGGCACGATGATGACGGTGTTCAGCCGCGTGCCGTCGCGCATCGGGATCATCACGCTGCGCTTGACGTAGTTGAAGCCGGCGGTCGGGGCTACGAATTCGGCCGGTGTTTCCGAGGGCAGGGCGGGGTATTGCGGGGCCGGCGGCGTCGGCGTCGGCGCTGCCGTCTGGGCCTGGGCGAGGCCGGCGAGGGCAAGCGCGCAGGCGAGCGCGTACCTGCGTGCGACCGTGGTGCTTGGTGACTTCATGGGCGTCCTTGTTCTGGTCTTGTCGTGGGGCGAAGTAGCGCCGCCGCTACGTTAGCACAAGGAAGCAGGGGCGGGATCAGCCGTGCGTGAAGCGCTCGAACAGGAGGGTGCCCTGGCGCCGCGTGGCCGGGCCGTCGAGATGGTCCCACCAGCCGAGCGGGAAGGTCATCTTGCGGTCGGCCATGGCGACCAGGTCGTCGAAGCCGCGCTGGCTCTCGCTCACGGTGATGATGCGGGCGTCGAGGTCGGCGGCGATGTCGAGGCAGATGTCGCCATGATGGTCGCGCCAGGGCTGGGTACCGCCTGACGGGTCGCCGCGCCAGGCGCGGATGCGGCTGATCGCGTCCCAGGGCACGACCAGGCCGCGCACCGCGAAGCAGGTGTCGGAGACCAGGATCGCCGGCGCGGACGGGGTCCTCAGCCAGCCCGGCCGGCGCCGCAGCCGGGTTTCGATGGCGTCGAGGAAGGCTTTCATGGTGCTTCCTTCGATGCGTCCTTCAGTCGGCGGAGCGGTGGGTGCCGCTGCGGTCGACCAGCAGCTGGCCGCGCTCGGCGTTGCGCTTGTCCGTGCCGGCCAGGTTGACGGCAGCGCTGCCGGGGCCGCGCACCTGGATGTCGCTCTGGCCGACGTTCAGGCGGCGGCCTGCGAGGCTGCCGGAACCGTTGATCCGGGCGCTCAACTGGTCCACGCTGCCGTCGATGCGGGCGTCGCCGGGACCGTCCATGCGCAGCAGCAAGCGCTTGCCGGACATGCTGGCGGTCAGCTCGCCGGAGCCCCGCAGTTCGGCGTCCAGGGTGTCGGAGACGTTCTGCAGCCTGACGCCGCCCGGGCCGCGGCTGCGCACGATGGCCTTGCGCACCTTCAGGCTCTCGCCGTTCAGGTCGCCCGAACCGCTCAGCTCCAGCGTCAGGTCGCCGATGTCGCCGGCCAGCTGGGCATTCCCGGGGCCGCCCATGCGCAGCTGGCCGGTGGCCGCCTGCAGGCCGCGTGCCGTCAGGTCGCCCGAACCGTGGATTTCGGCGTCGAACTTGCGGATGTTGCCGGCGATGCAGGCATTGCCCGGACCGCGCTGCACGCTGCGCGCGCCTTCGACCAGCAGGTCGCAGCCTTCGAAGTCGCCCGAACCGCTGCTTTCCAGTTCCAGCGAGCGGCTGCTGCCGGACAGTTTGAGGTCGCCGGGGCCGCGCATGCTGGCCGACACCCGCGCAACCCGCAGGCCGTCGGCGGTGAGGTCGCCCGAGCCGCTCATCTGGGCCGCCAGCTCGTTGGCGATGCCGGCCAGGTGGACGTCGCCGGGGCCGTGCATGTTGACGTCGGCATCGGCAAGCTTCATGCGGCGCAGGTCGAGGTCGCCGCTGCCGCTGCTTTCCAGCACCAGCTGGCGCACCGCGCCGCTCGCGTGCAGGTCGCCGGGGCCGTTGCTGACCAGGGTGAAGCGGTCGCCGCCCGCCTGGGCCAGTTCGACGTCGCCGCTGCCGTTCATGCGCAGGCTCTTCAGTCCGGCGGCGCCGATGGCGACGGTGGTCTGGTCGCGGCGCTTGCGGCTGCCGAAGCTGAAGCTGAAACCGGAGCGCTCGACCGGACGCACCACCAGGGTGTCGCCGCGCACCGCGACTTCCATGCCGTCGAGGTCCTTGCGCTCGCCCGAGACCTGCACCGCCTGGCGCGCCTGGGCATCGATCACGACGCGGTAGGGGCCGGACAGCTCGATCGCGCTGAAGGCGCCGACCTGGCGCTGCTCGGTGACGATGCCGTAGGGCTGCGCCTGCGCTCGCGCGCTTTGCTCTCTCGCCGGCTGGGCGAAGCTGGCGTGGCTGGCGACGGCGCCGCAGGCGGCGACGAGGGCGATGGCGAGGGCGATGCGCTTGGGGACGGTCTTCATGATCTCGTTCTTGTGGAAGGGTGGACGGTGTCCGGAGCCTGAACGATATGGCAAGCTTGTCCTGTCTGCATGCGAAAAACGACAGACGCGCAAAAACGCGGCACCAACTGCAAAAGACGGGGGCTGGACGGGGTATATTATTCCCATGTCCACGCTCACCGTCCGCAAGCCGAACCTCGACCTGTCCTCGGGCTTTCCGCGCCACTGGATGGGCGGCGACGTCTATCGCACCGCCTTCATGAATGCGCTGTCGATGAGTTTTCCGCTTGGCGAGCAGATGTTCATCGACAGCGTGCGCGCGGCGCCGCCGGAGGCCATCCTCGATCCGCTCCTCCGCGCCGACGTGAAGGACTTCGTCGGCCAGGAGGCCAGCCACCGTTTCATGCACCAGCAGTTCAATGCCGAACTGGCGCGCCAGGGCTTCGATTACACGCTCGAGCCCAGGATGAAGTGGAAGGTGGAGCGGATCCGCCGGCTGCCGGTGCAGGACCGCCTGGCCATCACCTGCGCGCTGGAGCACTACACGGCGATGCTGGCGGATTACGTGCTGCGCCACCCCGAATGGCTGCAAGGCGCCGAGCCGCGCCTGCGCACGCTGTGGAGCTGGCACGCCGCCGAGGAACTGGAACACAAGGCGGTCGCCTTCGACGTCTACCGGGCGGCCGGCGGCGGCTACTGGAAGCGGGCGATCTGGTACCTCCATGTGAGCCTGGCGTTCTGGCTGGACACCAACTGGCAGACCGTCCACAACCTGCGGCGCGACCGCGCCGTCTGGCGCCCGGGCACCTGGACCAGCGCGGCGCGCGCCTGGTTCGGCTGGCGCGGCATGGCCTGGAGCCTCATGACGCCTGGGCTGGGCTATCTGTCGCCGCGATTCCACCCCTGGCGCCACGACAATCGGGCCCTGCTGCGGACGTGGCTCGAGAGCAACGAAGACAGCGTCCGTGCGATCGGCCGCACCCGGGCCTGAAATCCGCTTGCGCGCTCCCCGTGGCCGGATCCGGGTGCGGGTGTCATAATGGATGGCTAGTGCAAGGAGACTATCTGTGATTCGCTATCTGGGCACACGCAAGAATGCGGAAGGTGCCTCCGTCTATGTATTTCTCGTCAACGGCATGGAGAAGGAAGTGCGCGAGCACGCCCTCAAGCAGCATCCCGGCTGCTACGACGCCCTGCCGGCGTCGGTGAAGGCGAAGATCGCCGCCAACCGCGCATGGCTGTCGAAGCTCTGACCCCGTTGCGGGCGGCGCTGCTGTCGCTGTTCCTGATCGCCGCGGCCGGCGCGGCCTGCGCGCAAGCCCAGGACAAGCAGCCGTCCACCTTCGGTACGGTGATCGGCGGTGCGCTGCTGTGCCACGACCAGATCGACAACAAGTATTTCCATTCCTGGCTCAGCACCCATTTCGGCGCGCCCTACAAGCACGAGGGCGGGGCCTACTGGTTCCGCACCGGCGAGGCCACCTTGTGGGGCGCCCCGGTCACCGAGGTGATGGTCAGCGACGACACCAGCGAGCTGGCCTTCCTGGCCGCGGTGGCCGAGGTGCCGCCGGACGAACTGGAACAGTCGATCCGGCGCGTGTCCGGCGTGCCCTATCCGGCGGCGGATGCTTCGCCCTATCCTTTGCGCATATCCGCCCCCGGCAGCACGATCGCTTACTACAATACCAAAAGCAAAATATACTGCGCGAAGTTCAAACCGCTGCCGCGGCACTAGTATGTACACCACCTACTTCAATCTGACGCAACAGCCGTTCTCGATCGCGCCGGACCCGCGCTACCTCTTCATGAGCGAGCGCCATCGCGAGGCCCTGGCCCACCTGCTGTACGGGATCGGCAGCGGCGGCGGCTTCGTCCTGCTCACCGGAGAAATTGGCGCCGGCAAGACCACGGTCTGCCGCTGCTTCATCGAGCAGGTTCCCGACAACTGCCGCCTGGCCTATATCTTCAACCCGAAGCTGACGGTCGAGGAACTGCTGCTGACGATCTGCGACGAGTTCCGCATCGAGCTGCCGCCCGCATCGGGCGGGGCACTCGGCGTGAAGGCTTATGTCGACGCCATCAACGGCTACCTGCTGGACAGCCATGCCCAGGGCCACAACAACGTGCTGGTGATCGACGAGGCCCAGAACCTCTCGCCCCAGGTGCTGGAACAGCTGCGCCTGCTGACCAACCTGGAAACCAGCGAGCGCAAGCTGCTGCAGATCATCCTGATCGGCCAGCCCGAGCTGCGCACCATGCTGGCCCAGCCCGAGCTGGAGCAGCTGGCCCAGCGCGTGATCGCGCGCTACCACCTGGGCCCGCTGTCCGCATCCGAGACCGGCGCCTACATCGCCCACCGCCTGACGGTGGCGGGGGCGCATCCGGGCAACCCGATCCCGGCCTCGCTGGCGCCGCTGATCCACCGTCTCACGCACGGGGTGCCGCGCCGGATCAACCTGCTGTGCGACCGCGCGCTGCTCGGCGCCTATGTCGAGAACAGCCGCGAAGTGACGCCGAAAATCCTGCGCCGCGCCGCCCAGGAAGTATTTGCAGGTGAAGAACGGGCGCCGCGCGCACCCATGCGCTGGCCGCTGGTGGCGGGCGGGGTGCTGGCCGGCGCCGCGATCAGCGCCGCGGCCTGGCAGGCTGTGCCGCATAATCCCGCGCCGCCCGCACCATCCGCGCTTGCGGCCGCACCAAAGGCTCAGCCTTCGGCCAGACCGAAGGCTCCGGCGAATGCGGGGGCGCTGCCTGCCGCTGCACAGGCGCCCGCGAAACCCCTGCTGCTGGCGACCCAGACCGAAGCCCTGCGCGAACTCGGCACCCTGTGGGGCCAGCAACTGCCGACCGACACACCTTGCCAGGGCGCGCCGAAGCTGAACCTGCGCTGCTACCAGGGGCGCGGCGGCCTCTACGAGCTGCGCCTGCTCGACCGTCCGGCCATCGTCGCCCTGCATGACGGCCAGAAGCTGGGCTATGCGGTATTGAGCTCGATGGATGCCGACAGCGCCACCCTGAGCGTCAACGGCCAGCGCCAGAAGGTCAGCCTGGGCGCACTGGCGACCCGTTTCGACGGCGAATACACGACCTTGTGGAAAGTGCCGCGCGCCTTCCGCGACGAAGTCCATCCCGGCGACACCGGCCCGGACGTCGACTGGATCGCCGCCCGCCTGGCGGAACTGAACCAGCTGACGGCGCCGCGTACCGAGCAGCCGCTCGACGAGCCGACGCGCCGCCTGCTGCGCGCTTTCCAGTCGAAGCAGAACCTGAAGGCGGACGGCGTGGCCGGGCCGCGCACCTATATGCGCCTGAACCAGTTGAGCGGGGTCGACGAGCCACGCTTGCTCGCGAGCAACGGAACGGGAAAATAATATGTCCTATATCCTCGAAGCCCTGAAGAAGGCCCAGGCCGAACGCCAGTTGGGTAACGCGCCCACCATCCACGCGCCGCAGCCGGTGCAGGCCGCCCAGCCGGGCCTTTCCGCCAGCCGCAGGCCGCTGTTCATCGGCCTGGGCGCGGGCGTACTGGTGGTGGCGCTCGGCGGGCTGTTCATCTGGCAGCGCGGTGCCGGACCGGCGGCGCCGGCGGCCACGCCTGCTGTGTCTGCCGTTGCAGTGCCAGCCGCAGTGCCAGCCGCGGTACCGCCGCCGGTGGCCTCCCCCCAGGGCGTTGCGCCGTCGGTGGCTGCGGGTGCCGCTTCGAACACGCTGGTGGTGAGCGCACCGCCGGCGCCGGCGCCGCGCACTGTGCACGTGGCCGAAGCGCCCGCGCGTCCCGCGCCAGCCGTCGCCGCCGGCAGGGCAGGGGCCGATGCGCCGCCGGCCGTCGCGCCGGCACGCGCAGCGACGCCGGCCACTGGACCCGCACTTGCGGCGACGCCCGCCGCCGCACCGCGCGCCGCGGCAGCCGCGCCCGTACCTGCGCCGGTGCCGGAAGACAGCTATCCCTACCTGCACCAGTTGCCCGACATCATCCAGCGCGACATCCCGCGCGTGACATTCGGCGGCTATATGTACTCGGCCAATCCGGCGGATCGCCTGCTGATTGTCGACAAGGCGCTGCGCCACGAAGGCGAGGAAGTCGCGCCGGGGCTGCTGCTGGAAAGGCTGTTGCCGAAGGCGGCCGTGATGAATTTCCGGGGGATCCGCTATCGTGTCGCTTATTGAGGTGCGGCTGGCCGCCGGCCAGGTGCTGGGCGTGATCGGCTGGTCCGGCAGCGGCAAGACCACGCTGCTGGAATACCTGGTGGGCCGACTGGCCGCCGAAGGCCTGCGCGTCAACGTCATCAAGCACAGCCACCACGACATCGTGCTCGAGCCGCCGCACAAGGACAGCGCCCGCCTGCGCCAGGCCGGCGCCGGCGAGGTCATGATCGCCTCTCCCTACCGATTCGCGATCATGCACGAGCTGCGCGGCGCACCGGAGCCATCGCTGGAAGAGCAGCTGGCGCGCCTGGCGCCGGCCGACCTGACCCTGGTCGAAGGCTATAAATGGGCGGCAATCCCGAAGCTCGAGGTGTATCGCCCCGAACTCGGACGTGCGCCGCTGTACCCGGACGATGCGCAGATAGCCGCGGTGGCGTCCGACGTCCCGGCGCCGCCCGGCCTCGCTGCCGGTGTCGACTGGCTCGATCTGAACGAGCCGGCCACGGTATTGCGCTGGATTCAACGGCGCATCGCGGCCGCACGCTAAAGTTCTGGCCGGTCCTGCCGTTAAACCAGGATAACGCGCAGTAGGACCACACAGAGGAGATCGTCATGGACGTCATGGGTATTGCCAAGCTCGCCACCAGCATCGCCGATACCGGCACCCGTCAGGATGTCAGCATGGCCGTGCTGAAAAAGGCCCAGGACATCCAGGCCTCGACCGCCACCCAGCTGCTGGACGCGGTGCAGGCCGCCGCGCCGGCGCAGAACCTGCCGGCGCACTTGGGCAAGAACGTCAACACCACCGCCTGAATCCTTGCCGGCACGGCGCCGGCAAAAACAAGCCGGGCGCGTCAACAGGATCGCCGTCTGGCACGTTACTCAATCCACGTACCCGGCGCGAGGGCAGGCCGCATAATGACCCGCTCTTGCCGCCACCATCGCTGCCCGCGCGCAGCCGCACAAGGCCGTCCCCGCCGGCGTACGGATTCCGAAGGAGATCCCTATCCATGAATAAACGTCAAGCACTCGTTGCTGCCGCGCTCGCGAGCGTGTGCGCCGCCAACGCGTCGGCCAGCGGCCAGATGGACATGCAAGCCAAGGGCGAGCAGGAAAAATGCTACGGCGTGGCCAAGGCCGGCCAGAACGATTGCGGCACCGCCACCCATGGCTGCGCCGGCCAGGCGGCGGTCGACAAGGATCCGGCCGAATGGCGTTCCGTGCCCAAGGGCAGCTGCGAGAAGTCGGGCGGCAGGCTGAACCCGCCGCAACAGGGCAAACAGGGTAAATAAGCCGTGGACGAGGCGCGTCCGGCGCGTGGCGTCGGCATCGGCCTGCGCGCACCGCACTACCGCCAGTGGCTGGAGCAGCGCCCGGCGGCCGGATGGCTGGAAGTCCATACCGAAAACTACCTGGCCCGCTCGGGCTGGGACTGGCATGTACTGCAAGCGCTGCGGCGCGATTATCCGCTCAGCCTGCACGGCGTCGGGCTGGGGCTCGGCTCGGCGCAGGGTTTCTGCGAACAACATCTGCAACGCGTGCGCGAGCTGGCCGCGGCCATCGAACCGGCACTCGTCTCCGAACACCTGAGCTGGGGCGCACTGCGCGACCGCCAGCTGAACGACCTGCTGCCGCTCCGCCTGGACTGCGCCGTCCTCGACCTGGTCGCCGCCCGCGTCGAACGCGTGCAGGAAGTGCTGAAGCGCCGCATCCTGGTCGAAAACGTCTCGACCTACCTGCGCTTTGCGGGCGACGCGATGAGCGAAGCGGAATTCCTGGCCGCCCTGGCGCGCCGCACCGGCTGCGGCATCCTGCTCGACGTGAACAATCTTTACGTCAACCAGTGCAACCACGGCGAGGACGCGCTGGCGGCCCTGGATGTGTTTTCCAGCCTTGCGCCGCCGGGGGCGGTCGGCGAACTCCATCTGGGCGGCCACCTGGTCGCCGGACACGCCGTCATCGACCACCATGGTGACCGTGTGGCGCCGCCGGTGTGGGCGCTGTACCGCGAGGCGCTGGCGCGCTTCGGCGCCGTGCCGGCCCTGATCGAGTGGGACACGGACGTGCCGGCGCTCGAGGTGCTGCTGGAAGAGGCGGCGATGGCCGGGCGCATTGCCGCCGAGGTGACGCAGGCCATCAGGCCAGTGTCCACCGGGGCATTATCGTATCCGGTTTCTGTACAGCCATCCGACGTCGAGGCGCTGGCCGAGCTGCAGCAGGCCTTCGGCGCCGCCTTGCTTGATGCCGCCCGGCTGCCGCTGCTGGCGCCCCGGCTCAAGGGCGACCCGGCGCGCCTGGGCATCTACCGCGGCAATCTCTTTAGCGCCTGGCGCCGCGCGCTGGCATCCGCCTATCCGCTGCTGCGCAAGGTGCTGGGAGAAGACGATTTCGACGCCCTGGCGCGCGCCTATGGACGAGCCTACCCGGCCCGCGATCCGGACCTGAACCGTTTCGGCGCGGAACTGGCGGACTTCATCGGACGTGATGGCGAGCGGCCCTGGCTGCCCGATCTTGCGCGCCTCGAATGGTCGGTGCACGAATCCTGGTATGCCTCCGATGCTTCATTGCCGGCCGAGGGCGCGCCGCTGTCCGTGCTGCCGACCCTGAGCCCACAGCAGTTCGAAGCCAGCCGCGCCATCCTGCATCCCTCGCTGCGCCTGCAGGCGGCGGAGTGGGCGACGGCCGCCTTCTGGCTGGCGGGAGACGCCGTCGGCGAGCCGCAGCGCCGGCCCGGCCACGCCGCGATCCTGCGTGCGCGCTGGCAGGTGGCCGTGCGCGAGACCGATGCGGCGGAATACGCGGCACTGTTGCGGCTGGCAAACGGAGAAAGTTTCGGCGCCGCCTTCGATGCGGCCTTCGACCTGGACGAGGATGCGCCGATCGCAACCTGGCTGGACGGCTGGCTGAAGAGCGGGCTGGTGACGGGGATCGTGCGGGTGGAGGACTTCGGGGAGGCCGGCCCGCCCTCGGCGTGAGGCAGGGCCGGCGCGGGCGCTGGGCCCGCGGGTGCTTCAGTGGTAGTGGAAGGCGCGCAGGATGCGCTCTTCGCCGGTCTGGTCGTGATGCAGTTCGTTGGCGGCCCGGGTTGCTTCGATCATCCGGGACAGCTGTTCCTCCTCGAAGCGGGCCAACTCTTCGTTGGCTGCGTTCAGCGCCATAGCCAGCTTGGCGCGTGCGCTTTGGTACACCAGACCGGTGTAGTGATCGGTGTTCTTGAGCAGTTCTTCCGCGTTTTCGATGACGAGACGCAGGTCGCCGATGAGCCTCTGCTGCGTCATTGAGCTGGGGTCTGGGGTTTCCATCTTCCTCACCTTTTGCCGTAGTACGTCTTCAATATAGAGAAGGAGGACTGCCCAAGTTTGTCAGCGCGCAAACGTCACCCCTACAGCCGGGGACGGCTAATCCGGTGGGCCCGGCAAGCGCGCCCGGCGGGACGCACCATTTTTTTGTGAGCGAAGCGGAACTTTTTTAGCGGACGGTGATCCGAACATCGCCCACGCTCACGACCTGGCCGGCACGGATCTTGGCAGTCTTGCGCAGTTCCTTCTTGCCGTCGACCGACACCACGCCGCTGGCGACCATGTTCTTGCCGGCACCGCCACTATCGACGAAGCCGACGATCTTCAGCAGTTGGTTGAGTTCGATGAACTCCGATGTCAGTTCAAAAGTTGTTGTTTGCATTCTATCCTCGGTTAAAAATCGGCGTCGTACTGTTGAGGCCGACAAAGACCTCGGTAATGCTTGTCCGCCTCAGCCCGGATGCGGCCGCGTCATCTCGATCGGCACGATCCACTGATCGAACTGCGCCTCGTCGACGAAGCCGGACTGTAGCGCCGCCTGGCGCAGGGTCAGGCCTTCGTGCTGGGCGGTCTTGGCGATCTGCGCGGCGCGATCATACCCGATATGCGGGGCCAGGGCGGTCACCAGCATCAGCGATTGCTCCATCAGCTCGCCGATGCGCTTGCGGTTCGGCTCGATGCCCTGGGCGCAATGCTCGTCGAAGGAACGCATGCCGTCGGCCAGCAGGCGTGCGCTCTGCAGGAAGTTATGGGCGATCATCGGCTTAAACACGTTCAGCTCGAAATTGCCCTGCGAGCCGCCGATGGTGAGGGCGACGTCGTTGCCGAACACTTGGCAGCACAGCATCGTCATCGCCTCGCACTGGGTCGGATTGACCTTGCCCGGCATGATCGAACTGCCCGGCTCGTTCTCGGGAATCGTGATCTCGCCCAGGCCGGAGCGCGGGCCGGACGCCATCCAGCGCACGTCGTTGGCGATCTTCATCAGGGCCGTCGCCAGCGTCTTGAAGGCGCCGTGCGCGAGCACCATCGCGTCGTGGCCGGCCAGGGCCATGAACTTGTTCGGTGCGCTCTTGAATTGCAAACCGGTACGCGAAGAAATTTCAGCCGCGATGCGGTTCGCGAATTCCGGATGCGCGTTCAGCCCGGTGCCGACCGCGGTGCCGCCGGCCGCCAGCTGCAGCAGGCCGGGCAGGGTGTTCTTGATCGCGTGCTCGGCAAATTCCAGCTGGGCGACGTAGCCGGAGAATTCCTGGCCCAGGGTCAGCGGGGTCGCGTCCTGCAGGTGGGTGCGGCCGATCTTGACGATGTCGGCGAAGTCGCGCGCCTTCACTTCGAGCGTGCCGCGCAGCCTGGACAGTGCCGGCAGCACGTCCTTGGCGACGGCGATGGCGGCGGCGACGTGCATCGCGGTCGGGAACATGTCGTTCGAGGACTGGCCCATGTTCACATGGTCGTTCGGATGCAGCAATCTGGCTTCGCCGCGTTCGCCGCCCATCAGTTCGGAGGCGCGGTTGGCCAGCACCTCGTTCATGTTCATATTGCTCTGCGTGCCGGAACCGGTCTGCCAGACGGACAGCGGGAATTCGCCCGGGTGGCGGCCTTCGAGCACCTCGTCGGCGGCGCGCATGATGGCATCGGCTTTGTCCGGCGGCAGTTTGCCGAGCGAGCGGTTGACGGCGGCGGCGGCGCGCTTGACCTGGGCCAGCGCGGCGACCAGCTCCGGCGCCATCTTTTCCGTCGAAATATGGAAGTGGTGCAGAGAGCGCTGGGTCTGCGCGCCCCACAGTTGACCACCGGGCACCTCGATCGGCCCGAAGCTGTCCTTTTCGATCCTGTTTTCCATAGACATGTCCTGACTTTTTGTTAGTAGGGAAGCACGGTTAAAGAGTGTACCGCAACGGCCGTTAATGACGCTGAGGCTTCACTTTTTTTCACGTCCATGCGCCACTGCTCCCGCCGTCTCCTGACCACGCTTGTCCTGCTGTCCGCCCTCGGTTCCGCCCGCGCGGCCGAACTGGGCGAGGCTCGCGTGTCGTCCCACATCGGGCAGCCGCTGGTGGCCGATATCGAGTTGACCATGATCGACGATCCGTCGGCGGCCGTGTCCGTGCGCCTGGCCAGTCCCGAGGTCTACAACGGCGCCGGCATCGCCATGCCGCCGGTGCTGGCGAGCGCCACTATGTCGGTGATGCGGCGCAACGGCCGCCAGTTCCTGCACGTGACGACCTTGCGCCAGGTCGACAGCGAGCACCTGCACCTCTACCTGGAGCTGGTCGACAAGGGGCAGAGGACGGTGCGTCTTGCCACCTTGTGGCTGACACCGGATCCGAATCCGGCGCCCGCACCCGCACCGGGGCCGGTCCCCGTTCCGGCCCCGGTCCCGGCTGCGGTGACGCATACGGAACCGGCGCCGAAGGCCGCGCCGGTGGCGGTTTCCCTGCCTCCGCGCAAAGCCGTCACCGTGCGCAAGCCCGAGCCGGCCGCCGATGCAGAACCGAAAGCATCTGCGCCGAAGCCATTGCCGCTGCCCAGCCACGCGCGCCAGGCCGCCGCGCCGGCCATCTGCGCGCAGCAAGCCGAGCAGGCCAGCGTCTGCGCCGCCCTCGACGGCAAGAACGCCGAACTGAAAAAACAGATCGGTGTGCTGGAAGGCAAAGTGAAATCCTTGCAGGCGAGCCTGGGCGCGACGGCGCCTGCCGCATCCGCCGCCGCATCTGCCCCCGCGCCCGCCCCGGTACTCGAGCTCGCGCAAAAACCGGCCGGTCCCAAGCCGATCAGCGCGATCAAGCCCCTGGTGCCGCGCAAGCCCAAGACCCCGCCGCCCGAACCGGAATCCGGTCTGCCGTGGAGCTGGATCGGCGGCGCGGCGGCGCTGCTGCTGGCGTCGGGCGCCGCTTTGCTGCTGCGCCGGCGTAAGCGGACGGTACGCAATGTCGACATCCCGGCCGCACCGCGCCTGATCGAACGGCTGCGCCAGCGCATCGGCGCGCGCAGTGCGCCGGCGGCGAAGGCGGCGCCGGAACCGGCGCCGGAAGCGGTCGAGCCGACTTTCGAATAGGCGCACACAAACTCGTCTACACAAGCTCGAAATTTGCGTTATACTGGCTCGCATGTGATCTTCTTGACCACAAAAACGGCTCAGGATCTGGCGCAGCCACCACCGATAGCGTGGCGCGGAAACCAGATGATCGTTGAAGAAACGCCTGTACCCGGAAGCGGTTTGCCTGTCTACAGTGGCAGGTGAACGCCGGATGCAACCGGCAAGAGGCGACGCCAGGAGATACCTGGTGCTCGCACTCCCCAATTCCTGAAAACCCGCTCGGATCTTCCGCAGCGGGTTTTTTCTTGCCCTCATTTTCTTGCCTGCACATGCCTGCGCGCAAGGCGACGGCTGAGTTTCCCCGCTTGGCTTAGGATGTCATGGTTGGCAAGGAGACTCCATGAACGATGCATCCCCGGACCCCGCCCTGCGCGGCGATATATTTTCCGAACATTGTCCTTCGCGCGACATACTCAAGCACGTGACCAGCCGCTGGGGCGTCCTGCTGCTGGTGGCGCTGGGCGACGGCGCCCAGCGTTTCGGCGAGCTGCGCCGCAGGGTCGGCGGCATCAGCGAGAAGATGCTGGCCCAGACCCTGGTATGGCTGGAACAGGACGGCTTCGTCCAGCGCATCGTCCACACGGCGGCCGCGCCGCGCGTCGAATATCGCTTGACGCCGCTGGGGGAAGAGATCAGCGGCAAGCTGGGTGAGCTGGCCGAATGGATCGAGGGGAATATTGCGGGAATCCTGGCGGCGCAGGGTAGGGCGGCCGCGACGGCGCAAGGGGCCTGAGACCGGGATCAGGAAGAGGGCAGGGGTTTGCGGAAGTACACCACCCGCTCGGTTTCCTCGAAGCCCAGCGCGGCGTGCATGGCATGGCTGACCACGTTGTCCAGTGGCGCATCCGATGCGAGTTCGCGGCATCCCCGTTCCCTGGCCCATGCGGCCACGGCGGCAACCAGCAGTCTGCCGACGCCCTGGCGGCGGTACGCCGGCGCCACGTAAATACCTTCGAGAAAAGCCACCGGCGAGCTATCCGTCCCGTTGACATAGTCCGTGCGCAGCGAGGCTTCGACGAAACCGGCGGCCTGGCCGTCCGCTCCGCAAGCCAGAAACTGGGCGTATTTGTCCGGAAGATCGAGGGCGGACTGCATCTCGGCCAGGTGCTCGTCCCTGGGGCAGTCCGGCCACAGCGCCTGCCGGAAGTCCAGCCAGCCGTCCTGTCCGGTGGCGCTGCAGGGAAGGATGGAAAAAAACCCCTGAGACGTCGCCATCGCAGGGGTTGTGCTTTTTTCCGGAAATGCCGGCCAGGCAGGATTCAGTGAGCGCTCATGGCCCGCTCGAGCTGTCCATGCCAGGGCTCGGTCACGTCGCGCACAGCGCGGTCGTTGGCCATGATCTGCTTGAGCAGGTCGATCTTGCGCAGGCGCTGGGCGCCTTCGAGTGCCGGAACGCCCGACTTGGTGGCGCTTGCCTGCAGGGCGCACTGGGTTTCCAGGCGGGCCAGGCCGTCGAAGTCGCCGTCGCGGGCCGCTGCCGCCATGCGGCCGCTGAGGGCGGCGATGTTTTCGTACATGGCGAGGACTTCGTTGGACGTCATGGTGCACCAAAAGCAATTTTTCCGGCCGGATTGCCGGGTATCTAAGACCTTAACGGCTCCGCTTTAGGGAACTTTAGGGTTTTCGAAAGATTTTTTTAAAAATTTTTCGACATCAAGATCATGCCCGTTTCCGGCAGACTGTGGCGCACGAAGGAAAGGGGCAGAATGCGACCTGCTCCCCGGATCGTGCAATCCAGCGCGGCTTTTTGCAGTCTGTCGCAATCCTGTCATCCTTGCCATTTCTCTTGCCTATAGTGCAGGGTGGATCGGTGCGCCACAGCAGCGCCGACGATAACAAGATGAGAGAGAGGGAGAAAAGTCCATGAGACGATTCCAGGCGTTCGGCGCTACCGCGCTGGCCATTGCCGCCATTGGTGCCCATGCTGAGGCACCATTTTCTTTTGATAAGACACCGGGCAAGCTGCCCAAGGATGTCGTTCCGGTCGAATACATCGCCCACCTGGCGCCGGACATCGAGGCCAATACCTTCAGCGGCACCGAAGGCATCGAGATCGACGTCCTCAAACCGACCTCGACCATCATGCTGAACGCCGCCGCCCTGGAGATCGAGAGCGCGGCCCTGTCGGGCAAGGGCATGAAGCAGCTCAAGCTGACGCCGGTGCTGGACGACAAGCAGGAAACCCTCAGCTTCACCCTTCCGCATGAACTCGCGCCGGGGCGCTACCGCCTGGACCTGGCCTTCCGCGGCAAGATCAATCGGGAAGGGCGCGGCCTGTTCTATGTGAATTACCAGGCCGGCAAGGCCGACAAGAAGCTGATCGCCACCACGATGGAGCCGACCGACGCCCGGCGCATGCTGCCGACCTGGGACGAGCCCGCCTTTCGCGCGAAATTCCGCCTGTCGGTCGACCTGCCGGCGGGCCTGAAGGCCTATTCGAATACCCCGGTCGACAAGCAGGCCAAGCTTGCCGGCGGCAAGCAGCGCATCAGCTTCAAGCCGACCCCGAAGATGCCGAGCTACCTGGTGGTGCTGGCGGCCGGCGAGTTCGAGCGCATCAGTGCCAGGCAGGACGGGGTCGAGATCGGCGTCGTCACCACCGAGGGCAAGAAGGACAAGGGCGCATTCGCGCTGAGCGCCAGCCGCGACCTGCTTCACTTCTATAACAATTACTTCGGCGTGCCGTATCCGCTGGCCAAGCTCGACCAGATTGCGATCCCGAACGGTTTCAATGGCGCGATGGAGAATTGGGGCGGCATCGTCTACAACGAGAACACCCTGCTGTACGACCCGAAGACCAGCCCCGAGAGCGTCAAGCAGGGCACATTCTCGGTCAACGCCCACGAGATGGCCCACCAGTGGTTCGGCAACCTGGTGACCATGGCCTGGTGGGACAATCTGTGGCTGAACGAGGGCTTCGCCTCCTGGATGGCGTCCAAGGCCACCGAGCATTTCCACCCTGAGTGGCGGCCCTACCTGGCCAACATCGGCGACCGCGAGCGCGTCATGAACCTCGACTCGCGCAAGACCACCCATCCGATCCAGACCCCGGTCGAGACCGAAGCCCAGGCCGCCGACGCCTTCGACGACATCACCTACGAGAAGGGCCAGGCCTTCCTGCGCATGCTCGAGGCGTATCTCGGCGAAGACGCCTTCCGCAAGGGCATCCGCGCCTACATGGCGAAGCACCAGTACTCGAACACGACGTCAAGCGACCTGTGGGCGGCGCTGGAGCAGGCGTCCGGCAAGCCGGTCGGCAAGCTGGCCTCGGACTGGACCACCCAGCCGGGCTTCCCGCTCATCAAGGTCGAGCAGGTCTGCGAGGACGGCAAGCGCAAGGTGAGCCTCAGCCAGCAGCAGTTCCGCCTCGACGAGCCGGCCACCGAAAACCGGCTGTGGAACGTGCCCGTGCAGGTCGGTACCGTGAACGGCAAGGCCATGTATACCCTGCTGTCCGGCGCCAGCACCCGCCTGATGCTGCCGGGCTGCGAAGGCGCGCTGGTGGTGGATCCGCACAGCGTCGGCTACTTCCGCATCCAGTACGACCGTCCCAGCTTCGACGCCCTGGCCGGCCAGGCCGCGCACCTGCCGGACGCCACCCGCCTGAAGCTCCTGAACGACACCTGGACCCAGGTCACGGCCGGCAGCGTGCCGCTCGAGGCATACCTGAAGCTGGCCGGCCAACTGGCCGACGAGCCGCGCCTGGCGGTCTGGGAGGCTATCGCTGCCAACCTGAACTTCCTGGATGCGCTGGCGCGCGGCGAGCCGGAACGGCCGCTGGTCCGCCGCTTCATCATCGGCTTTGCAAAACCGAAGCTGGCGAAACTGGGCTGGGACGAAAAGCCGGGCGAAACCGCCGAAGACGCCCAGCTGCGCGCCCTGCTGGCCGGCGTCCTGGCCCGCGCCGGCGACGAGGAGGCGATCACCCAGGCCCGCAGCCGCTTCCAGCGCTGGCTGAAGGAACCCGCCGCGGTCAGCCCGGCGATGATCGGCTTCGTCACCTCGGCCGCCGGCCGCTACGCCGACGCCGCCACCTTCGACGCCATCGCCGGGCGCCTGGCCGCGAGCCAGAACAACGAGGAGCGCTCGCGCTTGACCGGGGCGCTGATCCAGGTCCAGGATTCGGCCCTGGCCGACAAGGTGCTGCAGATGTCGCTGGCGCCGTCGACGCCGCCGACCATGGTCGCCCGCATCGTGCTGGGCGTGGGCCGCGAACACCTCGACCAGGCCTGGAACTTCGCCGTCGCCAACCGCGAGCCGTTGATGAAAACCCAGGATGCGCTGAACCGCTACCGGGTGTTCCCGGGCATCGTCACCGCGTCCTCGAGCGTCCAGGACGCCCAGCGCATGGAAGACTACGTTCGCCAGAACTTCGAGGCCGACGCGCAGGTCGAAGCGCAGCGGGTCGCCAATGGCGTGCGCGTGCGCGCGGCCCAGAAGGCGCGCCTGCTGCCACAGGTGCGCGAGGCGCTGAAATGAACCCCAGGTACTACAATAAGCAGATCAATCAACAAGAAGGGAATTCCATGAAGACCAGCTGGACACCAGTAAAGACGGCGATCGTGTTCGCCCTGTGCGGCGCCGCCGTGATCTCGATGCCGGGCCAGGCGGCAGGGCAGGCGCAGCCGGCCGCCGCGCCGAAGGCCGAAGCGCCGCAAGGCAGCGCGGCCATCCGCCCGGGCGACGATTTCTTCGCCTACGCGAACGGCGACTGGCTGTCGAAGACCGAGATCCCGGCCGACCGCAGCTCCTGGGGCGCGATGGGCGCGCTGGCGGAAGAGACCAACCAGCGCATCGTCAAGATGATCGAGGGCCTCGCCGACGACAAGAAGCTGGGCGGCGAGCCCCGCAAGGTATCCGACTACTACCGCTCCTACATGAACGAGCCGGCCATCGAAGGCAAGGGCATCGCCCCGCTCAAGCCGATGCTGGCGAAGATCGAGGCCATCAAGGACAAGGCCGGCCTCACGCGCGCGCTGGGCGAATCGATCCGCGCCGACGTCGACCCCCTGAACAACACCCACTTCTTTACCGAGAACCTGTTCGGCCTGTGGGTCGCGCAGGGCCTGCACGACACCACGCGCCACATGCCCTACCTCCTGCAGGGTGGCCTGGGCATGCCGGACCGCGCCTACTACCTGGACAACAATCCGAAGATGGCCGAGCTGCGCACCAAGTACCAGCAGCACATCGCGGCCATGCTGAAGCTGGCCGATTACAGTAAAACCGCGAGCGATGCCGAGGCACGCGCCGCCAAGGTGTTCGCGCTCGAAGTCGACATCGCCAACACCCATGCCACCCGCGCCGATTCGGCCGACGTGCTGAAGGCCGACAACACCTGGACCGCGAAGGACTTCACCGCCAAGGCCCCGGGCATGGACTGGAACGCCTTCTTCAAGGCCGCGCGCCTGGGCGACCAGCAGAAATTCATCGTCTGGCATCCGAGCGCGGTGGTGGGCGAAGCCGCACTGGTGCAGAAGGTCGACCTGCAGACCTGGAAGGACTACCTGGCCTTCCACCGCATCAACCAGATGGCGAGCGTACTGCCGAAAGCCGTGTCCGACCAGCGTTTCGAGTTCTACGGCAAGGCCCTGAGCGGCACGCCGCAACAGTCGCTGCGCTGGAAGCGCGCACTGGCCGCGACCAACGAGGCGATGGACGAGGCGGTCGGCAAGATCTACGTCTCGAAGTACTTCCCGGCCGAGAACAAGGCGCGCCTGCAGCAGATGGTCGGCAATATCGTCGATGCCTTCGGCAAGCGCGTCGACAAGCTCGACTGGATGGCGCCGGCCACCCGCGCCCAGGCCAAGGAAAAGCTCAAGACCCTGTACGTGGGCGTGGGCTATCCGGACAAGTGGAAGTCGTACGAGGGCCTGAAGGTCGTGCTCGATGACGCCTTCGGCAATGCCGTGCGCGCGGACGAATTCCACACCGCCCAGGAAATCGCCAAGCTGCACCGCAAGCCGGACCGCACCGAATGGTCGATGCCGCCGCAGCTGGTCAATGCCGTCAACCTGCCGTTGCAGAATGCGCTGAACTTCCCGGCCGCGATCCTGCAGCCGCCGTTCTTCGATCCGAAGGCTTCCGACGCCACCAACTACGGTGCGATCGGCGCCGTCATCGGCCACGAGATCAGCCACAGCTTCGACGACCAGGGCGCCCAGTTCGATGCCCAGGGCCGCCTGCGCGACTGGTGGACCAAGCAGGACATGGAGCACTTCAAGGCCGCGTCCGGCAAGCTGGTGGAGCAGTACAACACCTACAAACCCTTCCCGGACCTGTCCGTCAACGGCCAGCTGACGCTGTCGGAAAACCTGGCCGACCTGGCTGGCCTGGCCGCCTCCTACGATGCCTACAAGCTTGCCTCCGGCAACAAGGCCGGCGAAGAGGGCGACCGCCAGTTCTTCCTGGGCTTCGCGCACAGTTGGCGCAACAAGGCGCGCGAAGCGGCCGAACGCCGCGGCATCCTGACCGACGGTCACGCGCCGCCGCAGTACCGCGCCGCCACCGTGCGCAACCTGGACGCCTGGTACAAGGCCTTCGACGTGCAGCCGGGCCAGAAGCTCTACCTGGCGCCGGACGAGCGTGTTCGCGTCTGGTAATTAGTTTGTAGAAGGTAAGGGACGCCGGCAGCGGGACTGCCAGGCCTAGAATCAGGGGCCTGGCATTCTTGTTGCAGGTGGTTCATGAAGCAGCATTTTCTCGACCTCAAGCGCCGCATGCTGGGCGCGCATCCATGTATGGGACAGCACGACGACTTCCGCGAGATTTCGGAACGTACCTTGCATCACTACGACGCAGTGGCGCCGCGTTTCTTCGCCGGCACCATGGACCACGACGTCAGCCAGAACATCGCGGCCTTGCTCGACGCGATCGAGGCCGACCCTCCCCATACCATCCTCGACCTCGGCTGCGGCCCGGGACGCGACCTGAAAACCTTCAGGGACATGGGCCACCGCGCCATCGGCCTGGACGGCAGCGCCCGCTTCGTGGAGATGGCCGCGCAGTACAGCGGCTGCGAAGTGTGGCTGCAGAATTTCATCGACCTCGACTTGCCGGACGAGATGTTCGACGGCATCTATGCGAACGCCTCGCTCTTCCACGTGCCGCGCAGCCTGCTGCCCAAGGTGCTGGGCGAGCTGCACGCCGCGCTCAAGCCGGGCGGCGTGCTGTTCAGCTCCAACCCGCGCGGCAATAACGAAGAGGGCTGGAACGGCCCGCGCTGGGGCTGTTTCCACGACTATCCGGCCTGGGAAGCTTACGTGGTCGGGGCCGGCTTCACGCCCATACATCATTATTACCGGCCGGTCGGATTGCCGCGCGAGCAACAGCCTTGGCTCGCCAGTGTGTGGCGGAAAAACTGATTCCGTTACAAGAATTGATTCCACTACGTTAACCGGCGAACAGAGTGAGGGCCGGAATCGGCCCAAGATGAACCTGTGCCGCTCGACAGCCGAGCGGTAGCGACGGGACCTCGACACCGCCACCAGTCTCGGCGGTCCACCGGATGGGATGCGCAGCGGGCCGAGGATTCGTGAACTTAACGAAAGGAGGTGTCCATGAACAAGGACCAGATCAAAGGCAAGGCCAAGGACATTGGCGGCAAGATTCAGGAAGGTGTCGGCAAAGCCGTTGGTAGCAGCGAGCAGCAAGCCAAAGGCCTGAACAAGCAGGTCGAAGGCAAGGTGCAGGAAAAAGTCGGCGACGCGAAAGATATCGTCGGCAAGGGTAACCGCTGATCTGCATTGCCTAAGCGTTTCCCTCCCAAACAGCCGCCTCGTGCGGCTGTTTTCTTTTCCAATTAGAATCCCGGCAATGAAATCATTACAGAAGCGGATTCTCTCGGCCCTTGCGGCCGTTTTGCTTGCCGGCGTGGCGGCATATTGGTACTGGTCGCCTTATCTGGCGATGCGCGAACTGCGCGATGCCGCGGTGGCGGCCGACGCTGGGCGCTTCAACGAACGCGTCGATTTTCCCAGGGTGCGTGAGAGCCTGAAGAGCCAGTTCTCGGCGCGGCTGGATCAAGACAAGGCGAACGGCGGCAACAATCTCGGCAGCCTGCTGGCAGGGGTGCTGATCGACAAACTGATCGACACGGCTGTGCGCCCGGAGACGATCATGTTTGCGATGCGCGAAGGGAAGTTCAAGATCGGGAACGGCGAAAGCGCCGAAGGCGGGCAGGATACCGCCGAGCGCAGGAAGACCGTCTGGCGCACCGAAAGGCAAGGCGCCGATACCATCCTCTTCCATGCCGAAAGGGAAGGCAGCGGCGCCAGGAAAAATACGATGGCGCTCGTCATGCAGCGCCGGGGTTTCGCGGAGTGGAAGCTGACCGATATCCGGCTTCCCGACTAATCGCCTTCCTGCCGCGTCGTCAGCGCCACGATCGCGGCGCCCGCGGCGACGATCAGGGCATCTTCGATCAGCCCGCTGCGGGTCTGGCCGATGCGCGCCATGGCCTGCTTGCGGGCGGCCAGCGTCAGGTAGGCGAGCGGTACGGCGGTGGCCACCGCGACCGCTGCGCCGGCTTTTTCCCGGCCCTTCGGAGCCAGCGCCGCACCGGCGATCCCGGCGCTCAATACGCGCGCCAGCAGACCCAGGAAGACGGTGCGGTCGGGCGCCGTCTTCATCTTGTCGCCGAACAGTTCTCCGACTCCCATTGCGAGGGCACCGTATTTGAACAAGGGGCGGTCCAGCAGGGCGAGTTCGCCCGGCGTATCGCGGTCGGCGAGGCGCGCCGTGGCGATCGTGGCCATGGGCGTCATCGAGCGTGCGCTCGCGACGGCGCCGATCAGGGCGGAGGGGAGCAGGGCGGGCGTGTTCATCGTCGTGGTGTCCTTTGCAATTGTTGGGTAAAGCCATGCTAGCCTTTATCCACTCGGCGGCGCGCCGTCTTGCTCCTGAGACCGGTCGCCAAGGATGTCCTCGACATACAGCATCTTGATCAGCACCATCAAGGTGGCCGTCAGCGGCGTCGCCAGCGCGATGCCGGCAAAGCCGAAGATGGTGCCGAACACCAATTGCATCACGATGATCAGGCCGGGCGCGATCCGCACGGTGTGCGAGTCGATCAAGGGCTGCAGCACATAGCCGTGCACCATCTGGATGCCGAGGAAGAGCAGCACCGTGTACAGCGCCAGCTGCGGATCCACCGATAGCGCGATCAGCACCGCCGGCACGCCCGCCATGATCGGACCGACATAGGGAATGAAGTCGAGCAGGCCGGCGATGATGCCGAGGATCAGCGCCAGCGGCACGCCGAGCAGGCCCAGCCCGATCGTGGTCGCAATCCCCGCGATCAGCATCGCGCAGAAGGTGCCGAGCAGCCAGCGTCCCAGGGTGCGGCCGATCTCGTGCAGCACCTGCTGGACGCGGGCGCGCTTTGCCGGCGGCACCAGTTTCAGGAAGCCGTCGATGTAGCTGCGCGGGGACACCGCAAAATAGATGCCGACGAACAGGATGATGGCGACGTTGGCGACCGCGCCCAGCACGCCGCCGAAGAACAGGCCGGCATTCGGCACCATCTGGCCGAGGTATTGCATGAGCCGCTTCGGCTGCGGCAATTCGTCCGCGATGCGCCTGAGCAGGGGATGCTGGCCGACCATCTGCTGCAGGCGCTCCAGCGAGGCCGGCACCTCTTTCGCGAGCTGGTTGGCCTGCTCGGCGATGCGCGGCGACATTGCCCAGCCGCCCAGCCCGATGATGAGCAGCAGCACCGCCACCACGATGCCCAGACCCAGCTTGCGGTTCAGCCCGAAGCGGCGGCACAGCAGGACGCTCAGCTCATACAGCAGGATCGCGAACAGGATGCAGGCGAAGACCAGCAGCAGGGCATTGGCGGCGTAATAGACGGCGGCCAGCAGGGCCAGGAAGACGATGGCGATACCGTCGATCAAGGCGTGGCGCCGCAGGACGCTGCGCTGCGCGGGCGCCGGCCCAGCCTGCTCGCCGTCCGGTGATGAGGGCTGCTCGTTCATACCGACATGCTCTCACAGTCGACCGAAGCAGGGCACCAGTTTCGTATTGACGAGCTATGTGCGTGCGCGAACGGAGCCGCTGGACTAGCTTTCTTATCATTGAGTCACAGTCAATGAAAGGAGAGCACCATGAACTCGAATCAAGTCGAAGGCAAACTGAAAGACATCGGCGGCAAAATTCAGGAAGAAGCCGGCAAGCTGGTCGACAGCAAGCAACAGCAGGCGAAAGGCCTGAAGAACCAGGCCGAGGGCAAGGCGCAGGAAACCCTGGGCGATGCGCAGGAAACGATTCACGACGCGACCAAATAATCGCTTCGTAGGGTGGGCACTCCGTGCCCACGAATGAAAACAGCCRCTCGAAAGCGGCTGTTTTTACGTTGAACGTGGGCACGGAGTGCCCACCCTACGCATTACTTGGCACCGGTGCCGCCGAGGTTCTTCTTGAAGAAAGCCTCGATCATCCCGTACACGTGACGCTGGCCGGTGCGCGAGGAGATGCCGTGCTTGGCGCCCGGGTAGGTCATCAGCTCGAAGCGCACGTTGCGGTTGACCAGGGAGTCGATCAGGCGCGTGCTGTTGGTGAACAGTACGTTGTCGTCGGCCATGCCGTGCACCAGCAGCAGCGGCGACTTCAGGCCGTCCAGGTGGGCGAACACGCCGCTCTGCTTGTACGCTTCCGGATTCGACTTGGGCGTCGCGCCCATGAACTGCTCGGTGTAGTGGGTGTCGTACAGTGCCCAGTCGGTCACCGGCGCCACCGACACGCCCATCGCGATCTTGCTTGACCCCGCTTCCAGCAGGCGCAGGGTCATGAAGCCGCCGTAGCTCCAGCCGAACACGCCGACGCGCTTCGGATCGACGAAGCTCTGCTTGGCCAGCCAGTCGACGCCGGTCAGCTGGTCTTCGACTTCATGCTTGCCCAGTTCGCCGTAGATGACGTCGGTGAAGGCGCGCTCGCGGCGCGAGGAGCCGCGGTTGTCCAAGGTGAACACCACGAAGCCTTGCTGTGCCATGTACTGCTTGAACAAGTTGCCCCAGCCGCGGATGACCTGCTGCGAGTGCGGACCGCCGTAGACGAACAGGAAGACCGGATAGCGCTTGGCCGGATTGAAGTTGGCCGGCTTGATCATCGAGTAGTACAGGGTCTGGCCGTCGTGCGCCTTGATGCTGCCGAACTCGGTCGGCAGGTGATCCGCCATGTACTTCGCGTATGGGTGGCTGGCGTTCATCTCGTTATGCTCGAGCCACTCGACCATGGTGCCGTCGGCCTTGCGGATCGACACTTGCGGCGGGGTCTTCGGATCCGAGAAGGTGTCGACGAAGATCTTGCCGTTGCGCGCGAAGGACGTGTCGTGCATGCCATCCAGCTTGGTGATGCGCACCGGCTTGTCGGCATTGCTGCCGTCCAGGTTTAGCGCATAGGTCTGCTTGTCGGTCACCGCATCCTTGTTCGAGGCGATGTAGACCTTGCCGGCATCCTCGTCCACGGCCAGGATGTTGTCGACGCCCCATTCGCCTTTGGTGATCGGGTGCAGCAGCGTGCCGTTCAGGTCGAACAGGTAGAGGTGGTTGCGGCCGCTGCGCTCCGATGCCCAGATGAAGGCCGGACGGTTCTTCAGGAATTTCAGGTCGTCGTGGATGCTGACCCAGGTCTTCGAGGTTTCGGTCAGCAGGGTGCGCTGGGCCAGGCTGGCGGCGTCGACGGCGACCAGGTCGAGGCGCTTCTGGTCGCGCGACTGGCGCTGGTAGACCAGGTTCTTGCCGTCCGCGCTCCAGTCGGCGCGCACCAGGTAGATGTCCTTCTCCGGACCCAGGTCGACCTGCTTCTGTGCGCCGCTTGCCGGGTCGACGATCATCAGGTCGACCAGCACGTTGGGATCGCCGGCGGCCGGATAGCGCTGGTCGATGACTTCGGTACGGTCGGCAAAGATTTCGAAGCGGCGCGCGACCGGCACCGGGGCTTCGTCGTAGCGTTTGTAGGCGATCGCGGAATCGTCCGGCGCCCAGTAGTAACCGGTGCGCTGGCCCATCTCTTCCTGGGCGACGAATTCGGCTTCGCCATTGTGGATGGTGCCCTTGCCATCAAGGGTCAGCTGGCGTTCCTTGCCGGTCGACAGGTCGATCACATACAGGTTCTGGTCGCGCACGAAGGAAACGTAGCGGCCCTTCGGCGAGATCTTCGGATCGCCGACGTTACCCGAGGCAACCTTGCGCGCATTATCCGGATTGGCGACGTCGACCAGGTAGAGGTCGCCGGCGATCGGCACCAGGATCTGCTTGCCGTCCGGCGACCAGCTGTAGCTGATGATGCCGGACAGGCTGGCGGTACGCGCACGCTCGCGGCGCGCCTTTTCTTCCAGCGACAGGTTTTCAAGCGGGACCAGCTTCTTGGAGTCGACCAGGCGGTGCGTGGTCTTGTCCTTCATATTGTATTCCCACAGGTCCAGCTGGAACTGGTTGTCGGCACGGCCGCGCAGGAAGGTCACGCGTTCGCCGTCGGGCGACACGCGTACGTTACGAACGCCGGGGCCGGACAACGCCGGGTCGGCGTAGATGCGGTCCAGGGTCAGGCGTTCCGCGGATGCGGGAACGGCCGCCAGGGCGGCAAGAAGGGCAAGAATGAGGCGCATGGATTGTCTCGCGGATAAAAATTAATTTTGTGCAACGGGCGAGACGATACCAGAGTAAGGCGCCGAGCGCTGTAAATATGTGCCTTGCATCTCAAGAAGCAGAGCGCGCTTCGCGTACCCGCAGCTTCGAGAGATTGTTGAGCGACCACGCCAGCAGCACCGCCGCCACCGTCAGGCCCAGCACCAGTCCGATCCAGAAGCCGGTGGCCTTCATCGGCTCGGCGGGCGACCATGGAAACCATTCAGGCGCCAGCCCGAGGATCCAGCCGACCGGCAGGGCCACGCCCCAGAAGGCGATCATCTGGATCACCATCGGCGAACGCGTGACCTTGTAGCCGCGGATGCTCGATGCGGCCGCGACCTGGGTCGAGTCCGACAGCTGGAAGATGGCGGCGAACAGCAGCAGCAGGGCGCAGGTGGCCTGCACCACGGCGTCCGAGGTGTACATGGCGGCGATCTGCCAGCGGAACAGGGCGATGAAGATGGCCGACAGCAGGCCGAAGAAGACGCACAGGCCGGTGCCGGTCCAGGCCACGAAGCGGGCGCGCTGCGCATTGCCTTCGCCCATCGCCTGGCCGACGCGGGTGAGGGTGCCGATGCCGAAGCTCATCGGCACCATGAACACCAGCGAGGTGAAGTTCAGCGCGATCTGGTGCGCCGACACCTGCACCACGCCGAAGCGCGCCACCAGCAGGCTGACGATGCCGAAGGCGCTGACCTCGGCGAAATGGGTGACGCCGATCGGCAGGCCGAGGCGCAGCATGCTGCCGATCTCGCGCCAGTTCGGGCCTTCCCAGTGCGTGAACGGGTAGGTCGCGCGATAGGCCGGAGAGAACCTGATCCAGCCGATCATGGCGGCCAGCATCAGCCACACGCCGCTGGCGGTCGAGACCGCGCAACCCAGCGCGCCCATCCTGGGCAGGCCGAAATGGCCGAAGATCAGGCCCCAGTTGAGCACCACGTTGTACAGCAGGCCGAGGATGGCGATGACCATGATCGGCTTGGTCTGGTTGATGCTGGTGGTGTAGCCGTACAGTGCGCGGTAGCAGCCGAAGGCCGGCATGCCGAGGCTGATGATGTGAAGGAAAGTCTTGGCGCGATCGGCCACCGCCTGCTCGAGGCCGATGTGGTCGAACAGCAGGGCGCACAGGTTGGCGGCCGCACAGCCGGCAATGCCGACCAGCAGGCCCATCCACAGCGACTCGCGCACCGAGTGCGAGATCCTGTCGAAGCGCCCGGCGCCCATTTCGTGCGCGACCACCGAGTTCACGGCCATCATGACCCCCATCACGGTCACCAGGATGATCGACCACACCGAGGTGCCGAGCGAGACCGCGGCCAGTTCGGCGGCGCTGACATGGCCCGTCATCGCGACGTCCACGACGCCCATGCCGACCGTCGCCAGCTGGCCGACCAGCATCGGCCACGACAGGCGCCACAGGGTCGCGATCTCGGTGCGGACGGGGTTTGAGGACTGCGTGGTGGTGGTAGTGGACGTCATGACTCGGTTTGCGAACGAAACCGATGATTCTACTGTAGGGTGGGCACTCCGTGCCCACGATGGCGTTGCCGGTCTGCGAACTTTACGCTTGGGCACAGAGTGCCGACGCCGGCCGCGCCCACCCTACTAGTGCCGTCCCGCCTCGCGCGGCGGCACCGTCTTCAGATAGGCGTACAGCGCCCGCATGTCGGTCTCGTTCATCTGCTTGAGCGAGCCGAAGGGCATGACGGCGCTGACCGGCTTGCCGTCCGGGCGCTGGCCGCTGTGCAGCATCGCCATGAACAGTTCCGGGGTCGGATAGCGGGTCATGGCGCTGCCCTTGCCGGGCGTCAGGTTGGCGGCCGCCGGCCAGGACGGCGGCGTGCCGGGAATCCTGCCGCCGCTGAGGGTGGCGCCGTGGCAGCCGATGCAGGCGTTCGCCACGTAGGCGCCATATTCCGGCGTGACGGCGGCCGATACGGGGCGGAAGGGCGGCTGCGCATGGTCGATCTTTTCGGACGCGTCCTGGATCACGCCGAAGGCGTACAGGGCCTTCACCGGAACCGGCACCTCGATCACGGCCTTGCTGCCGGGTACGGGGCGCATCTGCTGGAGGAAGGCGATCAGCGCCGCCATGTCCTCGTCGGTGAGGCGGCTGTAGTCCTCGCTGGGCATGATCATGACCGGGTTGCCGTTCGGCTTGACGCCGTGGCGCACGGTGCGCACCCAGTCGACCAGCTGGTAGCGTGCGGTGGTGCCGTTCGGACCCGCGGTGATGTTGGGCGCCACCACGTGCATGCCGCCATCGCTGATGACGGTCTTGCCGGCGCCGTTGGCACCATGGCATTCGGCGCAGCCGCGGGTGTTGTAAAGGTAGCGTCCATGCTCGATGCGCGCAGGATCCGGCAGCACGTCCAGCGGCCGCACCTGCAGCACCACGTTGCGCATCATCTTGCGCTCGCCCAGCGCCTTGCCGACCACGGTGGCGGCTACTCCCAGCAGGGCGAGCCCCACCAGCGCGATGCTGGTCCGTTTGACCCATTTGCTCATGCTCATGTGCCGAATCCCCCCTGGTAAATACCTGGCATTGCAAATTTAGCACTGCTCAGCAGTATTGACTAGCTCGTCGAACGATGGGGGCATGTGCGAGATCAGGAGTCGTAAGCGTGATGCATGGACGCGATCCGATTGGTTTGTCCTTATCCTTTCGATACCCTTATAATGGCGACCATAAGTTACAATAAAGACAGGGATAGTCCATGAAGTATGCTTTGATTCTGGAAAAAAACTCGGAACTATGTAACAACACTGCCGCTGTGCTGTCATCGATGGGGTACCTGACAACCCCGGTCTTCAATCAAAAAAAGGCGTTATACGCTGCCCGTTTGATCCAGTTCGATTTGATCGTTACCTGTACGGCCCTCCTTCCAGGCGACAGGCGATCCCTGACCGGAGAACTGAAACGGTGTCTGCCGGACGCGACCATCCTCTTGCTGGCCGATCCCGGATCGGTGCCGCCCGCCGACGGGAAGCCCGATGGCGTCGGCGCCATCCTGCACAGGCCTCTTACGGAGGAGGCTGTCCGCAGCATCGTCGACCCCGAGCAGCAGCAGTCCGCGCAGCAGATCGCCGAAAGGCGCAGGGAGTATATCTTTTAGCCGCCACCGCAATGATCATACTGCCCATCGTTCCGTAGCGGTGCGTGCGCGCCGTTTGCCCTGGCATGAGCTACATTGAATTGAAAAGCAGGCTGATGACCTCCATGTAAAGGCATCCAAACCATCGAACCCCATCCAGGAGCCCGCTCGTGGAATACAAGGACTACTACCAGACCCTTGGTGTCGAACGGACCGCGTCCGCGGACGACATCAAGAAGGCTTACCGCAAGCTGGTCCGGCAATATCATCCGGACGTCAGCAAGCACAAGGACGCGACCGAGAAGACCAAGGAAATCAACGAGGCCTACGAGGTGCTGGGCGACGCCGAGAAACGCGCCGCCTACGATGCGCTCGGCCAGGCGCCGCGCCAGGGCCAAGGCTTCCAGCCGCCGCCCGACTGGGGCCGCCAGTACGGCCAGTACGATTTCGGCAACGAAGGCGGCAGCGCGGAAGACATCTTCGCCGACCTGTTCGCGCACATGGGGCGGGGGCGCAGCCACCGCGGCGGCGCGGGCGCGGGCATGGGCGGCGGCGGTTTCCAGATGCGCGGCGAGGACATCCACGCCGCCATCTCGATCGACCTGCGCGACGCCTACCAGGGCGCCACGCGCACCATCGGCCTGCGCGCCGGCCAGCAGGAGAAGACCCTGAGCGTGAACATCCCGAAGGGCGTGACGCCGGGACAGCAGCTGCGCCTGGCGGGCCAGGGCCATCCGGGCATCGGCGGCGGCGGGCCGGGTGACCTGTATCTGGAGATCCAGTTCAACCCCGATGCGCGCTACCGCGTCGAGGGTTCCAGCGTCTACCAGAACGTGCCGGTGGCGCCGTGGGAAGCGGCGCTGGGGGCCGGCATTTCGGTGCCGACGCCGTCCGGCGCGGTCGAGGTGACGGTGCCGCCGGGGTCGCAGAGCGGCCGCAAGCTGCGCCTGAAGGGGAGGGGCATCCCATCCTCGCAGCCCGGCGACCTCTACCTGATCCTGGACGTGGTGCTGCCGCCGGCCACCAGCCAGCGCGCGCGCGAACTGTACGAGACGATGGCGCGCGACCTCGCCTTCAACCCACGCGAACGCATAGGAGCTTGAGCGATGCATGAGATGACGAGCATCAGCGGCGTACTGCTGGACGACGCTGCACTGACCCTCGAAGAGCTGGCGCGCGCCTGCAACGTGGAGCCGGAATGGGTGGTGCGCCGGGTGCGCGCGGGCATCCTCGGCGGCCAGCCAGCCATACAAGTGACCGAATGGCGCTTCCGCAGCGGCGACCTGCTGCGCGCGCGCCGCCTGCTGCGGGTGGAACGCGACTTCGACGCCAACGAGGACGTGGCCGCGCTGGTGGTCGACCTCGGCGACGAGGTGCGCCGCCTGCGCGCGCGCCTGCACGCGCTGGGACTCGATTAGATAGGGAAGCGCGCGCCGTCCCGAGGCGGGCAAAACTACAATCGGACCTCCCACAGCGATCACTTTTCATCGATTGAAGGAGGTCTCATGCAACAGAATTCGCAACAGAATCCGCAACCGGGCGCTGGCCAGGCCCTGCAGGGCAAACGAGTCGCCATCCTGATGACGGACGGCGTCGAGCAGGTCGAATACACCGGGCCGCGCAGCTTCCTCGAACAGCAGGGCGCCAAGGTGACCCTGGTCTCGCCGAAGCCGAGCGGCGACGAGATCCAGGGCTTCAACCACCTCGACCCCGCCGACAAGTTCAAGGTCGAACTCGACGTGCGCGATGCGCGTCCGGCCGACTTCGACGCGCTGGTGCTGCCGGGCGGCGTCGCCAATCCCGACCAGTTGCGTCTGTCGACGGAGGCGATCACCTTCATCCGCGAATTCGGCCGCGAGAACAAGCCCATCGCCGCCATCTGCCATGGCCCCTGGACCCTGATCGACGCCGACCTGGTGACCGGCAAGCGCATGACCAGCTGGCCAAGCCTCCAGCTCGACCTGCAGAACGCGGGCGCGCAGTGGACCGACGAACAGGTGGTGGTCGACGGCAAGCTCGTCACCAGCCGCAAGCCTGACGACATCCCGGCCTTCAACCAGGCCATCCTCAGCGAGCTGGCCGCGGTCCAGCCGGGGCAAGCGGGCGCACACTGAGCCCGGAAGGAGTTCATATGGAACAGGTATCAGGCAGGCCCTTGCAGGGCAAGCGCGTCGCCATGCTGATGACGGACGGCGTCGAGCAGATCGAATACACCAGCCCGCGGTCCTATCTGGAAGAACGGGGCGCGACCGTGGTGCTGCTGTCGCCGAAGAACGCCGGCGAGGAGGTGCAGGGCTTCAACCACCTGCAGCCGGGCGACCGGTTCAAGGTCGAGATGAACGTGCGCGATGCCGATCCGGCCGACTTCGACGCCCTGGTGCTGCCCGGCGGCGTGGCCAATCCCGACATGCTGCGCATGAGCAGGGAAGCGATCGATTTCATCCGTGGCTTCGACGTCGAGGACAAGCCGGTCGGCGCGATCTGCCACGGTCCCTGGACCCTGATCGATGCCGGCATCGCCAGCGCCAAGCACCTGACCAGCTGGCCCAGCCTGAAGCGCGATCTCACCAACGCCGGCGCCGAGTGGACCGACGACGAAGTGGTGATCGATGCGCGCCTGGTCACCAGCCGCAAGCCGGACGATCTGCCGGCATTCAACGATGCGCTGGCGAAGGAACTCATGATGACGCCGGGAACCGATCCGGGCCCGACCTCCTAGGCGGCGGGCGAAAAAAAAGACCAGGCCGAAGCCTGGTCTTTCAGCTTTCACGCCGGACGTCGGCGATCAGAACTTGTAGGTCGCAGCCACTGCCACGCGGCGGAACTGCGTGACGTAGCCGTCACGCCAGGTGATCGGATAGTCCTGTTCGAAGATGTTGGTCACGTACAGGCTCAGCTTCACGTGATCGATACCCGAGTAGGTCAGCGAGTAGTCGAAGGTGGTGTTGCTGCCGACATGGTTACAGGTAGCCATGTTCTCCGGCGCGACTTTCTGCGTGACGCAGTAGGTCGGCGAGGAGTTGCTGTTGTTGCCCCAGCCGCTGTTGTAGTTCATGGTGATCGAGTGATCGAAATCACCCTTCTTCATGTACAGCTTG
Organism: Massilia sp. 01N410; assembly: GCF_056399665.1. Lineage (NCBI taxonomy): Bacteria > Pseudomonadati > Pseudomonadota > Betaproteobacteria > Burkholderiales > Oxalobacteraceae > Massilia > Massilia sp. 01N410. The sequence goes on along the minus strand of NZ_JBFTRV010000026.1, from coordinate 3,241 downwards.
GTGACAGTCTTCAGGCGCGACGCCGGGAAATCGTAGAAGTCCCAGGTGCCGGCAATGTTCTCGTCATACCCGTTCAGCGCCTGGCTGTAGTTTTGGTATTTCCAGATGTAGCTGCCGTCGAGTTTCAGGCGGAAGTCCGTGCCCATGAACTTGAAGCGGCCCGATGCGTCGAAGTCGAAGCCGGACACGCGGGTACGGCCGCTGTTGACGTAGGGGTTGTACACCAGGCCCAGCTGGCCGACGCCGCCATAGTTGATGGTGTTGGTCGGCGCGTACTTCTTCACGAGGGCCAGGAACTCGTTGTCGTTGGCGGTGTTGTCGACACGGATCAGCTGGCCGGCCGGCAGGCTGGCTTCGCCCTTCAGCACGTCGGTCACCGAACGGGTACCGATTTCATTGCGGCGCTCGATGAAGTAGTAGTCCAGGCCGGCGCTCCAGTTCTTGATCGGCTCCCACACGGCGCCCAGGGTCACCGAACGCGAGGTTTCCGGCTTCAGGTTGGGGTTCGACGACACGAAGCTCGGCAGGCCGGCCGAGCATTCCGCGTTGCGGAAGCTGTTGGCTTGGGCCTTGTCGGCGGTGGTCGCGTTGGCAGCGCCCTGCACCAGTGCGTTCAGCTGGTTGGCGATCGGGCAGCGGCGCAGGTCGTTCACGCCGGTGGCGACCGAGCTGCGGCCCAGGCCGTTACCGGATTCGACGATGTTCGGCGCACGGAAGCCGCCCGATGCGGTGGCGCGCAGCATCAGACTGTCGGTGACGGTGTAGCGCAGGCCCAGCTTCGGCGACAGGTGAGCCTCGAAATCGCCGCTCTTGTCGGCACGCAGCGCGGCGTTCATCTCGAGGTTCTTCAGCAGCGGAACGTTCGCTTCGGTGAACAGCGCGTACTCGTTACGCGAATCGTCCACCTGCAGGCCGAAGATGCCGACCAGATCGCCGCGCAGCACGTTGTCCGAGCTCTTCATCCAGTACGAGTTCTGGCTGATATTGGTGCCGAACGCAACGTTCAGCGGACCGGCCGGCAGCTGGGCCACGGTGCCCGACACGGTCGCGTCGAAGAACTTGACCTTGGCTTCGCCTTCCGTGGTACGGACCGGGAACATCGATTCCAGCAGGGCCGGATCGTTCTGCTTGCCGAACACGTAGGTCTTGTTGACGATCGCGTCGGTATAGCCCTTGGCGCTGACGGCGCGGGTTGCCTTGGTCGCGCTCGAATGCGAGTAGCCGAGCGCCGATTTCCAGTCCCAGTTGCCGATGGTGCCGTCCAGGGCCAGCATCACGCGCTGCTGGTCGGAATCGGTACGGTTGAAGTTGAAGCCGTTACCGGTGTCCATCATGCGCGCGCGGTACTCGACCGCCGTGTTGTACGGATTCATCGGGTGGCCGACCGGCAGCTTCGGATACGAGAACGGACCGACCATCTTGCCGCCGAGCACGTTGTACCAGATGCTCTGCGAGCTGGTTGCGGAGCCGTTGCTGACGCTGAACGGGGCCACGATGTAATCGCTCACTTCGCCGGCGGCTGTGACCTCGAAGTTGGCATTGATGTTCTGGCCGATGCGGAAGTGGGTGCTGCTGGCCAGCGCGTGGCGCTTGTTGTTGGTGCGGAGGCCGGCGTACGGCGTGGCATCCCACTTGCAGAGCTTGTCGGTCGGATCGATGTCGGCGGCCGGGCAGCCCGGTGCGGCGACGATGTTGGTGCTGCTCAGGAAGTAGTTACCGGTCGGCGAGAACGAGCTCTTCGCATCGTAGGTCGAGCGGCCCGGGGTCAGGCGGTGCCAGGCCGGGTAGTGCGAGCTCAGGTCGCCCTGGCTGTAGCCGTCGGTCTTGTAGGCTTCGGCGGTCAGGTAGGTGTTGAAGCCGTTCTTGTCGATGTCGCCATAACCCCAGATCGCCGACACGTTGCGGTTGCGCGCGTCCTGGAAGTGCGGCGCTTCGCTGTACTGGCCCTTGACCTGGAAACCCTGGTAATTGCTGCGCAGGATGATGTTGATCACGCCGGCGATGGCGTCCGAGCCGTAGATTGCCGATGCGCCGTCTTTCAGCACTTCGATGCGCTCGATGGCGTCGGTGGCGATGGCATCCAGATTGGTGAAGTTCTGCTGGGCGCCGTCCGACAGGCCGTAAGGAGCAATGCGGCGGCCGTTGACCAGGACCAGGGTGGCGACCTTGCTCAGGCCGCGCATGCTGACGCCGGAAGAGCCGGTTGCGAAGCTGCCCGAGCTTGCGCTGGCCGAGTTGATGTCAGTGCTGACCGAGGACATGGCGGTCAGGATGCCCAGCGCCGTGGTCTGTCCGGTTTTCTCGATGTCGTCGCGGGTCATGATCTGGACCGCGTTCGCTGCTTCGGTTTGCGTACGTTTGATGCTGGAGCCGGTCACCTCGACGCGCTGGATCTTTGGATCCGGCGTGCTGGCTTCTTGCGCTGCAGCTAAAGCGGGGATGGCCAGGGTGACGGCCAGAGCGATGGAACTCTTCTTCAAGATACTTTTATGCTTCACAACAACTCCTGGGATGAAAATTATTTTGAGCAACTGATGCATACGTGGTCAGTTATCCCTGACTTTGTGTACGTACGCGCATAAATACTCTTGCACAATATTGCTGAGCTGCAAAGACGTAAGTATGTATTTGGGAAATATCATGTTGCTTTCAGTTACATCCGTTGGGTTTTTGATACAGTATGTTACCGAGGTGAAGAAAGTGTGAAGTTTACGGAAGGAAATTTTGGAGATGCAGGGTGGGGCGGCAGGAAATTGCTGCGGTGCGGGATAAGGGCCTTGTTGGCCGATACTTCAGCGCCAAGGTCATCGAAAGAAGCTCATGCCGGTCGCGGTCAGTCTGGATCGATTTCACAGGTCGATATGGTCCCCGCTGGGCTTGTCTTGCCTCTTCTCCCTCTCCTGCCAGTTCGGTCCGGTCACGTTTTCGGGCGACTTGGGAGACCACAAAACGGCTGTAGCTTGAGCCATTTGGCCAGCAGGTAGGCCAGGTATGCGGCCGGAAGGCCGTTTATCTGCCTGGCCGAACCGTGGCGGTAAGGCACAGTCGCTGCGCGACTGCTTGGTCAGGCGAATCGGGAGGCTTGGCGCTTTCAAGCGCCAAGCCGCTCGCGGGCTCGCCGCGGTGCGGCTCGACACCCCCGCTCGCCCCTCGTCCGTGCCGGACGAGGATTCGATTTCCTTCTGCTCATGCGAGTATTCAAAAACAAAGCCCCACCGGCTTGCGCCGGCAGGGCTTTTGT
>NZ_JBFTRV010000025.1:0-67662 GCF_056399665.1 Massilia sp. 01N410 | reverse complement strand
CAGACGCGGCCGGTGACCAGCTGGAACGGACGGGTCGAAATCTCCTTGCCCGCTTCGGCCACGCCGATGATGATCGACTGGCCCCAGCCCTTGTGGCAGCACTCCAGCGACTGGCGCATGGTGGTGACGTTGCCGATGCATTCGAAGGAGTAATCGGCGCCGCCGTCGGTCAGCTGGACGATGGCGTCGACCACGTTCTCGACCTGGGTCGGATTGACGAAGTGGGTCATGCCGAACTTGCGGGCCATCTCTTCGCGGCCAGGGTTGATGTCCACGCCGATGATCTTGTCGGCGCCGACCATCCTGGCCGCCTGGATGACGTTCAGGCCGATGCCGCCCAGGCCGAACACGACCACGTTGGCGCCCGCCTCCACCTTGGCCGTGAAGATCACGGCGCCGATGCCGGTGGTGACGCCGCAGCCGATGTAGCAGACCTTGTCGAAGGGTGCGTCGGAACGGATCTTGGCCAGTGCGATTTCCGGCACCACGATGTAGTTCGAGAAGGTCGAGGTGCCCATGTAGTGGTAGATCGGCTTGCCGTCCAGCGAGAAGCGCGAGGTGGCGTCCGGCATCAGGCCGCGGCCTTGCGTGGAGCGGATGGCCTGGCAGAGATTGGTCTTCTGCGACAGGCAGAATTTGCACTGGCGGCACTCCGGCGTGTACAGCGGGATGACGTGGTCGTCCTTGCGCAGGGATGTCACGCCGGGACCGACGTCGACCACCACGCCCGCGCCTTCATGGCCGAGGATGGCCGGGAAGATGCCTTCCGGATCGGCGCCCGACAGCGTGTACCAGTCGGTGTGGCAGATGCCGGTGGCCTTGACCTCGACCAGCACCTCGCCCGCCTTAGGGCCTTCGAGCTCGACTTCCTCGATCGTTAGCGGCTTACCCGCCTGCCATGCAATCGCTGCCTTGGTTTTCATATGGGATTTCCTGAGTGGTTGTGCAATCCTGCCATTATCCGCACAAGCCATGCCGCGGCCAATAGGCGCTCTGCTGGATGTCCGAAATTAATGCAATAATGACCGGATTTGTCAGCCGTCAAGAGCAGTACAGACCCATGCAGAACAGGCCAGCGTCCCCGGCAATTACCGTCGATATCGTCGTTTATCCCGGCTTCAAGGCCATGGAAGCCATCGGTCCGATGTCGGTCTTCGAATATGCCAACGTGCACCTGCGCAAGAGCGGCAAGCCGGACGGCTATGAGGTGCGCATCGCGTCCAGCAGCGAAGGCAGCGTGCCCTCCGATACCCTGATGTCGCTGCACGCCGGCAAGTGCCTCGACCTGCTGGCGCTGCCGCATACGGCGATCGTCGTCGGCGCCCGCGACATCCACCGCGCGCTGGCCGAAGGCGGCGCCATCGTCGACTGGGTCGCCGCCGCCGGCCCGCGCCTGCAGCGCCTGGCCGCCCTGTGTTCCGGCGCCTTCTTCCTCGGCGCGGCCGGGATCCTCGACGGCAAGGCCGCGACCACCCACTGGAGCGTGGCCGAACGCCTGCAGGCCGAGCATCCGGACATCGCCGTCGATGCGGACGCCATCTTCGTGCGCGCCGGGAACCTGTGGACTTCGGCCGGCGTCACCGCCGGGATCGACCTGGCGCTGGCCCTGGTCGAAGAGGATTTCGGCAAGGAGCTGGCGCTGCAGGTGGCGACCGACATGGTGGTCTACCTGAAGCGCCCGGGCGGACAGTCGCAGTTCAGTTCCCACCTGCTGAGCGAACGCACGGCGCGGCCCGGCATCCGCGAGATCCAGAAGTGGATCCTCGAAAACCTGCACGAGCGGCTGAGCGTGACCCAGCTGGCGGAAAAGGCGATGATGAGCGAGCGCCACTTCGCCCGCGTCTTCCTGCAGGAAGTCGGCATGAGTACCCAGGAATTCATCGCCGCCTGCCGCTTCGAACGCGCCCGGCAACTGCTGGCCGACCTCGCACTGCCGCTCAAGACGGTGGCGGCGCGCGCCGGCTTCAATGGCGAGGCGCAGATGCGCCGCGCCTTCCAGAAGCGGATGGGGATCGCCCCCACCCTCTACCGCGAACGCTTCGCCACCACCGGCGTGGCCTCGGCGCAGCGAAACTAAGCCTTTTACTTGCCGCGCAGCCGGCCCGCGAACGCCCCGTGCAGGCTGTTGAGCAGCTCCTCGGCCGCGACAATCTGTTCGGCCACCTCGTTGACCTTGCGCCGGCTCGAGCGCGCATGGTCGCGCAGCACTTCGAAGGCGGTATTCCTGTCGGTCTGGTAGCGCGCCATCAGGAGGCCCACGGCCAGGCTGGTCTCGCGGCCGGCGGCCAGGGCCGCGTTCAGGTTGGCCTCGGTGCGGCGCAGCTGGCGGATCTCGTCCGCACGCGCCAGCGCCGCCTCGAAGGCCGGCAGCAGGCGGGCCGCATCCACCGGCTTGACCACGAAACCGAGCGCGCCATGGCTGGCAGCCTGGCGCGCGGTCTCGGCATCGTCCACCGAGGACAGGAACATGAAGGGCACCTCGGTGTGCTCCCTCAGGCGGCGCGCCAGGTCGAGGCCGGACATGCCGGGCATCGTGATGTCGAGCAGGGCCATCGCGAAGCAAGGTTCCTGGTGCGCGGCATCCCGTTCGGCGATGCATTGCAGCGCTTCCGGCGCCGAGGCGGCGCCCACGGTGTCGTAGCCGGCGTGCTGCAGTACGGTGGCGAGGAATTCGAGCAGGAGGGGATCGTCGTCGACCAGCAGGATCGGCCGGCGGGAGGAAGCGGGCGCACTCATCGTGTTGTGTTCTCGCAGCGGAAGAAGAAGCAATCGCCGGAATTGACGGAGTCTTCCCAACTCCGGTTCCGGCGGCGAAAAATATAGAATGCACATTCTCGGTGCATTTCGATCTGTATCAATTGAATCATATGCAAAGACGATAGAGCAATAACTCTCGTGCACGATTCAAACCCCGGCGCAAAGGCGGACGTGAAGTCGCTGGTCGCCGCGTCCAGACTCGGTCAAGCCGGAGATCTTCAACGTGGATGCGATGGCTCGCTGGGCTGCGGCAAATAAAAGACGGCGCTTCGGCGCCTTCCTTTGGTTAGAATCGAGCGATCATGGACACGAAAATCATCGCCTCCTGGGGCAAGAACACCTCGCCGTGGGTGCAGGCGGTGCGCGAAGGCGAAATCGCCAGCCGCACCCTGGTCACCAACCGCGCCATCGTCGACACGGTGCGCAGCCTCGGGCCGGCGAGCGGCATCGATATCGGCTGCGGCGAGGGCTGGCTGGTGCGCGCGCTCGACGGCGTCGCCATGCTCGGCGTCGACGTCGTGCCCGGCCTGGTCGAGGCCGCGCGCCAGGCCGGCGGCGGCGACTTCCGCAGCATGTCCTACGAAGAGATCGCGCAGGGCGGCCTGGACCTGGCCCTCGATGTCGCCATCTGCAATTTTTCGCTGCTGGGCAAAGAGTCCGTCGCGGGCCTGTTCCGCGCGGCGCCGAGCTTCCTCAGGCCCGGCGGCCATTTCGTAGTCCAGACCATGCATCCGGTCGCGGCCTGCGGCGATGCGCCCTACCGCGACGGCTGGCGCGAAGGCAGCTGGGCGGGTTTCAACGCCGGCTTCACCGATCCGCCGCCCTGGTATTTCCGCACACTGGGCAGCTGGGTCGATCTGTACCTCAGCCATGGCCTGCGGCTGCGGGAAATCCGCGAACCCGTGCATCCGGACACCGGGAAACCGGTGTCGCTGATCCTGGTGGGCTCGCTGATCGGCATCCGGGAAAATAAGAGTAGGTAATAGCGGGTTCCGGCTGTATATTGGTGCCGCATCCCTCAGGCCTCATTATTGTCGGTCTCTCCCCCAGCCTGCGTTCGCCATGGCGGATCATTCCTGCGTGAATCTCCTTCGGTCGTCTTCCTGATCGTGCTGCAGTCCGGGCAGCCGTCCTGACTTTACCCGCATTCGCACAAGGCAGGCATGCTCACGAAAACAACCATACGATTATCCGACTTCATCGTCACGAACATGGAGCCGATCCTGCAGGAGTGGGAAGACTTTGCGCGCACCATCGAACCGCCAGCCCTGACGATGGACGACATCGCACTGCGCGACCACGCCAAGCTGATGCTGACGGCGATCGCGGACGACCTCAAGACGCCGCAAACATCGCTCGAGCAGGCGGAGAAATCCAAAGGAAAAGCGCCGCGCGGCAAACAGGATAGCGCAGCGGAAACCCATGCCGAGGCACGCCTGCTGTCCGGTTACAATGTCGACCAGCTGGTATCGGAATACCGGGCGCTGCGCTCCAGCGTGCTGCACCTGTGGGCGTCGCAGGCAAAGGATACCCAGGTCACCGACATGGAAGACGTGATGCGCTTCAACGAAGCCATCGACCAGGCACTGGCCGAATCGGTTGCGCGCTACGCCGCCATGGTCAAGCAATCGGAAAACATGTTCCTGGCCATTCTCGGACACGACCTGCGCAACCCGCTCGGCACGGTCGTCACCGGCTCCACCTTCCTGATGCGGGCGAACGACATACCCAGCAAGTACGTGCTGGCGGCAACGCGCATGTTCAACAGCGGCCAGCGGATGAACAAACTGATCGCCGACCTGATCGACTTTACCCGCACCCACCTCGGGGCCGGCATTCCGGTCAAGCTGAAGAGGATGAACCTGACCGAGGTCTGCATGAACGTCGTCGACGAACTGCGCACCTCCCATCCCGAGCGCATCATCGATTTCAACAGTTTCAGCCGCGAGGACCTGTATGGCGACGACAACCGGCTCGCACAAGTCCTGTCCAATCTGATCGGCAATGCGCTGCAGTATGGCGCGCCCTGCGAACCGATCGGCGTGCGCATGTCGTCGACCGAGAAGGACGTCAGCGTTGCCGTCAACAACAAAGGGCCCGTCATTGCGGCCAACAAAATCGGCAGCGTGTTCGATCCGCTGGTGCGCCTGGCGATCAAGCAGAATGCAAACGACGTCCGCGAAACCAGCCTCGGCATCGGGATGTTCATCGCACGCGAGATCGTCACCGCGCACAAGGGCAGCATCAGCGTCGAGTCGAACGAGGCGGAGGGCACGACCTTCCGCCTCACCTTGCCGCGCCGTCTGCAGCCAGGCTTGCGTGCAGACGACCTCCAGTGAGCGCGCCTGCCGAGGGACGACCGACGCCCGCGCGACGGATCCTGCTGATCGACGACAATGACGACGCCCGCGAACTGATGGCCGTCGGGCTCGAACTGTACGGCCATGAAGTCGCCACCGCCGCCAGCGGTGCGCGCGGCCTGGCGCGTGCCCGCGAGTTTCAGCCGGAGGTCGTCTTTCTCGATCTCGGCATGCCGGTCATGGATGGCTATGAGACCGCCGTCGGGCTGCGCCGGATTACCGGCCTGGAACGGATCGTGGTCGCTGCGCTGAGCGGCTGGAACGATCAGGCAACGCTGGCGCGCGTGATCGACGCCCGTTTTGACCACCACCTGACCAAGCCCGCCACCTTCGCGCAGATCGACAGCGTCCTGCGCGGAGAATACCAACCGGTGACGCGGCCGCCATTGCAGGGGCCATCCCGTCATCTATAATGACCGTTTCCGCAAATTAAACGCCACTACAGCCATATCATGGAATTAGCCAAGTCTTTCGAGCCAGCCGACATCGAACAATTCTGGCGTACCGAATGGGAACAGCGAGGTTATTTCGCCGCCACCATGGACGCCGACAAGCCTTCGTTCAGCATCCAGCTGCCGCCGCCGAACGTGACGGGCACCCTGCACATGGGCCACGCCTTCAACCAGACCATCATGGATGGCCTGACCCGCTACTACCGCATGCGTGGCTATAACACCGCCTGGATCCCGGGCACCGACCACGCCGGCATCGCGACCCAGATCGTGGTCGAGCGCCAGCTGGACGCCCAGAATATCTCGCGCCACGACCTCGGCCGCGAAGCCTTCGTCGAGAAGGTCTGGGAGTGGAAGGAAAAGTCGGGCAACACCATCACCGGCCAGATGCGCCGCCTGGGCGCCTCGGCCGACTGGAAGCGCGAATACTTCACGATGGACGAGCCGCGCTCGCAGACCGTGGCCGAAGTCTTCGTGCGCCTGTACGAACAGGGCCTGATCTACCGCGGCAAGCGCCTGGTCAACTGGGACCCGGTGCTGGGCACCGCCGTTTCCGACCTCGAAGTCGACTCGCAGGAAGAAGACGGCTCGATGTGGTACATCCAGTACCCGCTGGCGGACGGCAGCGGCCACCTGACGGTCGCCACCACCCGTCCGGAAACCATGCTGGGCGACGTCGCCGTCGCGGTCGATCCGACCGACGAGCGCTATACCCACCTGCACGGCAAGATGCTCAAGCTGCCGCTGAGCGGCCGCGAGATCCCGGTCATCGCCGACAGCTACGTCGACAAGGCCTTCGGCACCGGCTGCGTGAAGATCACCCCGGCCCACGACTTCAACGACTACGCGGTCGGCCAGCGCCACAACCTGGCGATGCCGAGCATCCTGACGCTCGACGCGAAAATCGTCGACGACGCGCCGGAAGCCTACCGCGGCCTGGACCGCTTCGAAGCGCGCAAGAAGATCGTCGCCGACCTCGAAGCCCAGGGCCTGCTGGAACAGGTCAAGCCGCACAAGCTGATGGTGCCGCGCGGCGACCGCACCGGCGTCATCATCGAGCCGATGCTGACCGACCAGTGGTTCGTCGCGATGAGCAAGCCGGCGCCGGAAGGCACCTTCAATCCGGGCAAGTCGATCACCGACGTGGCGCTCGAAAAAGTGGCGAACGGCGAGATCCAGTTCGTGCCCGAGAACTGGACCACCACCTACAACCAGTGGCTGAACAACATCCAGGACTGGTGCATCTCGCGCCAGCTGTGGTGGGGCCACCGCATTCCGGCCTGGTACGGCCCGAACGGCGAGATCGTGGTCGCCCGCAGCGACGAGGAAGCGCAGCAGAAGGCGGCGGCGGCCGGCATCAGCGGTGAGCTGAAGCGCGACCAGGACGTGCTCGACACCTGGTTCTCCTCGGCCCTGGTGCCCTTCTCGACCATGGGCTGGCCGGAACAGACCAGGGACATGGACCTGTTCCTGCCTTCGTCGGTGCTGGTGACCGGCTTCGACATCATCTTCTTCTGGGTCGCGCGCATGGTCATGATGACCGCGCACTTCACCGGCAAGGTGCCGTTCGAGACGGTCTACGTGCACGGCCTGGTGCGCGATTCCTCCGGCCAGAAGATGTCCAAGTCGAAGGGCAATACCCTGGACCCGATCGACCTGATCGACGGCATCGGCATCGACGAGCTGGTGGCCAAGCGCACCACCGGCCTGATGGACCCGCGCAGCGCGCCGAAGATCGAGAAAGCGACGCGCAAGGAATTCCCGGAAGGGATCCCGGCCTTCGGCACCGACGCCGTGCGCTTCACCATGGCCAGCTACGCCTCGCTGGGCCGCAACATCAACTTCGACCTCGGCCGCGCTGAAGGCTATCGCAACTTCTGCAACAAGCTGTGGAACGCGACCCGCTTCGTGCTGATGAACACCGAGGGCAAGGACTGCGGCAAGCCTGATCCGGCCGACCTGTCGCAGGCCGACCGCTGGATCATCTCGCTGATGAACCGCGTCGAGCAGGACGTGGCGAAAGGCTTCGCCGACTACCGCTTCGACAACATCGCCAGCAGCATCTACAGCTTTGTGTGGGACGAGTACTGCGACTGGTACCTGGAACTGGCCAAGGTCCAGGTCCAGCAAGGCACCGAGGCGCAGCAGCGCGCCACCCGCCATACCCTGCTGCGCGTGCTGGAAGTGATCCTGCGCCTGGCGCACCCGATCATTCCGTTCGTGACCGAGGCGCTGTGGCAGGCCGTCGCGCCATTGGCCGGCAAGACCGGCGACACCATCATGCTGCAACCCTACCCGATCGCCGACGAAGCGGCGATCGACGAAGGCGCGGAAGCCTGGATGGCGCAATTCAAGAAGCTGACCGACGCCACCCGCAACCTGCGCGGCGAGATGAAACTGTCGCCGTCGGTGCGCGTGCCGCTGATCGTCGAACCGGGTTCGGAAGCCGACCGCGAGGCGGCCAAGGGCTTCGCGCCCTACGTCCAGCTGCTGGGCAAGCTGTCGGAAGTGCAGATCGTCGACGTCCTGCCGGAATCGCCGGCCGCGGTGTCGATCGTCGGCACCACCAAGCTGATGCTGAAGGTCGAGATCGACGTCGCCGCCGAGCGCGAGCGCCTGTCGAAGGAGATCGCGCGCCTGCAGGGCGAGATCGCCAAGGCCGAGGGCAAGCTGTCGAGCGAGAGCTTCGTGGCCCGCGCCCCGGCCGCCGTGGTGGCCCAGGAACGCGAACGTGTCGCCAGCTTCGGCGCCACCCTGGCCAAGATGCAGGAGCAGCTGGGCAAGCTGCCGCCGGCCTGATCATTCATCGCCGTTCACTAAAATGCGCCGGTTCACGCCGGCGCATTTTTTTCGACCTCACGAACACTCTACTGGCACAACGATGATGAATTCAGAACCTTGCCGCATGGCGTACCAGGAATACCAGGCCGCGTCAGGGCGCGGCACGGGGAAGGAGCGCGTGGTATGCGTACTCCTTGCCAGCCCCGACGATCTGATCGTGGCTCCAGACAACCATGTACTCAAATGTCTCAAGGCTGCGGGCGTCGGTGCTTCGATTGGCGTCTATTTCTACCGATTCAAAAACGAAGCCCACCGCTTCATCAAGATTGGAGAATGCACTCGGCGCGAAGGCATCGCGGTCCGCTTTCAACGCGGATGGCATGGCACCGAGAGATACTCCGATAACTACACAAGGAAGCGACGGGGAGAAACGTATGTCGACAGCGAGTTTGCCCTCGAGATCCGGCGTATTAGCCCGGAAAATCCCGCTTATTTCGTTTTCTACGAACACGCCACCCTGCATTCGCATCCCAAGATCGACGAGGTCTTCGCTTATCGGATGCACAAGCGACTTTTCAAGTGCGACACCGCGAGTCCTGAGAGAATGAACGGGAATCCCTTACTTGCCCGGCGGCTGGTCTGGCACAAGACGGCCTTCAGTGAGGTTGCCCGATGCCGGTTCCCCGACGGTACGCCCTATCCTGATCAGAGCCAGCCCGCATTCCTCGCCATCCGGTAAGCCTCGATCCGGTTGCCGGCATTCAGCTTGCTGATCGCCTCGGACAGGTAGTTGCGCACCGTGCCCTCGGACAGGTGGACCTGTTTCGCGATCTCGGCGCTGGTCTTGCCCTCGCCGGCCAGGCGCAGCACCTGGCGCTCGCGGTCGGACAGTGGGTCCTGGCCCGCGCTCCAGCTCTCCAGCGCCAGCTCGGGCGCGATCGCCCTGCCGCCGCCGGCCACCTGCCGGATCGCCGCCGCCAGGTTCTCGGCCGGCGCATCCTTCAGCAGGTAGCCGCGCACCCCGGCCTCCAGCGCGCGCCGCAGGTAGCCGCTGCGCGCGAAGGTGGTCACGATCACCACCTTGCTCGGCAGGTCGAGTTCTGCCAGCCGCGCCGCCAGTTCGAGGCCGGTCATCTGCGGCATCTCGACGTCGGTCAGCACGACGTCCGGCCGCAGCTCGCGGCACAGCGCCAAGGCGTCCTTGCCGTTGCCGGCCGTGCCCACCACCTCGAGATCGGCTTCCAGCCCGAGCAGGGCCGCCAGCGCGCCCAGCACCAGGGCCTGGTCTTCCGCAATCACGATACGGATCGGATGCGGGATCAGATTCGCGGACATGCCGTCTCCTTCGATTCCTTCACCGGCAGGCGCAGCTCCAGGCGCATGCCCTTGTCCACGGCGATCGCCAGCCGGCCGCCCACGCTGGCGGCGCGTTCGCGCATGCCGCTCAGGCCGTTGCCGGCGCGGACTTCGCCGCCGGCGGGCAGGCGGTCGCCGTCGTCGGCCACGCTCAGCACGGCCTCCTGCCGTTCCAGCGCCAGCTTGACCGTGCAGCGGGTGGCGCCGGCGTGGCGCACCACATTGGTCACCGCTTCGCGCAGCGCCAGCGCCAGCACGTGTTCCTGCCCTGCCGCCAAAGCGCCGTGCAGGAAATGCGGCGGCACGTCCTCGCGCAATTCGACGCCGGCCGCGGCCAAACTGGCGCGGGCGCTGGCCAGGGCACCGGACAGGCCGCTGTCGCGGTAGCCGGTGACGGCGGTCCGCACTTCGGCCAGGGCGCGGCGGGCGGTGGTTTCGATGTCGCCGATCTCGCGCTTGCAGGCCTCAAGGTCGCGCCCGGCCAGCTTGCTCGCCAGTTCCGCCTTCAATGCGATCAGCGACAGCGAGTGGCCCAGCAGGTCGTGCAGGTCGCGCGAGATGCGTTCGCGCTCGGCGATGCGGGCGATGTGCTCGACCTCTTCCTGCTTGCGCAGCAGCTGCCTGCGCGCGGCCCGCTGTTCCGACTCCATGATCGAGCCCAGGCCCACCGCCACGCCGATGATCCAGGGCGCCAGCAGGAAGGTCTTGCCGATCGGCGACAGCAGATAGCCGCCCACCGTCGCCAGGCCCAGCACCGCCGCCAGCATCCGGTAGGCATTGCGCCCCGGCGACAGGCGCCCGCACATGCCGGCCGCGAACACGAACAGCGTGCCGGCGCCCGTGTTGTAGGGGATCCAGATGACGCCGATCAGGCAGGTCAGGGCGATGCAGAGGATGGCCGCCCGCCCCTCGGCCCAGAAGCTGTACAGGTAGAGCGGCAGGAACAGCACGGCGGTGACGCCGAACATCACGAGCTCGATCGCGCGCGGCGGCACGAAGAAGTACTGCCACAGCATGAAGGTCAGAGAGAAGGCCCATAGATAGGGGAGCTTGCCCAGTTCCGGCGGCACCCAGGGCCCGGCCAGCACGCGCTTGAGAGTCTGCATCGCTTGGTGTTGTAGTGGTTATCAGCGGTCGACCAGGCGAACGTCGGCGATCTCGAAGCGGTAATCGCCAGGTTGTGGTCCAGCATTAAATCCTATCATGGTCACCGCGGCCGGATCGAGTCCGTCGAAGGCGCTGAAGGGAATCGCCACTTCCTTCCACTCGGCGCCGGCCTCGAAGGGCACGCTGCGCGGGATCGTCATGCCGGTCGAGGCCATCGCCAGCATGTACTTGCGGCCGTCGCCGCGCACCCGGAAGCGGATCACCCTGGCGTTGCTCAGGTCGGCGCCCTGCATCGGCTGCGCGCCCGGCATGAAGGCCGCGCCGGCCCAGGGAAACATGAAACCGGGCTTGACCTGGGCGTCGACGGCGATCGCGGCGCCGCCCTCCTGTGCGGCCCTGGCATCGAGGTTCACGCTGGAGACGCCGCCGGCGAACTTGTCGGAGGACGGCAGCCAGCCGGTGCCGAAGGGGCTGGCCAGCCTGCCGTCCTTCAGCAGGCTGATCCTGCCGTCGGCGGGCAGCGCCAGCGCGCGCTTGCCGGCGGCTTCCTGGGCCACGTGCTCGCGCTGCCGGTCGCGCTGCGCGGCCATGCTTTCGCCGTCCTTCCACACCTCGACGATGCGGCGGGTGGCGCCGATGTCCTGCAGCGGGTTGCCCTCGACCAGCACCAGGTCCGCCTTGTAGCCGGTCGCGATCTCGCCGCGCTTGCCCAGGCGGAAGGCCTTCGCCGGTGCGCTGGTGGCCGACACCAGGGCTTCGCGCGGGCTCAGCCCGGCCTCGACCAGCGCGGCCAGTTCGTGGTGCAGGCTGGCGCCGTACTGGGTGCCGGGGTTGCCGGCGTCGGTGCCGGCCAGCACCGGCACGCCGGCCTTGCGCAGCGCGGCGGTCACCATCTTCGGCGCGTTCAGGGCGGCCGGCCTGGCTACCTGCCCGTAGCCGGTTTCCAGGAAAGCGCGTTCCTCGCGGTCGAGCAGGCCGGCGACGGCGGGATCGTCGAGGATGTCGCGCGGCTTCACGCCCGCCATGCTCTCCAGCACCGAGAAAGTCGGCACGATGAAGGCGCCCTTCGACATCGCCAGCTGCGCCAGGCCGTCGGCCTCTTCCGGCGTAATCTTCGCCCCCAGGAACAGGTGGGCCAGGCCGTCCGCGCCCGCTTCCAGCGCGGCGCGCGCATTGGCCAGGGTGCTGATGTGGACCACGGCCAGCTTGCCGCGCTTGTGGGCGGCGTCGATCACCGCTTTCACGGTGGCGGGGTCGAGGCTGTTGAAGTGATGGTCGCCGAAGCCGTCTTCCATCACGATCTTGATGAAGTACGAGCCCTCGGCGATGCGCTCGTCGACGAAGGCCTGGACGTCGGCGCCCTTCTCCAGGGTCGGGATCCTGATCGGGAATTCGGTGCCGTGGCCGCCCGGCGCGGTCACCAGGGTGCCGGCCGAGAACAGGTCGGCGCGGTCGTGGTTGCGGCCTTCCGCCATCGCCTTGCTGAAGTCCTGCATGATCGTTACCGGGGCCATCATGTCGACCTCGGTGGTGACGCCGAACACCAGCGGCAGCTCGAAGTGCCGGTAGGTGTGGACGTGGGCGTCGATCAGGCCCGGCAGCAGGGTGCGGCCTGTGCCGTCCACCACGCGCGCGCCAGCCGGCACCTTGCCGCGATAGTCGCCGTCGGCGATCACGCCGTCGCGCACCAGCACGGAACGGTGTTCGTGGGCGGTCTTGCCGTCGAACACCCGCACGTCCTGCACCAGGGTGGTGCCGGCAAGGGCGGAGGAAGCGCAGGCCAGGCCGGCGGCCAGCAGCAGCGAAGTCAGGATGGTCGGTTTCATGTGTTTCCCTTGATTGTTGTATCGGTTTTCGTCGATGGCGATTGCCACTGACGCCAGTATCGGGAAACGGCGGCGGCCGCGACAGAAGCGAGCGCCATCACTTTCAGGTGACAAATGTCACCCGCAAGAATTTCCGTCCGGCTGTTTACCGAACGACCGTACAGTTTGCTACACTCGATTACCCATAAATCAACGGAGACACCATGCGCACCCTCATCAAGGCCACATTGATCGCGTCCATCCTCGCCGCCCCGCTCGCGTGGGCACAGGACGGATCGCCGGTCGGCCTGTGGAAGACCATCGACGACAGCTCGGGCAAGCCGACCGCGCTGATCCGCATCACCGAGAACCAGGGTGTGCTGACGGGCAAGATCGAAAAGCTGTTCCGTGCGCCGGACGAAGACCAGAATCCGAAATGCGTGGCCTGCACCGACGCGCGCAAGGACCAGCCCATCGTCGGCATGACCATCGTCTCCGGCCTGAAGAAGGACGGCGACGAATACAAGGGCGGCGAGATCCTGGACCCGAAGAACGGCAAGGTCTACAGGAGCAAGCTGACGGTGCACGAAGGCGGCAAGAAGGTCGAGGTACGCGGCTATGTCGGCATGCCGATGTTCGGCCGCTCGCAGGTCTGGCTTCGCCAGGAGTGAACCACCGGGTCATGGTGCGTTACACTGCGCATCATGACTCCGCCCGTTGACCAGCCTTCGGACCCGGCATCCAGCCAGGTCGCACGCTACCTGGCCGCTCCCGATGCGCCGCCGGTGCCCCTGCCTTACCTGACTTACCTGTTCGAACACGTCGCCGACGTCATCTTCTTCCTGGAGGTGCTGGACGGCGACCGTTACCGCTTTTCCGCTGTCAACGAACGCTTCACCGAAACCACCGGCCTGCCGGTCTCCGCGGTGGTCGGCAAGGAAGTCGACGCGATCATCCCTCCCGCATCGCTGGACCTGGTGAAGTCGAGATACCGGGAAGCCATTGTCACCGGCAAGGTCGTACGCTGGCAGGAAGTGTCGTCCTACCCGACCGGCACCAAGACCGGCGAGGTCACCGTGACGCCGGTGCTCGATGCGGACGGCGCCTGCCGCCTGCTGATGGGCGTCGTGCACGACATCACCGAACATGTCCATAACCGGCACCAGCTCGAACTCGCTTCGCTGATGTTCGAGAACAGCCACGATGCGATCGCCGTGCTCGACCCCGAGGGCCGCATCGAGGCGGTCAATCCGGCCTTCACCGTCGTGCGCGGCTTTTCGCTGGACGAAATTGCCGGCAAGGCGCCGCGCGTGTACGCCGCCGGCCTGCAAGAGCCCGGCTTCGATGAAGCCTTGTGGGCGCAGCTGCGCGCCACCGGAAATTGGCAGGGCGAATTGTGGAGCCGGCACAAGGATGGCCACGTACTGGCCGAATACCGCACCATCACCGCCGCCCGCGGTCCGGACGGACAGGTCCGCAACTACATCGAGATCGGCACCGACATCACCGAGAGCAAGCGCGCGGAAGAACTTGCCTGGCGCCAGGGGAACTACGATGTCCTGACGGGCCTGCCGAATCGCCAGATGTTCATGGAGCGTGTGGCCCAGGCGATCCACGATGCCGACCAGGAGGCCGGCAGCTTCACCCTGCTGGTGATCGACCTCGACCGCTTCAAGGACGTCAACGAAACCCTGGGCCACTCCGCGGGCGACGAGATCCTGAAGGATGCCGCGAAGCGGCTGCTCGACTGCACGCGCGACGGCGACACCGTGGCGCGCCTCGGCGGCGACGAGTTCATGGTGCTGCTGGCCTCGGCGCGCACCGTCGACCGGACGGCGCAAGCCATCATCCAGGCGATGGCCCGCCCGTTCGCCATCGCCGACGAAACCCTGCACCTGTCGGCCAGCATCGGCATCACGCATTACCCGCGCGACGCCGCCGACATGGAAAGCCTGATCAAGCACGCCGACCAGGCCATGTACGTGGCCAAGCAGCAGGGACGCAACCGCTATGCGTATTTCTCGCATGTGATGCAGGAGCGCGCCCAGGCGCGCCGGCAGCTGATCAAGGACTTGCGCAACGCGCTGGGCGAACGCCAGCTCGAAGTCCACTACCAGCCCATCGTCGACCTGGCGACCGGCTCTCTGCAGAAGGCGGAGTCGCTGGTGCGCTGGACCCATCCGCAACGCGGCATGATCGGCCCGGCCGAATTCATTCCCCTGTGCGAAGAAACCGGGATGATCGTCGAGCTCGGCGAACAGATCTTCGAGACGGTGGTGCGCGACGTCGCCGACTGGAAACGGGAGCATGGCACCATCCTCCAGGTCGGCGTCAACATGTCCCCGGTCCAGCTGCTGTCCGGCCGCGAATCCTGCGAGCGCTGCTTCCAGCTGGCCAGGAATGCCGCGCTGCCGGAACATACCCTGACCGTCGAAGTGACCGAGGGCATGCTGCTCGACAACAACCCCATCGTCGTCCAGCAATTGCGCCAGATCGCCGAGCATGGCATCGACCTGGCGCTGGACGATTTCGGTACCGGATATTCCTCCCTGTCCTACCTGAAAAAATTCGAGTTCCAGTACCTGAAGATCGACCGCTCCTTCGTCATGCACCTGGAAGCCGGCACCACCGACTTCGCCCTGTGCGAAACGATCGTCACGATGGCCCACAAGCTCGGCATGCAGGTCATCGCCGAAGGCATCGAGACACCCGAACAGCTCGAACTGCTCCAGCAGGCCGGCTGCGATTTCGGCCAGGGTTATCTGTTTTCGAAGGCCGTTCCACGGCGAATCATCGGTCAATGGCTGGCCAGCCAGGCCATGCCATGGATGCGGAGCGGATTTGCGGCACAAGCCTTCAAACGTGCGCATCAGCAATTATCTCAATGATAAGATTGCCTGACTCATCGTTGTGCCTGATCCAAGGAAATCCAGTGAATCGACTACATCCAGTGCGGCCATGCGTCAAGGAAACCGCCTCATGATCTTTCTGCGTCTGCTTGCCCTGCTCGCGGGAGGCCTGGTCCTCATCCTGCCTCCGGCGCTGCTGTCCAATGCCGGCCAGACCGGCATGCCGGCCTGGATCGTCGCCGGCGGCCTGGCCGGGCTCGCGCTGGTAGCGCTCAGCTTCCTCTACATCGCCGTGCTGGGCAAGCGCATGCGCCGTTCCCCGCATGTCCGCATGCTCGGCGGCCTGCTTCTGCTGATCCCGGCGACCGCCGGCATCGTCGCGCTGGCGACGCGCACCAATGCCGAGCTGCTGTGGGCCAGCGGCATGCTGGTGTCGTTCGCGGTACTGCTGTTCATCAGCTTCGTCTACCCGGCAGCGCCGGATCGC
Source organism: Massilia sp. 01N410 (assembly GCF_056399665.1). Lineage (NCBI taxonomy): Bacteria > Pseudomonadati > Pseudomonadota > Betaproteobacteria > Burkholderiales > Oxalobacteraceae > Massilia > Massilia sp. 01N410. Next base: position 51,708 of record NZ_JBFTRV010000025.1, on the reverse strand, counting down.
CGCCAGCGCCCGATGCGCCAGCGCGAACGCAGCGAGCCCGCGCTTGTGCTGGTCCAGCGCCATCCGTCGGCGGAGCGGCGCGGTTCGCGGTTCTAAATTTTTGGACGGCGCGCCAGATGCCTGTCGAGGGCATTCGCAAACTGCTGGCGGTCGGTCTGGCTGAAGGCGGCGGGGCCGCCGGTATCGATGCCGCCGCTCCTCAACTCTTCCATGAAGGCGCGCATCGTCAGCTGCTGGGCGATATTGTCCTTGGTGTAGAAATCGCCGCGCGGATTCAGCGCATCCCCACCCTTCTCCAGTACCCGCGCCGCCAGCGGAATGTCGCCGGTGATCACCAGGTCGCCCGGCGCCAGGCGCTCGACGATCTCGGTATCGGCGACGTCGGGCCCGCTCGGCACCTGGAGGGCGCGGATGAAGCGCGAACCCGGCACCCGGATCAGCTGGTTGGCGACCAGAGTCACCTGCAGCTGCAGGCGCTCGGCCACGCGGAACAGGATGTCCTTGATCACGCCCGGGCAGGCATCGGCATCGACCCAGATTTCCATGGCCGGCGCCTTATGCCGGCGGCAGGTTGTCCCACAGGTCGCCGGTCGGGCTGATGCGGGGTGCGGCGACGCCGAAGTGCTTATAGGCCAGCGGCGTGGCGATGCGCCCGCGCGGGGTGCGCTGCAGATAGCCCTGCTGGATCAGGTAGGGTTCAAGCACGTCCTCGATGGTGTCGGCGGCCTCGCCGATCGCCGCCGCCAGGTTGCCGATGCCGACCGGACCGCCGGCGAACTTGAACAGCACCGCCTCGAGCAGCTTTCGGTCCATCACGTCGAAGCCGACGGTGTCGACGTCCAGCATCTTCAATGCGCGGTCGGCCATGTCCTTGGTGATCTCTCCGGTGCCCTTCACTTCCGCATAGTCGCGCACGCGGCGCAGCAGGCGGTTGGCGATACGCGGGGTGCCGCGGGCGCGCTTGGCGACTTCGCGCGCGCCGTCCTCGTTGATCGGCGCCTCCAGCAGCGCCGCGCTGCGGGTCACGATCCTGGTGAGTTCGTCGACGTTGTAGAACTCGAGGCGGGCGACGATGCCGAAGCGGTCGCGCAGCGGATTGGTCAGCATGCCGGCGCGGGTGGTCGCTCCCACCAGGGTGAACGGCTGCAGGTCGAGCTTCACGGAACGCGCGGCCGGGCCCTCGCCGATCATGATGTCGATCTGGTAGTCCTCGAGCGCGGGATACAAAATCTCCTCGACCACCGGCGACAGGCGGTGGATCTCGTCGATGAACAGCACGTCGTTCGCTTCGAGGTTGGTCAGCAGCGCAGCCAGGTCGCCCGGACGTTCCAGCACCGGGCCGGAAGTCTGGCGCAGGTTCACGCCCATCTCGCGCGCGATGATGTGGGCCAGCGTGGTTTTACCCAGGCCAGGCGGACCGAACAGCAGGGTGTGGTCGAGCGCCTCGCGGCGCTTGCGGGCGGCCGAGATGAAGATCTCGAGCTGGTCGCGGATTTTCGACTGGCCGACGTATTCGTCGAGGTGCTTGGGCCGCAAGGCGCGCTCGATCGCCTCCTCGTTCGGCGAGGCCGGCGCGGCGTCGATGATGCGCTGCTCGGTGAAGTTGTCGGTTTGGATGCTCATATGTGTTAGCGAATGAACGTCGTCCCCGCGAAGGCGGGGATCCAAGTTTGCGTGCGTTTCGATAGCTCAAGCAGAACTTGGGTTCCCGCCTGCGCGGGAACGACGGGTTTCAGGCCTTCGACAGCGACTTGAGGGCCAGCTTGATGCCCTCGGAAACACTGGTCCCCGCCGGCATGTTCTTGATCGCAGCCAGCGCTTCCTTGTCAGAATACCCCAAGGCCAGCAGCGCATTGAGCACGTCAGCCTGGGCGTCGTCCTGCACGGCGCCGCCGACCGCGCCGATGTCGGCACCCAGCTTGCCCTTCAGTTCCAGCAGCAGGCGCTCGGCGGTCTTCTTGCCGATGCCCGGGATCTTGACCAGGCGTCCGGCTTCCTGCAGGGTCACGGCCTGGGACAGGTCGGCCACCGACATGCCGGACAGGATGGCCAGCGCGGTGCGGGCGCCGACGCCGGTGATCTTGATCAGCTGGCGGAACACGGCGCGCTCGTTGGCGGAGCCGAAGCCGAACAGCAGGTGGGCGTCTTCCCTCACCACGTAGTGGGTGAACAGCACCACCTTCTCGCCCGTGTGCGGCAGGTTGTAGAAGGTGCCCATCGGCACGTCGACCTCGTAGCCGACGCCCTGGCAATCCACGAGCACTTGCGGGGGATTCTTTTCCAGCAGCACGCCGGAGAGACGACCGATCATGGTTGACCTTTCAATGTAATCAGGAGGAGACCAGGCGGCCGCGCCGCATGTGCAGGGCCTGCTTTTCCGGGGACAGCGAACCGATCAGCGCCAGCGCATCCATGCCGTGGGCGTGGCAGATCGCGATGCCGAGGGCGTCGGCGGCGTCGGTGCCGGGCAGGCCGGGAAGTTTCAGCAGGCGCGCCACCATTTCCTGGACCTGGGCCTTGACGGCCTTGCCACTACCGACCACGGCCTGCTTGACCTCGGCCGGCGTATATTCCGCCACCTCGAGATCGGCCCCGACCAGCGCCGTGATGGCGGCGCCGCGCGCGGCGCCGAGCAGCAGGGTCGACTGCGGATTGACGTTGACGAAGACTTTTTCGATGGCCGCGCAGGCCGGCTTGTAGGTGGCGATGACTTCGCTGATGCCGGCCAGGATAATCTTGAGGCGCGGCGGCAAGGCGCCCTCCGTGCCGGTCTTGATGGTGCCGGATGCGATGTAGCGCAGCCGCTGCCCGTGTTTTTCAATGACCCCGAACCCCGTCGTGCGCAGGCCCGGGTCGATGCCGAGAATAATCATTATCGAATGTTATACCGGCTGGCTTGTTTCGTGGGAAAAATACTGTGCAAAAACACAGGTGCATGGCAAACATGCCACGCAAGGTGCGTGGGCTCGTGATTGAGGCCCCCGGCATCAATCACCCCACGCATATCGCCAGATCAGTGACGGAAGTGGCGGGTGCCAGTATAGAGCATGACCACGCCACGCTCGTCAGCCGCATCGATCACTTCCTGGTCGCGCATCGAGCCGCCCGGGTGAATGACGCAGGTCGCGCCGGCATCGACCACCACGTCCAGGCCGTCGCGGAACGGGAAGAAGGCATCCGACGCCACCGCCGAACCGACCAGCGAGAGGCCGGCGTTCTGGGCCTTGATCGAGGCGATGCGGGCGGAATCGATGCGGCTCATCTGGCCGGCGCCGACGCCCAGGGTCATGCCGTTGGCGCAGAACACGATCGCGTTCGACTTGACGAACTTGGCCACGCGCCAGGCGAACATCAGGTCCGCCAGCTGCTGCGGGGTCGGCTGTTTCTTGGTGACCACGCGCAGGTCGGCCGGCAGTACGTTCTTCGCATCCGGCGATTGCACCAGCAGGCCGCCGCCGACGCGCTTGACGTCGAACAGGTTCTGGCCCTCACCCAGCGCAATCTCGAGCAGGCGCACGTTCTGCTTGGCCGCCATGATCTGGCGCGCTTCCGCCGTGAAGGCCGGGGCGATCACCACTTCGACGAACAGTTTCGCGATCGCTTCGGCCGCCTGGCCGTCGACCGGCACGTTGAAGGCGATGATGCCGCCGAAGGCCGAGGTCGGATCGGTCTTCAGTGCGCGCTGGTAGGCGTCCAGGGCGTCGGCGCCGATCGCCACGCCGCAGGGATTGGCGTGCTTGATGATCACGCAGCCGGCCGGCTGCTCGAGGCCTTTCATCGACTTGACGCATTCCCAGGCGGCATCGGCATCGGCGATATTGTTGTACGACAGTTCCTTGCCCTGCAGTTGGCGGTAGTTGGCCAGGCTGCCGGCGGCCGGGACCAGGTCGCGGTAGAAAGCGGCGCTCTGGTGCGGGTTCTCGCCGTAGCGCATGTCCTGCACCTTCTCGAAGTGCAGGTTCAGGGTCTGCGGGTAGGCGGCGCGGGTGGCGTGCTGCTTGTCATCACCCAGGCTGGTCAGGTAGTTGGTGATCGCGCTGTCGTACTGCGCGGTGTGGGCGAAGACTTTCTTTGCCAGACGGAACTTGGTGTCGTAGGACACGCTGCCGGCGGTCTCGCCGGTACCTTTCATTTCCGCCAGCACCGGACCGTAGTCGGCCGGATCGACGAGCACGACGACGTCGCGGTGGTTCTTGGCCGCCGAGCGCAGCATGGTCGGGCCGCCGATGTCGATGTTCTCGATCGCATCTTCCAGCGAGCACTGCTCCTTGGCGACCGTGGCCTGGAAGGGGTAGAGGTTGACCACCACCATGTCGATCTGCGGGATGCCATGCTCTTCCAGTTTGGCGATATGCTCGGGAAAGTCGCGCCGCGCCAGGATGCCGCCATGCACTTTCGGGTGCAGGGTCTTGACGCGGCCATCGAGCATTTCCGGGAAACCCGTGTAGTCGGCGACTTCGGTGACGGGGACGCCATTGTCCTGCAGCAGCTTGGCGGTACCGCCGGTCGACAGGATGTTCACGCCGAGTGCGGACAGCGCGCGCGCGAAATCGAGCACGCCGGTTTTATCGGAAACGGAAATGAGGGCTTGTTTGATCATGGGAGAGGCCTGTTGATAAAAATCGGTGCGAGCATGGAGTGTCTACTACGCCGGACAGGGTCGGCGCACGCTCGCACGCCGGCCCTCCCGCCGGCGTTTACAGCAGCCCGTGCTCCTGCAATTTCTTGCGCAGGGTATTGCGATTAATGCCCAGCATCTGCGCGGCATGCGACTGGTTGCCCTCGGCACGGGTCATCACCACTTGCAGGATCGGCTTTTCGACGGTCAGCAGCATCATGTCGTAGATATTCGTCGGTTTCTGCTCGCCCAGGTCGTTGAAATAATCTTCGAGGCTTTTCTGAACGACTTCCTGGATACTTTCTTTGCTCATGTGCTACTTCACCTTGGTTGATGTGCCGCTTTTGGCAGCCCTGTCTCCGATTGTTTCTTATTTTTTTGCTATTACTTGATTATTCGTTCATGCCGCAATCGCGACATCATCGGAATGCGCGGGCCGGTATTGTAACCGCTCGCCATACCGCTGTTGCGATTTGAAAAATTCATCCACGGCCGCCAGCTGCTCGGCGGTCGATTCCAGCAGGTTCATGCGCTGGCGGAATTCTTCGCCGCCGGGCAGGTCCTGCACATACCAGCCGATGTGCTTGCGCGCGGTGCGCACGCCCAGGTATTCGCCGTAGAAGGCGTAATGGGCCGGCAGGTGTTCGTTCATCAGCTCGCGCACTTCCTCGACCAGCGGCGCCGGCAGGTATTCGCCGGTGCGCAGGTAGTGATCGATCTCGCGGCAGATCCATGGACGGCCCTGGGCCGCGCGCCCGATCATGACGGCGTCGGCGCCCGTGTGGTCGAGCACGAATTTCGCCTTTTCCGGGGTCGTGATGTCGCCATTCGCCACCACCGGAATCGAGATCGCCGCCTTTACCGCGGCGATGGTGTCGTATTCGGCATCGCCCTTGTAGCCGTCGGCGCGGGTGCGGCCGTGCAGGGTCAGCATGGCGATGCCGGCCTGCTCGGCCATGCGCGCGATCGTCAGGGCATTCTTGTTCTGGCGGTCCCAGCCGGTGCGGAATTTCAGCGTGACGGGCACGTCGACGGCACCAACCACGGCTTCGAGGATCCGCTGGACCAGGTCTTCGTGCTGCAGCAGGGCCGAGCCGCACCAGTTGTTGCAGACCTTCTTGACCGGGCAGCCCATATTGATGTCGATGATCTGGGCGCCGCGGTCGACGTTGAACTTCGCGCATTCCGCCAGTTCTTCCGGCACCGCGCCGGCGATCTGCACCGCCTTCGGCTCCATCTCGCCCGCATGGTCGGTGCGCCGCGAAGACTTTTCGCTGGCCCACAGGCGAGGATTCGAGGCTGCCATCTCCGACACCGCATAGCCGGCGCCGAGCTTCTTGCACAGCTGACGGAACGGGCGGTCGGTCACCCCGGCCATCGGAGCGACGAAGACATTGTTACGCAGCGCGTAGGGACCAATTTGCACGGGAGAAAAACCAGAAAATAATCGGGAACTCGCTATTTTACCCGAAGCGCTGCTCAATTTATCAGCACACTTTTATCGTGTGTTGCAAATCTGACATAAACCTCTGTCAGCTTAGTTCGTCGAGCAGGGCCGGACGCAGGTGCGCCACCTCGCCCCAGCTCTCGAGCAGGAGTTTTCCGTCGTCGATGCGGAAGCGGTTGATGCTGGCGTTGTAGACCTTGAAGTCGCGCGGCGTCTCCAGCGGCAGCGCCCTGGCCATCCGGTAGGCGCATTCGAGCACGCCGCCATGGGCCACCATGGCGATGGTCCGGCCCGGATGCGCGGCGGCGGTGGCCAGGATGGCGCTGGTCGCGCGGGTGTAGAACTGGCGGAAGGTTTCACCACGATTTTTGCCAGTTGGCAAAATTGCGTCGACATCGCGCGCCTGCCAGGCGGCAAATTCGGCCGGGAAGCGCTGTTCGATCTCGCTGTACAGCAAGCCTTCGAAGCCGCCGTAGCAGCGCTCGCGCAGGGCCGGGTCGACGTGCAGGGGCATGCCGCGCAGGGTGGCCACGGCCTGGGCCGTCTGGCGGGCGCGGTGCAGGTCGCTGGAGACGACCACGTCGATGGACTCGGACTCCAGCGCTTCGGCCAGCAGCCGGGCCTGGCGTTCGCCTTCCTCGTTCAGCGGGATATCGAGATAGCCCTGCAGGCGGCGTTCGGCGTTCCAGGCGGTTTCGCCATGGCGGATCAGGAGAATCTTGTTCAATTATTTATCGATGATAGTGGCGGCGATTTGCGGGTTCAGCGAATACACGCCGAAGATCCGCGCTTCGTCCAGGATGTGGCCCGTGATCGCCAGGCGCGCTTCCCTGCCGGTGAAGCGCCCGGTCAGCGGCAGGCGCGGGATGTCGAGGGCATACAGCGTGAACACATAGGTGTGGATGCGCTCGTCGTTCCAGGGTGGACAGGGGCCGTCGTAGCCGTAGTATTCGCCAGCCATGTCGGGATCGTTGGCGAACCAGCTCGTATAGTCGTTGATGCCGTGGCGCAACTGGTGCTCGGTGCCGTTCTTGATCGTGAACGGGACCAGCGGACCGCTCTTGCCGCCCGGCGTGACCATGTCCGAGAACAAGCCTTCGGCAAAGGAAGTCAGGCTGACCGGGATGTCGACCAGCGACCAGTGGTAGAAGTCGGTACGCGGCAAGGCGTCCGGCACCGTCCTCCCCTCCTGGTTGACGTCGGCGCCGCTGGCCGGCACGTCGAGGTCGTGACACAGCAGCACCAGGGACTCGGCGCCGGCCGGGACGTCGTCCCAGGCGAGGTGGGGACTGCGGTTGCTCGACAGCTTGATGTGGCCGCCGGGATCGATCTCGGCGAACGCGCAGCGGGGCGGAATGAGGCCGCCCTCGATAAAGGAATCGCTCCAGATTTTCATCTCTCAGCCCTCCATTTCCCTCTGAGCCTCTGCCAAACCCGGCATGGCGGCGTTGCATTCGTCTCGCCGTACTGGCGTACTGTCTTCGCGGTCCGCCGCTGCGGCGATGCGCCTTGCCCTGCCGGCTTTGCCAGACGCTCTTTTACATTGACCTGCGCCACCCGCCGCAGTTTCAGCTCGAGACCTTGGGTGGATCAATACGAAGCCAGAAAGTCACTGGACCGTCATTGGTCAGCGACACTTGCATGTCAGCGCCGAAGCGGCCGGCCTCGACCTTACCGTGACGCTCGCGCGCCTGGCGCACGAAACGCTCGAACAGGCGGCGCCCGTCGTCCGGCGCGGCCGCCGGCGAGAACGAGGGCCGGGTGCCGGAGCGGGTGTCGGCCGCCAGCGTGAACTGCGGCACCAGCAGCAGGCCGCCCTCGACGTCGGCAACGCTGCGGTTCATCTTGCCGGCCTCGTCGGAAAAGACGCGGTAGCCGAGCAGCTTCGCGAGCAAGGCATCGGCCTCGCGCTCGGTATCGCCCTTCTCGGCGCAGACCAGCACCATCAGCCCGCGGCCGATGGCGCCGACGGTCTCGCCGTCGACCACGACGCTGGCCTGGGTCACGCGCTGCAACAATCCGATCATGCGGCGGCCAGGGTCACGCGCGCGAACTTGCGCTTGCCGACCTGCAACACGAAGGTGCCGGCCTCGACCTGCAGCGACTTGTCGGACACGACCGTGCCGTCGATGCGCACGCCGCCCTGGTCGATCATGCGCATGGCTTCCGAGCTGGAAGCGCACAGGCCGGTCTGGCGCAGCAGCTGGGGCAGGCCCAGCGGGGCGCCGCCGAGGCTCACTTCCGGCACGTCGTCCGGAATGCCGCCCTTCGAGCGGTTGACGAAGTCGGCCAGCGCATCCTCGGCCGCCTGCTGCGAGTGGAAGCGCGCCACGATTTCCTGGGCCAGCGCAACCTTGGCGTCGCGCGGGTTGGCGCCGCCCTCGACGGCCTTCTTCAGCGCCGCCAGCTCGTCCAGCGAGCGGAAGGACAGCAGCTCGTAGTACTTCCACATCATCACGTCCGAGATGCTCATCAGCTTGCCGAACATGGTGTTGGCCGGCTCGGTGATGCCGATGTAGTTGTTCTTGGACTTGGACATCTTCTCGACGCCGTCCAGGCCTTCGAGCAGCGGCATGGTCAGGATGCACTGCGGTTCCTGGCCGTAGTCCTTCTGTAACTCGCGGCCCACGAGCAGGTTGAATTTCTGATCCGTTCCACCCAGCTCAAGGTCTGCTTTCAAAGCGACCGAATCATAGCCCTGCATGAGCGGATACAGGAACTCGTGGACCGAAATCGGAGTCCCATTCTTGAAGCGCTTGGTGAAGTCATCGCGCTCCATCATTCGTGCCACCGTGTAACGCGAGGCCAGCTGGATCATGCCTCGCGCGCCCAGCGGATCGCACCACTCGGAGTTGTAGCGGATTTCCGTGCGTGCGGCATCGAGCACCAGCGAGGCCTGCTTGAAATAGGTCTGCGCATTGGTTTCGATCTGTTCGCGGGTCAGCGGCGGACGGGTCACGTTGCGGCCCGAGGGATCGCCGATCATCGACGTGAAGTCGCCGATCAGGAAGATGACCTGGTGGCCCAGGTCCTGCAGCTGGCGCAGCTTGTTCAGCACCACGGTGTGGCCCAGGTGCAGGTCGGGCGCAGTCGGGTCCAGGCCCAGCTTGATGCGCAGCGGCTGGCCGCTCTGCTCGGAGCGCGCCAGCTTCTGGGCGAATTCGCTCTCGATCAGCAGTTCGTCGACACCGCGCTTGGTGATCGCAAGGGCTTCCTGGACGGCATCGCTCAAGGGAAGAGCCGTCGCGCCGGCCGAAGTTGCATTTTTTGCATTAGCAGAAAGCTCAGCAGAAGTCATAAAAATCTTGTAGGAATAAGGCTAAAACGGTTGTAGGACCCGGTATTTTGATATAATTCGCGATCCCGTCAATCTTGCCGCATGAAAAGTTCCACAGACAACAAGTAAGAAAACAAAAAGAAAAAGCGTTGGTCTTGGGACGATGAAGCGGTAAATTTTAACTGATTGCATGAACCCAATACAGAAAATCACCGGCAAGCGCTGGTTCGGTCTCGCAGAGACCAGCCGCAAAACCCGCATCATCGCGGGTGGCGCCGCTGCCCTGGCCCTGTGTGCCTTCGGCGCGACCGCAGTCGCCCCGATCGCGCCGGACGCCTCCGACATTCCTGTCAAGTCCATCGCACAAGACCTGCAACTGCCGAACCTGGCTGACCAGATCGCCGCGCTGCAGCAGGACCAGCAGGAATTCATCCATGAAGAACGCATCCGCCCGGGCGACTCGCTCGGCTCCGTCTTCACCCGCCTCGGCATCGACGACCAGCAGGCAGCGGCTTTCGTCCGCAACGACAAGCTGGCCCGCAGCATCCTCTCCCTCAAGACCGGCAAGCGCATCCAGGCCGAGACCGACGAGAACGGCCTGATGCTGTCGCTGCGCGCCACCATCGCCGTCGACAAGGATCAATTTAATACCGTTACCGTGACGCGCAAGGGCGACAAGTTCGTCGTCACCAAGGCGCCGGCCGAACTCGAGCGCCGCGTCGAAATGCGCTCGCGCGAAATCAGCACCTCGCTGTACGCCGCTACCGACGCCAACGTCGACGGCGGCCAGATCCCGGATTCGGTGGTCAACCAGATCATCGAGATGTTCTCGACCAACATCGACTTCCGCTCGGACCTGAAGCGCGGCGACCGTTTCAACGTCGTCTACGAAAACTTCTACCAGGATGGCGAACTGGTCCGTACCGGCCGCGTGCTGGCCGGCGAGTTCATCAACCGCGGCGTCGCCTACCAGTCGGTCTGGTACGAAGACCCGGTCAGCCACCAGGGCGGCTACTACAGCCTGGACGGCCAGTCGCTGAAGAAAGCCTTCCTGAAGTCGCCGGTCGCCTTCAGCCGCATCTCTTCCGGCTTCTCGATGCGCATGCACCCGGTGTTCAATGTGTGGAAAGCGCACAAGGGCGTCGACATGGCCGCCCCGACGGGCACCCCGATCCGCGCCGCCGGCGACGGCACCGTCGACTTCGTCGGCGTGTCGAACGGCTACGGCAACATGGTCGTGCTCAAGCACTGGTCGAACTACAGCACCGCCTACGGCCACATGAGCCGCTTCGCCAGCGGCCTGCGCCGCGGCGAGAAGGTCCACCAGGGCGACGTGATCGGCTACGTCGGTTCGACCGGCTGGGCAACCGGCCCGCACCTGCACTACGAATTCCGCATCGGCGGCCAGGCTACCGACCCGATGAAGCTGAAGAACCTGCAGGCCCAGCCGTTGAACGCCGGCGAACTGTCGCGCTTCCGCATGGCCGCCACCGATATGTCGCACCGCTTCTCGTTGCTGAATCCGGCCGGCAACGCGATGGCTGCGCGCTGAGCTGCAACTGAATCGTAGATAGAATGAGGCGCCTTGCACTGCACAGTGCAAGGCGCTTTTTTTACTCAAGAGCCCATTCAAGCAAATAGAATATGAGCGCTTCCTCCCTCTACATCGGCCTGATGTCCGGCACCAGCCTGGACGGCGTCGACGGCGTCCTGGCCGATTTTTCCGGCCGCGGCATCCGCACCCTGGACGCCGCCTTCACGCCCTTCCCTGCCGAACTGCGCACCGAGCTGATGGCCCTGCAGGCGGCCAGCGAGAACGAACTGGAGCGCGAAGCCCTGGCCGCGAACGCGCTGGCGCGCTGCTACGCCGATTGCGTGCAGCAACTTCTGGCCCGGGCGCCGGGTCCGGTACGCGCCGTCGCCGTACATGGCCAGACCATCCGCCACCGCCCGGAACTGGGTTTCACGCGCCAGACCAATAATCCGGCCCTGCTGGCGGAGTTGACCGGCGTCGACGTGATCGCCGATTTCCGCACGCGCGACATCGCCGCCGGCGGCCAGGGCGCGCCGCTGGTGCCGGCTTTTCATGAAGCCCGTTTCGGCAAGCCGAAGATGCTGAGGGTGGTGGTGAATATCGGCGGCATCGGCAATATCAGCGTGCTGCACGGCGACGGCCGCGTGAGCGGCTTCGACACCGGCCCCGGCAACGTGCTGATGGATCTGTGGGTTGCGCGCCACACCGGCAAGCCCTATGACGAGGATGGCGCCTTCGCGGCGGCCGGCAAGGTGGACGGAAAACTGCTGGAGATCCTGCTGGACGAGCCATATTTCCGCCAGCCGCCGCCCAAGAGCACGGGGCGCGACCTCTTCCATGCGGAATGGCTGGATGCGAAGCTGCTCCAGCGCCCCGGCCTGGCCCCGGCCGACGTCCAGGCAACCCTGACGCGCCTGACGGCGGTGACGATCGCGCAGGCGATCCAGGATGCGACCGCCGGCCGGCCGGCCCAGGCCGTCTACGTGTGCGGCGGCGGCGCCTATAACGGCGTGCTGCTGAAAGACATCGCAGAGGCCCTCGGCGGCGGGATTCCGGTGGCGTCCACCGAAGAACTCGGCGTGGCGCCGAACCGGGTCGAGGCGCTGGCCTTTGCCTGGCTGGGTTACCGCTTCACGAGGCGCCAGCCGGGCAACCTGCCGGCGGTGACCGGCGCGGCGGGCCTGCGCGTACTCGGCGCCTTGTATCCAGCCTGAGGAGCGTTCGATGACGCCCTATATTACCCGGCTGTCCACGCCTTCGATCGATACCTACCGCATGCTGCGCGTCGGCGCCGGCCTGAGCCCGAAGCTGGTGGAGGCGGCCGCGAAAGGCTTGCCGAACACGCTGTTCGCCGTGCAGATCCTGCATGAAGGCGCGCCGGTCGGCATGGGACGCGTGATCGGCGACGGCGGCTGCTTCTTCCAGGTTGTCGACATTGCCGTCCTGCCGGCACACCAGGGCCAGGGACTCGGCAAGACCATCATGCGCGAGATCATGGCCTATATCGAGCGCGAGGTGCCGGACAGCGGCTACGTCAGCCTGATCGCGGACGGCAAGGCGCATGCCCTGTACGCGCAGTTCGGTTTCGTGCCGACGGCGCCGGCATCGATCGGCATGGCTTACCGGCGCGCGCCGGCCTGACAATGAAATGGCCGCCGCGGCAATGCCGGGGCGGCCATTTGATGAATGCGAAGAACGATTACGCCGAGAACGACGAACCGCAGCCGCAGGTCGAGGTGGCGTTCGGGTTCTTGATGACGAACTGGGCGCCTTCGAGGTCGTCCTTGTAATCGATCTCGGCGCCGACCAGGTACTGGTAGCTCATCGAGTCGATCAGCAAGGTGACGCCGTTCTTTTCCATGGCGGTATCGTCGTCGTTCATGATCTCGTCGAAGGTGAAGCCGTACTGGAAGCCCGAGCAACCGCCGCCCTGCACGAACACGCGCAGTTTCAGGTCGGGATTGCCCTCTTCCTCGATCAGCTGGGCGACCTTCTGCGCGGCGCTATCGGTGAAGTTGATGGGCGACGGCATGGTGTCCTGCTCTTGCGAGCGATGCAATTCGGCGATTGCGGTCATGGATAAACTCCTGATTGAATTCGGATTTCGTCCATTATAGACGGTTGGCGCCAGTCATGCTGATGCCCCTTCCGCGGCGACGCCCAAATGAAACACCGGCTCGGCGGCCGGGATCGGCGCGGCTTCGTGGGTCAGCTTGCCCGTCACCAGGGCGCCGCCGTGCATTTCCAGCAGGCGGTAATGGACATCCCCATGTATGCGGCCTTTCGGCTGTAATTCAAGCAGTTCCGTCGACCTCACCGTCCCGGCGATATGGCCGTTGACAACCAGGTTGGCGCAGCGCACCTCGCCCTCGATGCGCGCGTGCTCGGAAACGATCAGGACGCTGTCGGCGGCGGCATCGCCGGCAATCACGTTGCCGTGCACCTCGCCGTCGATGCGCAGGCCGCCGGTGAATACCAGGTCACCTTCGATGCGTGCGGAAATGCCGATCAGGCTATCGATTTCGCTTTTTGCATTACGACCGAACATGGGACTCCCCTCGCGTTGTGATGCGTTGCCAAGCAAGCTAGTGCAAAGATCAATTTACCGTGCTCAACATCACCTGCCTTGATCTGCATCTTGTCGGCAACCCTTGCGAGGGGAGACGCGCTTTCCTTACGGCAGCAGCGCGATCTGCTGCAGACCCATGTTTTCCGGCACGCCGAACATCAGGTTCATGCACTGCACGGCCTGGCCGGCGGCGCCCTTGACCAGGTTGTCCTGCACCACCAGGATCACCACGGTGTCGCCGCCGTCCGGACGGTGCAGCGCGATGCGCAGCATGTTCGAGCCGCGGGTCGAGCGGGTTTCCGGGTGCGAGCCGAAGGGCATCACATCGACGAATTCGGCGTCGCGGTAGGCGTCCTCGAACAGGGCCTGCAGGGCGGCGTTGTCGATCTCCTTCGTCAGGCGCGCGTACAGGGTCGAGTGCATGCCGCGGATCATCGGCACCAGGTGGGGCGTGAAGATCAGGCCGACTTTCTGGTCGGTATAGCGCTGCAGCTGGGCCGAGGTTTCCGGGGTGTGGCGGTGGCCGGCCACGCCGTAGGCCTTGAAGTTGTCGCTGGCTTCCGAGAACAGGGTGCCGATCTCGGCCTTGCGGCCGGCGCCGGACACGCCCGACTTGCTGTCGGCGATCAGGTTGCCGGCGTCGATCAGGCCGGCCTTCAGCAGCGGGTAGAAGCCCAGCTGCATGGTGGTCGGGTAGCAGCCCGGGTTGGCGATCAGGCGGGCCTTCTTGATGTCTTCGCGGTTCAGCTCCGGCAGGCCATACACCGCTTCCTCGATCAGCTCGGGCGCCGTGTGCTCCATCTTGTACCACTTCTCGAAGGCGGCGCGGTCCTTCAGGCGGAAGTCGGCGGCCAGGTCGATGACTTTCACGCCGGCGGCCAGCAGCGCCGGGGCCTGGGCCATGGCGACACCGTGCGGGGTGGCGAAGAACACCACGTCGCACTGGGTCAGGTCGGCCTTGTCCGGGCTCGAGAAGGCCAGGTCGACGTGGCCGCGCAGCGACGGGAACATGTCTGCCACCGGCAGGCCGTCTTCCTTGCGCGAGGTGATGGCGGTCAGCTGCACCTCGGGATGGGCCGACAACAGGCGCAGCAACTCCACGCCCGTGTAACCGGTACCGCCAACGATGCCAACTTTGATCATGTTCTTTCCTTCGTAAAGATAAATAAGGCCCAGCGAGGACGAGGCTGCAATTTTAGCAGCGTCACCGAAAATTCGGGGTCAGAGCACTTTTTCGCATGCTGAAAAAGTGCTCTGACCCCGAATTACTGACCCGAGTTATTGGAAAACAAAAAAGCCGCCGGCTTTGCAGCGGGCGGCTTTCTGTCTGGCAGCAGCGCAGAGCGCTGCAGATCCAATTAACGCTTCGAGAATTGCTTTGCGCGACGTGCTTTGCGCAGACCAACTTTCTTACGCTCGACTTCACGGGCGTCACGGGTGACGAAACCGGCACGTGCCAGGTCAGGCTTCAGGCCTGCATCGTAGTCGATCAGTGCACGGGTGATGCCGTGGCGCACTGCACCTGCCTGGCCGGACTCGCCGCCGCCATGCACGTTGACCTTGATGTCGAAACGCTCGACGTTGCCGGTCAGTTCCAGCGGCTGACGGATGACCATCAGGCCAGTTTCGCGCGAGAAGTACTCGGCGGCCGGTTTGCCGTTCACGATGATCTGGCCGGTGCCAGCCTTGATGAACACGCGGGCGACTGCACTCTTGCGACGGCCGGTGCCGTAATTGTAGTTACCGATCATGTCAGTTCCTTAGAAATCGAGTGCTTGCGGTTGCTGGGCTGCGTGCGGGTGGGTAGCTTCCGCATAGACCTTCAGCTTCTTGATCATGGCGTAGCCCAGCGGGCCCTTCGGCAGCATGCCTTTGACAGCCTTTTCCAGGGCGCGGCCCGGGAAGCGCTGTTGCATTTTCAGGAAGTTGGTTTCGTAGATACCGCCCGGGTAGCCCGAGTGACGGTAGTAGGTCTTCTGGGTGGCCTTGGTGCCGGTCACGCGCAGTTTGCCTGCGTTGACGACGACGATAAAGTCACCGGTGTCGACGTGCGGAGTAAATTCCGGCTTGTGTTTGCCGCGCAGTCGGCGTGCCACTTCGCTGGCAACACGTCCGAGGACTTTGTCCGTCGCGTCAATCACGTACCAATCGCGCTGGACTTCATGGCCCTTAGCGGAAAAAGTTTTCATGTTGACTTCCTATATCTAGGTGTAAATGCTCAAATGGTGGTTCCGCTCGTCGATGCTGCCAACTGCGGACTCTGCCTTATTGTCTTTTCCTGAGCAAATGGAAAGCCCACGATCATAGCTGATCGGGGGCTCCCCAGTCAAGCCAGCCTTGACGCATACCCCACACTCCGCATGGTGATCCAGCACAAAGAAGGTTAATGCGTATATGCAACTATTTGTTGACCCACAAAAGAATAGCAATTTACTATGGGTGACATCGTAGAGGAGACTCCGTGAACACCCGTCCGATCCTGCCTGCCCTGTTCGCCCTGCTGTACTCGGCGTCGGCGCTCGCCGCGCTACCCGCCGCATCCGCCAGCGCGTCCGCCGTCACCGCCGCCAAGCCGGCTGCCCACAGCTGCCACCTGCCCGGCGCCGAGGAAACGCTGCGCTGCCTGTCCATTCCCGTCCCGCTCGACTATGCCGCGCCCGCGGCCGCCGGCCTGAAGCTGCACGTGACCGTGGCCCCGGCCTTCCGCGAGCCGGCGCGCCCCGATCCGCTGTTCGTGCTGGCCGGCGGTCCCGGCCAGGCCGGCAGCGACGTGCTGCCCCTGCTGTCGGCCGCATTCAAGCGCGTGCGCGCCACCCGCGACATCGTCTTCATCGACCAGCGCGGCACCGGCCTGTCCGGCAAGCTCGATTGCGAGACCCCGCCCAACGAAGAGATGCTGAGCGACGCCGAGATCGAAGCCGGGCTGCGCCGCTGCATCGGCACCAAGCCGGCGCCCTTCGCCGCCTACACCACGGCCGCCGCCGCGCGCGACATCGAGCAGGTCCGCCGCGCCCTCGGCTACGGCAAGATCAACGTCTGGGGCGGCTCTTACGGCACCCGCCTCGGCCAGGCCTATGCGCGCGCCTTCCCGGACAGCGTGCGTTCGCTGGTGCTGGACGGCGTCGCCGCGCCGGACCAGGTGATTCCGGCCGGCGGCCGCGACGGCCAGGCCGCGCTCGACAAGCTGTTCGCGCAATGCCGGGCCGACGCCGCCTGCAACAAGGCCTACCCCAAGCTGCGCGCCGAGTTCGACACCCTGGCCGCGCGCGCCGAGGCCGGCCTCAAGCTGTCGGTCGCCGATCCGCGCACGGCCCAGCAGGTGACGTTCACGATGACCGGTCCGCGCTTCCTCGGCACCGTGCACAACATCCTGTACTCGCCGGCCGACGCGCGTCGCCTGCCCTTCCTGCTGCACAGCGCCTGGCAGGGCCGCTGGGAGCCCTTCATCGCGCGCCACAACATCGCCGGCGACTTCGCCAGCGATGCCTCGACCGCGACCCTGCTCTACCTGTCGGTGGTCTGCGCCGAGGACGTTCCGCGCATGACGCCGGCGCTGCTGAAGGACGACGCGGCGCTGCTCACGCGCCCGCTGGCCGACCGCATTCCCGGCCTGTGCCGGCTGATGTCGGTGCCGGCGGTGCCGTATGCCGAGCCGTCGACGATCCAGGCGCCGGCGCTGCTGCTGTCCGGCGCCCTCGATCCGGTGACGCCGCCGCGCCGCGCCGAAAGCGCCGCGCGCCACATGCGCAATGCCCAGCAGCTGGTGGTGGCGAATGCCGGCCACGGCGTCTCGCAGCTCGGCTGCGCGCCGCGCCTGCTGCGCGAATTCCTCGACCGCCCGGCCAGCCCGCTCGACGCCAAGTGCCTGTCCGAGATCCCGGCCCCGACCTTCCAGCTCGGCAGCGCCGGGCCGCAACCCTGATCCCCAGTCCGCCATGATAGAAGTCCAGGAAGTACGCAAACAGTTCGGCTCCGTGCACGCCCTCGGCGGCGTCAGCTTCACCGCACGCGACGGCCAGATCACCGCCCTGCTCGGCCCCAACGGCGCCGGCAAGACCACCCTCCTGCGCACCCTGGTCGGGCTGCTCAGGCGCGACCACGGCAGCATCGCGATCGACGGCGTCGACCCGGAAAAGGATCCGCTGGCGGTACGCCGCAACATCGGTTTCCTGACCGACCAGTTCGGACTCTACGAGCGCCTCAGCACGCGCGAATACCTGCGGTACTTCGGTGAACTGAACGGCATGGCCGGCCCCTCGCTGCAGGAGCGCATCGACGAAGTGTGCGGGCTGCTGCAGATGGACGACATCCTGGAGCGCCGCGCCAAGGGCTTCTCGCAGGGCCAGCGCATCAAGGTGGCGCTGGCGCGCACGCTGCTGCACCGCCCGCGCCACCTGCTGCTGGACGAACCGAGCCGCGGCCTGGACGTGATGAGCACGCGCGCCCTGCGCACCGCCTTGTCAAGCCTGCGCGCCGAGGGCTGCTGCGTGATCATGGCCACCCACGTGATGCAGGAAGTGACCCACCTGTGCGACGACGTGATCGTCATCGCCAAGGGCCATACGGTGGCCCAGGGCTCGCCCGAGGACCTGTGCCGGCGTACCGGCATCGCCAACCTGGAAGACGCCTTCGTCAGCCTGGTCGGCACCGAAGAAGGGATCGCCGCATGAAACCGAAATTCCTGATCGTCTTCCTGAAAGAGCTGCGCGAAGCCCTGCGCGACCGCCGCACGCTCGCCCTGCTGGCGCTGTTCACCCTGATGTATCCGATCATGATCGGCTACGTGGTCAACCAGACCATCAAGCGCGCCACCAAGCCGGAGCGCGACGGCGTCGAGATCGCGGTCATCGGCGGCGCCCAGGCGCCCACGCTGATGGCTCAGCTCAAGCAGCGCAACATCACCGCCAGGGAACTCGGCCCGCTCGACGAGCCGGCGATCACCGAAGCGCTGCAGGCGCGCAAATACGCCGTGGTGCTGCGCCTGTCCGACAAGTTCACCGAGAACTATGCGGCGATGCGCCCGGCGCGCGTCGAGCTGTGGTACGACTCGGCCGACGAAAACGGGCCGCGCCGCCGCGAAGTCGAGAGCGTGCTGGAAGCCTACAACGCCAACGTCGCCGGCGCGCGCCTGCTCGCCCACGGGGTGTCGCCGGCGACGCTGGCGCCAGTCCAGGTCCAGCGCTTCGATACCGCCACCAATGCTTCGCGTTCGGCGGGCCTGATCGGCGGCATCCTGGGCATCCTGTTCGTGCCGGCTTTCATCTGCGGCATGTCGACCGCCGTCGACAGCACCGCCGGCGAGCGCGAGCGCCGCTCGATGGAAGTGCTGATGGCGCAGCCGGCCAAGGCCTGGGAACTGGTGGTCGGCAAATGGCTGACTTCCGGCAGCCTGGCCATCATCGGCGTCACGCTCGAACTGGTGCTGGCGCACGCCATCCTGTCCTGGCTGCCGCTGGAAGAGATCGGCATGTCGTGGAGCATGGGCTGGGGCGAGCTGATACTGATCTGCATCGTCAGCGTGCCGCTGTGCCTGTTCGCCGCCGGGCTGCAGGTGGCGCTGGCCATGAACGCCAAATCCTTCAAGGAAGCGCAGAGCGTGCTGAGTTTCGTGATGATCGTGCCGATGCTGCCGGCCTTCATCGTGCCGATGATGGAGCTGAAGACCGCTGACTGGATGTATATGGTGCCGGTGCTGTCGAACCAGACCCTGCTGCGCGAAATGAGCAAGGGCGGCGACATCGGCGCCCTGCCCGTCCTGATGACCTTTGCCTGTTCGGCGCTGGCGGCGCTTGTGGCCGTCGGCTTCGCCAGCTGGCGCATGAAGAGCGAACGCTACGTGCTCTCCGTGTAAGCCTTAGAATAGACGCCCTGAATCACGCAAGGGAGAATGCAATGGAAGTCAAAGTCAGCTGGAACGGCCCGTCGGGGATGAGCTTCCGGGCCGAAACCGGCTCGGGCCACATGGTCAGCATGGACGGCGCGCCGGAAGGCGGCGGCCACAACCTGGCGCCGCGCCCGATGGAGATGGTGCTGCTCGGTACCGGCGGCTGCACCGCCTATGACGTGGTGCTGATCCTGAAGCGCGGCCGCGAGGACGTGCGCGGCTGCGACGTCACGCTGAAGGCCGAACGCGCGGACGCCGATCCGAAGGTGTTCACGAAGATCCACTTCCATTTCATCGTCAGCGGCCGCAACCTGAAGCCGGCGGCGGTGGAGCGGGCCGTCAACCTGTCGCACGACAAGTACTGCTCGGCTTCGATCATGCTTGCCAAGACGGCCGAGATCACGCACTCGTTCGAGATCGTCGAGGCGTAAGCACGTGGGCACGGGGTGCCCACGCGGACATCCAATCAAATGTAATACGCGGTGGTGGTCATGACCTTGGCCATCGCCCGCATCGCCATGCGCACCGGCAGCGGCATCTCGGCCGCGCCCATCGCCTGGGCCTTGGCGCCGTGCTCGATCTCGTCGACGCGCATCTGGTCGACGATGGCGCGCGACTTGCCGTCCTGCGGCGGCAGTTTGTCCAGGTGGCTGTTCAGGTGGGCCTCGACCTGGCGTTCGGTCTCGACCACGAAGCCCAGGCTGTGGGCGTCGCCCATGCGCGCCGCCACCGTCCCCAGCGCATAGGCGCCGGCATACCACAAGGGATTCAGGAGGCTCGGTTGGGAACCCAGTTCGGCCAGGCGTTCGGCCGTCCAGGCCAGGTGGTCTTCTTCCTCGCGGCCGGCCTGCTGGAACTGGGTGCGCATCGCCGGGCTGCCGGCATGGCGCGACTGCGAGTCGTACAGGGCCTGGGCGCAGACTTCGCCGACGTGGTTCACGCGCATCAGGCCGGCGCTGTGGCGCGCCTCCTGGGCATTCAGTTCGCAGTCCTGGGCCAGGGTGCCGGGATTCGGACGCGAGGCCTTGGCCACGCCGCCGACCACGCGCAGCGCGCGGTCGAAGCCCGAGATCAGGTTGTCGAGAGGATTGATGGAGCGGGACAGGTTATCCATGGCTTGCATGTTCAATACGCTTGAAAGCGCCATTATATCCCTCGGCCGCTTTTCCCCCATCCGGCAGGGAATGGAAGTTGTCAAACTGGACAGAAATTTTTCACTGCCGTATGCTGAGACGCAGTTTCCGCTGCACCCTGGTCGCGCATTTTTGCATTCCGGGACGGTGAAACTGCCGTGTGTCGCATGGACGCTGCCCCTGGCGCTCATTTTTAATACAATGCAATAGTCATCAAAATACGCAGATTCTCACTATGGAATTAGAAATCCGCAACCTGTCCAAGACCTACGCCAACGGCGTGGTGGCGCTGGACGGGGTCACGCTGAGCATCCCGCCCGGGATGTTCGGCCTGCTCGGGCCGAACGGCGCCGGCAAATCGACCCTGATGCGGATCCTGGCCACCCTGCAGGAATGCGATTCCGGCTCGGTGTTCCTGGACGATATCGACCTGCTCGACGAAAAGGACGAGGTGCGCCGCCTGCTCGGCTACCTGCCGCAGGATTTCGGCGTCTATCCGAAAGTGACCGCTTACGAACTGCTCGACCATTTCGCCCAGCTGAAAGGCCTGGCGAACCGCGCCCGCCGGCGCGAAGTGGTCGACGGCCTGCTGCAGCAGACCAATCTGTTCGAGGTGCGCGACCAGCGCCTCGGCACCTTCTCGGGCGGCATGAAGCAGCGCTTCGGCATCGCCCAGGCCCTGCTGGGCGACCCGCAGCTGATCATCGTCGACGAGCCGACCGCCGGCCTCGACCCGCAGGAGCGGGTGCGCTTCCATAACCTGCTGTCCGACATCGGCCAGGACAAGACCGTGATCCTGTCCACCCACATCGTGTCCGACGTCGCCGACCTGTGCGCCAACATGGCGATCATCAACAAGGGCCACGTGCTGCTGTGCGGCGAGCCCGCCAGGCTGATCGAGGGCATCGAAGGCAGGATCTGGGCGCGTTTCGTCAGCAAGCCCGAGCTGCTCGCCTTCCAGAAGCGCCATACGGTGATCTCGACCCGCCTGCTGAGCGGACGCCCGATGATCCACGTGTATGCCGAGCGCTATCCGGGCGACGATTTCGAACCCGTCCACCCCACCCTCGAAGACGTCTACTTCGCCACCATTGCCGGCCGCCACAATGCGGCGGCGGGAAACTGCTGAGTTCATGCGCGCGCTCTACGCCATTGCGCTGTTCGAGGCCCGGCAGCGCCTGAAGCTCCTCTCGACCTGGGTCTATTTCGCCTCCTTCCTGGCGCTGGCGATGCTGTGGGTGGCCGCGTCCGGCGGCGCCTTCAAGGACTTCACGGTCTCCTTCGGCGGCCGGGTGCTGGTCAACGGTCCGCGCCAGGTGGCGCTGTCCGTGGCCCTGCTGGGCTGCTTCGGCATCGTGGTGGCGGCCGCCATGCTGGGCCGCTCGGTGCAGCAGGACTTCGAATACGAGACCCACCACTTCTTCTTCAGCGCGCCGATCCCGAAGTCCGCCTACGTGTTCGGGCGTTTCCTCGGCGCCCTGGCCACGATGGCCGTGGTGTATTCCTCGATCGTGCTGGGCAACCTGCTGGGGACCCTGCTGCCGGGCGTCGACCCGTCGCGGGTCGGGCCATTCTCGGCGCTGGCCTACCTGGCGCCCTACTTCCTGACCCTGCTGCCCAACCTGTTCATCTTCGGCGCCATCTTCTTCGTGCTGGCGGCGCTGACGCGGCGCATGCTGCCGGTGTACGTGGCCGGCGTGGTGATGATGATCGGCTACCTGGTGGCGCCCTCGCTGGCGCGCGACCTCGACTACAAGACCCTGGCGGCCCTGATCGACCCCTTCGGAACCACCGCCCTGATCCGCCTGACCGAATACTGGACCATCGCCGAGCGCAACACGCGCATGGTCCCGTTCGAAGGCGTCTACCTGGCGAACCGCCTGATCTGGTCGGCCTTCTCGCTGGTCGTGCTGCTGCTCGGCTACTGGCGCTTCAGCTTCGTCTCCAGCCCGCCGGCCCGGCGCGCGGCCGCGCGCGGCGAAGGCGAGACCGCGGCGGCCACGCCCCAGCCGGCCGCCAGCACGCGCGAGGCGCCCGACTTCGCCGCCCGCAACCTGGGCCTGCTGCTGCTGAAATCGACCTGGCTCAACCTGCGCGAGTCGGTCAAGAACGTCTACTTTGCCGTGATCGCGCTGGCCGGCGTGCTGGTGCTGGTGGTCAGCTCGCTCGACCTGGGCACCATCTACGGCACCACCACCTATCCGGTCACCTACATGGTGCTGGACCTGATCCGCGACGTGTTCGCGGTGTTCCTGCTGATCGTCACCACTTTCTATGCCGGTGAGATGGTCTGGCGCGAACGCGAATCGCGCATGGCCCAGATGCTGGACGCGATGCCGGTGCCGAGCTGGCTGCCGCTGGCGGCCAAGACCCTGGCCCTGGTCGG
The DNA here is from genome assembly GCF_056399665.1 of Massilia sp. 01N410. Lineage (NCBI taxonomy): Bacteria > Pseudomonadati > Pseudomonadota > Betaproteobacteria > Burkholderiales > Oxalobacteraceae > Massilia > Massilia sp. 01N410. Next base: position 28,860 of record NZ_JBFTRV010000025.1, on the reverse strand, counting down.
CCTGCAGGCCGTGCTGCTGCTGGTGGCGATGGTGTGCGGGATGCTGATCCAGCTGTTCCGCGGCTACGTGGCGCTGGAGCCGGGCCTCTACCTGTTCACCCTGTTCGTCGTGCTGCTGCCCAAGTACGCGCTGGTGGCGGTGCTGGCGGTCGCGGTCCAGGCCATCCTCAACCACAAATACCTCGGCTACTTCGTGCTGGTGCTGTACTACGTGGCCAGCATCACCCTGTCCACCCTGGGCCTGGACCACCCGATGCTGCTGTACGGGGCGCTGCCGGACGTGACCTATTCGGCGATGAACGGCTTCGGCCACCACCTGGCGCTGCAGCGCGCGCTGCTGGTGTACTGGGGCGGCGCCGCGCTGGTGCTGCTGGCGGCCGCGCTGGTGCTGTGGCCGCGCGGCGTGACCGACCGCTTCCACGACCGCCTGCAGCTGGCGCGCCAGCGCCTGAGCCCGGGCGTGCTGGGCGCCTTCGGCCTGGGCGCCCTGCTGTTCCTGGGGTCCGGCGCGCTGCTCTGGTACAACCTGGAACACGTGGGCGCCTACCAATCCGCCTGGACCAAAGACCGCCTGCGCGCCGAGTACGAACTGCGCTACCACCGCTACGCGAAACTCGCGCAGCCGCGCATCACCGACGTCGACCTGCAGGTCGACATCATGCCGGCCACCCGCACCCTGAAGGTGAAGGGCGCCTACCAGCTGGAGAACCGCAGCGGCGCACCGATCTCGGAACTGGTCCTGACCCAGCAGCCCGGCCCGGTGCTGCGTCCGCGCTTCTCGCAGCCGGTACGCCTGCTGTCGGCCGACGCCAAGCGCGGCTTCTACCGCTACACCCTGGCCACGCCGCTGGCGGCCGGCGCGCGCATCGCCCTCGAATTCGAACTGGAGGATGCGCCGGGCGGCGTGCTGGGCCTGGGCCGCGACACGGCGGTGGTAGGCAACGGCACCTTCTTCAGCAACGCGCTCCTGCCCCACGTCGGCTACCAGCACAACGTCGAACTGCAGGACGACCGCGACCGCAAGCGCCACGGCCTGGCGCCGAAGGAGCGCATGGCGGCGCGCGAGGACCAAAGCGCGCGCGCCAGCAACTACCTCGGCGGCGACGCCGACTGGATCCGCTTCGACGCCGTGGTCTCCACCTCGCTCGACCAGATCGCGGTGGCGCCGGGCACCCTGGACAGCGAGTGGATGGCCAAGGGCCGCCACTACTTCCACTACCGGATGGACAAGCCGATCCTGAACTTCTATACCTTCCAGTCGGCGCGCTACGAAGTGCGGCACGACCGCTGGCAGGATGTGACGATCGACGTCTACTACCAGCCCGGCCACGACTTCAACGTCGACCGCATGATCAGCGGCGCCAAGGCCGCCCTCGAATACGGCACGAAGCACTTCGGCCCCTACCAGTTCCGCGAGCTGCGCATCGCAGAGTTCCCGCGCTATGCCTCGTATGCCCAGGCGGCGCCGGGCGCCATCGCATTCTCGGAGAGCGCCGGCTTCATCGCCAAGGTCGATCCGGAGTCGCGCAAGGACATCGACTACCCGTATTACGTGACCGCCCACGAAGTCGGCCACCAGTGGTGGGCGCACCAGCTGATCGGCGCCGACACCCGCGGCGCCACCGTGCTGTCGGAGAGCCTGGCCGAATACACGGCGCTGATGACGATGCGGCGCAGCTTCGGCTCCAGCAAGATGCGGCGCTTCCTGCGCTACGACCTCGAGGAATACCTGATGGGCCGGGCGACGGAACGCAAGCGCGAACTGCCGCTGGCGCAGAACGAGGACCAGCCCTACATCCACTACCGCAAGGGCAGCCTGGCGATGTACCTGCTGCAGGACCTGGTGGGCGAGGAAACCGTGAACGGCGTGCTGCGCCAGCTGCTGGCCGAATACGCCTTCCGCGGGGCACCCTACCCGACCGTCACCACCCTGATCGAGAGGCTGCGCGCGGTGACGCCGGCGGACAAGGCCTACCTGATCGACGACCTGTTCGAGTCCATCGTGCTGTACGGGAACCGCGCCGACAGCGCCAGCGCGCGCCGCCGCAAGGATGGCAAATACGAGGTGACGATCCGCGCCACCGCCGGCAAGGTGAGCGCCGGCGAACTGGGCGAGGAACGCGAGGTGCCGCTCAAGGACTGGATCGAATTCGGCGTCGACGACGAAAACGGCAACCCGCTGGCACGCGAGCGCCGCCTGGTCGAGCGCCGCCAGCAGACCGTCGTGCTGGTGGTCGACGGCCGCCCGGCAAGGGCCGGCATCGACCCCGATAACAAGCTGATCGACAGGAAACCAACGGATAATATGGTCCCTGTCGACACGCAATAAACTTCACGTTATTATCTGGTCACAATTTCCTGTTAGGAGTATGAGGATGTCTATCGTCGCCGAACTGGCCGCACAGATCCAGCAGCTTTCCCCAGCGGAAAAGCGCGAGCTGCTGCAGTTGCTGCTGACCGACAGCGACGAGGCGGAACAGGACGCCGACGAAGCCTGGCGCGCCGAGATCGTGCGCCGCGTGAAGGCGATCCGTAACGGCGAGGCGGCGATCCGCGCGCTGAAGGAAGACTGGCGGGAGTAATCCGCCGCTGCCGCGGCTTGTGGCAGACCTTGAAACAACCGCGAAGCGATTCGCGGTTTTTTTATGCCCGGGTATCGGTCCTGCGCGCGAACCAGGCCGCCAGCACGGAACCGGAGAGGTTGTGCCAGACGCTGAACAGCGCACTCGGCACCGCCGCCAGGGGACTGAAGTGCGCGGCCGCCAGGGCGGCGCCGAGTCCGGAATTCTGCATGCCCGTCTCCAGCATGACCGCCTTGCGCTTCGCGAGGTCCATGCCGAACATCCTGGCGAACAGGTAGCCGAGCGCGAAACCCAGCAGATTGTGCAGGACCACGGCGACCAGGATCAGCAGGCTGCCGGTCGCGAGCTTGGGTTGATTCAGGGCAACGACGATGGCGACGATCACCACGATGGCCGCCGTGGACACCAGCGGCAGGACCTTGACGCTGGCCGCCGCCTGCCGGCGGAACAGGGTCTTGGCGACGATCCCCAGCAGGATGGGGACGATGACCACCTGCACGATATCCAGGAACAGGGACTGCGTGTTAATGCTCATCCATTTGCCGGCCAGCAGGGACACCAGGGCCGGCGTGGCGAGCGGCGCGACCAGGGTCGACACCGAGGCGATCGACACCCCGAGCGCAACATCGCCCTTCGCCAGGAAGGTCATCACGTTGGAGGCCGTGCCACTGGGACAGCAGCCGACCAGGATCACGCCGACGGCGATGTCCGGCGGCAGGCGCAGCGCCACCGCCAGCACGTAAGCGATGCCGGGCATGATGAGGTAGTGGCCGACGACGCCGATCGCGACGTCCTTCGGCCGGCGGAAGACTTCCCGGAAATCCGCCGCCGACAGGGTCAGCCCCATGCCGAACATGACGATGCCGAGCAGGGGCGTGATCCAGATCTTGTGGCCCGTGAACAACTGGGGCGCGAAAAAGCCGAAGCAGGCGAACAGGAGGACCCAGGCCGAAAATGTTCTGCCTACAAAACTGCTGACTTTTTCCAGTGCCTTCACGCGTGTTCGCTTTCCGATGACGAATCCTGGAAGAGCGTAACACGCCTCCATCGGTAATGCTTATAGGCACTGTCGATTTATCGGCTCAGCTTCTGAATTGGCGCAGAAGCTTTCCCAGCCATCGCCGGGCGTGACGGCCGGGCCGGACATTGCGGAAAAGATTCCATACATGGCGCGAACAGCAAAAAAACGCGGGCCAAAGCCCGCGTTCCTTTATGGGAAACAGCTGGTCTTATTCGCCAACCGCCTTCTTTGCCGCCGTGGCACGCTTGGCCGCCGGCTTCTTGGCTGCCACTGCCTTGGCGGCAGGCTTTTTGGCGGCAACCGTCTTGGCCGCCGTCTTCCTGGCGGCGGTCTTGGCTGCCGTCTTGGCCACTACCGCCGTGCCGCCCTCGTCTCCGCCCTCGTCGGCACCCGCAGCCTTGCCCTTGGCGCCCGGCTTGGCCTTGCGCTCCTCGAATTCGAAGCTGATCTTGCCGTCCTTGCCGCGCACCAGGAAAGCTTTGAATGGGCGGCGGGTGCGCTGCGAGATGAAGCCCGGCAGCAGGTCGGTCTTGCCTTCGTTCAGCAGCTTGGCCATCTGCTCCGGCAGGATCTCCTGCTGCAGGATGATGCGGCTGCTGCGGAAGTCGCAAGTCTTGGGCTTGGCCACCTGGTGTTCGCACACATAGGCCAGGCCCATCTCGTAGACGCCGCCATTGCATTTCGGGCAGGGGCCGAGCGGGGTCTGGCCGGTGAAGTCGACGCCTTCGCCCTCCTCGCCCTCTTGCTGGTCCTGGCCGAAGTCGAACTCCAGCTTGTAGTTGTGGATGTCCTCGTCGCGCACGATGCGCAGGATGGCGGCGAAGGGACGGCCCATCTTCGAGCGGAAGCCCTGCAGCGGGCCGATGGTGCGGTTCTTCAGCAGTTCCTCGACTTCCTCGATCTCGAACTGGCGGCCGCCCGGCACCTTGCTCATCGAGAAATCACACTTGGTGCAGGCGAAGCGGCGATAGTTTTCCTTGACCACGCCGGCGCAATTCGGGCACGGCGTCTTGAGGGTCGCGTACTCGCCCGGGATGGTGTCGTTGTCGTATTCCTTGGCGCGCTTGACGATGATCTGGGTCATCTGTGCGATCTCGCGCATGAACTCTTCACGCGAGATCTGGCCCTTCTCCATCTGCGACAGCTTGTATTCCCATTCGCCGGTCAGTTCCGGCGCGGTCAGCTCGTTCACGCCCAGGCCGCGCAGCAGGGTCATCAGCTGGAAGGCCTTGGCGGTCGGGATCAGGTCGCGGCCCTCGCGCAGCAGGTATTTCTCTGTCAGCAAGCCTTCGATGATGGCCGCGCGGGTCGCCGGCGTGCCCAGGCCCTTGCCGGCCATGGCGTCGCGCAGCTCGTCGGAATCGACCAGCTTGCCCGCGCCTTCCATCGCCGACAGCAGGGTCGCTTCGTTGTAGCGTGCGGGCGGCTTGGTCACCAGGCCGTTCGGCGTGACCTTGTCGGCCAGCACCTTCTCGCCCTTGGCGACCGGCACCAGGCTGGCGCCGTCCTTGTCGTCGCCGGCGGCTTCCTTGCCGTACACGGCCAGCCAGCCGGGGTTGGTCATGACCTTGCCCTCGGTCTTGAACTGGTGGCCCGAGACTTCGGTATAGCGGGTCGTGACCAGGAACTCGGCGGCCGGGAAGAACACGGCCATGAAGCGGCGCGTGACCAGGTCGTAGAGCTTCTGTTCCGGCTCGGACAGGTTCTTCGGCACCACGCCGGTCGGGATGATCGCGAAGTGGTCCGAGATCTTGCTGTTGTCGAAGATGCGCTTGTTCGGCTTGACCCAGCCTTTATCCAGGATCTGCTTGGCGAACTGGTGGTAGTTCGGGTTTTCCTTCAGCACGCCCAGGGTGTCCTTGACCGTGCCGATGTAGTCTTCCGGCAGCGCGCGCGAATCGGTACGCGGATAGGTCAGCACCTTGTGCTTCTCGTACAGCGCCTGGGCCAGGCCCAGGGTGTTCTTGGCCGAGAAGCCGAAGCGGCCGTTGGCTTCGCGCTGCAGCGAGGTCAGGTCGAACAGGGCCGGCGCCATCGAGGTGGTCGGCTTCGATTCCTCGGTGACGATGCCCTGCTTGCCATGGCAGGCGACGACGATGGATTCGGCGGCGGCCTTGCTCCACAGGCGCTCGGCGCGCTTTTCCGGATCGTTCTCGTCCTTCTTGAAATTCGTGTCCAGCCAGCGCCCTTCGTAGACGCCGGCGGCGCAGACGAACTCGGCGCGCACTTCCCAGTAATCGCGCGGCACGAACTTGCGGATCTTCTCTTCGCGCTCGACCACGATCGACAGGGTCGGGGTCTGCACACGGCCCACGGTGGTCAGGAAGAACCCGCCCTCCTTCGAGTTGAAGGCGGTCATGGCGCGGGTGCCGTTGATGCCGATCAGCCAGTCCGCTTCCGAGCGGCAGCGCGCGGCGTCGGCCAGCGGCAGCATCTCTTCATCGCTGCGCAGGTGGGCGAAGCCGTCGCGGATCGCGTTCGGCGTCATCGACTGCAGCCACAGGCGCTTGACCGACTGCTTGGCCTTGGCGTTCTGGGCGATCAGGCGGAAGATCAGTTCACCTTCGCGGCCCGCGTCGCATGCGTTGATCAGGGTCGTGACATCCTTGCGCTTGATCAGCTTGTTCAGCACCTTGAGGCGCGATTCGGTCTTGGCGATCGGGTTCAGCGCGAAGTACGGCGGGATCATCGGCAGGTGGGTGAAGCTCCACTTGCCGCGCTTGACGTCGTACTCCTCCGGCACCGCGATCTCGAGCAGGTGGCCCACCGCGGACGACAGGACGTATTCGTCGGATTCGAAATACTCATCGTGCTTGGTGAAGCCGCCGAGCGCCTTGGCGATGTCGTTCGCCACGGAGGGCTTCTCGGCAATGATGAGGGCTTTGGTCATATGGTTTCTCTATATTCGGTGGTCGCGGCACGCGCATCATACATGACGGCGGCCGCACGGATCAGGATCGCATCCCCTGGAGTCCCGTCCGTTGATAGCTTATTGGTAACAATTAACAAGTGGCCGCAAATGATAAGCGGGTTGACGCGCACTCCGCAAGTAGACTCTGCCTCCCGTCTGCTGAGCGAAAATACGCCTCATCTTGCCTTATTGCAAGAAAAAACGGGGCCGCAGCCCCGTTTTCGTCATGACGATTGTGAAATATCAGTGTAGCAAGCGCGGTTCGGCGTCTTCGTCTTCGTCGGCCCCGAACAGGTCATCGAACATGAGCGCGTCCGGCTCCTTGCCCTGGCTCCACAGCAGCATCAGGACGATGATCTTCAGCTTGCCCAGCGTGACCGGCGATTCGTCCAGCGCCAGCGCGCGTTCGATGACGATCTCGCGCTGCAAGGCGGTAAGCAGGCCGGCCAGCTCGAGGAACTGGATGAAGCCGACGGCAGCGCTGCCGAGGGCATCGACTTCTTGCGAAATATAGAAACGGGTACCGCTGGATTCAAGGGCCGGATTGGTGGTGCCAGCCATTTCGGTGAGACCGTTCAGCCAGTCCAGCGCTTCGGAAATCTCGACATCGTCGAAACCGACGGCGGACAGCTTGCGCGCCAAAGCGGCCGGCTCGGGGCAGGCATCGGGACGGTAATACGTCTCGTAGAGGTAGACTAGAATGTCGAACATGGTGACGCTACTGTAGCAGCTAAGTTCGCCCCGGCACAAGTGCGTCACAAGGTCCACTGCCGTCCAGAAACATCACCGTTGTTTATCGGCCTTATCCGCTTCTCTACTTACTTCACCACTCTTTGCACCCTGCCACCTGGCTGGCGTTCGACCATTCCGGCGAGCTCGAGCGCAAGCAATTGGCTGCTCAATAATGCGGGGCCGATGCCCAGCGATGCCAGCAAAATATCGGGCTCGACCGGGTCATGGCCGAGCGCGGCCAGCAGGGCGTCGCTGCCGGCCGGCGCGGCGTCCCGCGCATCGCAGCGGGCGGCGCAACGGGCCGCCTCCGGCGACGCCCTGCGCGCCAGCGGCGACATCGCCATCGCCTCCAGCACGTCGGCCGCGGTGTCGACCAGCTTGGCGCCTTCGCGGATCAGCATATGACAGCCCTTGGCCAGCGCGGCATGGATCGAACCCGGGATCGCGAACACCTCCCTGCCCTGCTCGGCCGCCTGGCGCGCCGTGATCAGCGAACCGGACTGCGCCGCCGCCTCGACCACCAGCACCCCGGCCGCCAGCCCGCTGATGATCCGGTTGCGCTTCGGGAAATTGCCTGGCAATGGAGGCGTGCCGACCGGATATTCGCTGACGATGCAGCCTTCCACGCCGATGCGCTCGCACAGGGCGCGGTTGCGCGCCGGATAGACCAGGTCCGGTCCGGTGCCGATCACGGCGACGGTCGAGGCGGGCCCCGTCAGCGCGCCCTCGTGGGCGGCGGCGTCGATCCCCAGCGCCAGGCCGGAGACGATGCACAGGCCGGCACCGGACAGGCTCGCGGCAAAGGCCTGCGCGTTCGCCTTGCCCTGGGCGCTGGCGTTGCGGCTGCCGACCACCGCCAGCATGGGCGATGCCAGCAATTCCACACGTCCTTTTATATAGAGCAGCAAGGGCGGATCGGGAATCTCGGCCAGCAGTTCCGGATAGCCTGGCTCGCCCAGCGCCAGCACCCGGTGGCCGGGCCGCTCGCGCCAGCGCAGCGTGGCCTCGACCAGGCGCTCGAGCTCGGCCGGGGCGGGCGCCAGCAGCGCCCTTGCCTGGGCCGGGCTCACATGCGCCGCCAAGGCCGCCTGGCCGGCGCCGAACACGGCGTCGATGCTGCCGAAGGCCTCGATCAGCTTGATGCCGGTACGCGGGCCGATGCCGCTCGCCCGCTCCAGGCGCAGCCAGGCCGCCAGCCTTGCGTCGCTCATGGGCGGCGCCAGAAACGCGACGGCCGCTGGATCGTCTGCAGCGGCCGTCTTGTGCGAGGGGTGGAAGTCCGTGTCCTGCACGGCGGGATTACTCCGGTGATTTCGCCACGTCGCCTATTTCCACCGGCAACGTCACTTGCATGACCAGTCCATACGAGACATGGCCGAACACCCGGAAAATGAACAGTTCGCCATACTGCTCGTCCGGCATCCTCAAGCTCGACTTGCCGAAGCCGAGGAAGCCTTTGCTGCCGCCCGGGTCCTGGATCGTCTTCCCGAGATGATAGAGCTGCAGCACGGAGCCGACATCGAGTCCGTCAAGCGCGCCCCGGTTGACAGTCACGACCTGGTTCTGCGACGCGTAATTCGATTCGCTGGCCATCGACATGATGCGCGCCGTGACCGGCCGCTCCGGCGCGTGCGGCACGTAGTTGCGCATCGGGACGGCCGGGGTCGGCAGCAGGCGGTCGCCGACGCCCATTTCCTGCACCGAACTGGTGACCGTGAAGCTGTGCACGTCCACGCCCGGCCCGGCTTCCTTCACCAGCCTGGCCGAGCCGACATAGGCGGCTTCGTGGGCGACGACCTTGCCGGTATCGGGGTCGATCAGTTCCTTGCCGGGACGGAAGACCTGGAAATTGGCGGCGCCGTTCAGGGGGCCGCGCACATAGACGCGGTCGCCTTCGGCCAGGTAGACCCGGGTTTCCGGGGTCGCGGCGATGCGCGGCGCGGCATCCAGCTCGCGCGGCTCGACCACCAGCGGCTGGGTCAGGAAGGGCTCGATCGCGCTCGAGGGAATCGAGGAGATGGCGTCGCGCTCCATTTCCTCGGTGCGGATCTGCGGCGACAGTTTCGTCACCGGCGGCAGGCCGGCTTCGGCGCCGGCGCCGCCCGCGCCCGGCTTGCTGAGCGTCAGGCGGCCGTGGGCGCGGTCGAAATAGATGATCTGGCCGGGGTAGATCCAGTGCGGGTTGCGGATCTCGTCGCGGTTCATGCCCCAGACCTGGGGCCAGCACCAGGGATGCTCGAGAAACTTGCCAGAAATATCCCAAAGCGTATCGCGCTTGACGACCACGTGCTGGTCGGGCGCGTTCGGGCGGAAGCTGCAGTGGGGGCCGGCGGCGGGAGCGGCCAGGGCCGGGATGGCCAGAACGGCAGATGCAAGAGCGGCGGCGGCGCTGCGGACCGTGAGCGATCGGACGACGCCTGTGCTAAAATTTTTCATCAAAGAGTCCGTAAAGTGCGGCTAAAACACAGATAAGTTCCTGGCAATCGACTCGCTGACCGCACGCCGGATCAAAGCTTGTTGTACCGAAGGGTTGCCGAACTGAATCAAATTCTGCCCACAAATCCCTGAACTAGCAAGACAACCGCGTCCTGCCACAGGCGCGGCGTGTTGCTTTTGTGTCTGTGCGGAAACAATTGTACAGGCTTGAACGGGCGTGACGGACACCCCATCTACGCATTACGACAGAATAAACAGAGTAAATAGAGAGCCATGGCCTTACTGAACATCCTTCGCTATCCCGACCCGCGCCTGCACAAAGTGGCCAACCCGGTCACCGAATTCGACGAGCGCCTGCACAAGCTGGTCGAGGACATGGCCGAGACCATGTATGACGCCCCCGGCGTGGGCCTGGCTGCGACCCAGGTCGACGTGCACGAGCGCGTGATCGTGATCGACGTCACCGAAACCCACGACCAGCTGCTGGTATTCGTCAACCCGGAAATCACCTGGTCGAGCCCGGAAAAGCAGGTCTACGACGAAGGCTGCCTGTCGGTGCCCGGCGTCTACGACGGCGTCGAGCGTCCGGCGCGCGTGAAGGTCAAGGCCGTCGACCAGCACAACAAGCCTTTCGAGATGGAATGCGACGGCCTGCTGGCGGTATGCATCCAGCACGAGATGGACCACCTGATGGGCAAGGTCTTCGTCGAATACCTGTCGCCGCTCAAGCGCAACCGCATCAAGACCAAGCTGCTCAAGGAAGAGCGCGCCCACCAGAACAGCGGTCCGAAGGCCGCCGGCCGCCGTTGATCGCGGCTCGCATGAAGGTCGTCTTCGCCGGCACGCCGGAGTTTGCCGCTTGTGCCCTGCGCGCCCTGATCGACGCCGGTTTCGAGATTCCCCTGGTGCTGACCCAGCCGGACCGTCCGGCCGGGCGCGGCATGCAGCTGCAAGCCTCCGCCGTCAAGCAGGTCGCGCTGGCCCATGGCATCGAGGTGCTGCAGCCGCTGTCGCTGCGCATGGATGCCAGGGATGCCCAGCGCGCCGAGGAGGCGAAAGCCGCCCACGAACGCCTGCTGGCCACCAGCTATGACGTGATGGTGGTCGCGGCCTATGGCCTGATCCTGCCGCGCTCCACCCTCGACATCAAGCCCTGCATCAATATCCACGGCTCCCTGCTGCCGCGCTGGCGCGGGGCGGCACCGATTCACCGCGCGATCGAATCCGGCGATGCCGAGACCGGCGTCACCATCATGGAAATGGAAGAAGGCCTGGATACCGGCCCGATGCTGTCGATGGAGCGCCTGCCCATCCTCGACACCGACACTACCGGCAGCCTGCACGACAAGCTGGCCGCGATGGGCGGCCGCATGATCGTCGAGGCCTTGCACAAGATGGCGGAAGGCGGCCTGGCCGCCGTGCCGCAGCCGGAACAAGGCGTGACCTACGCCGCCAAGATCAGCAAGGAAGAAGCGAAGCTGGACCTGCAGCGCCCCGCTGCCGAACTGGCGCGCAAGGTGCGGGCTTTCAATCCCTTCCCGGGTGCGCATGCGCAGGCGGGTGGCGTGACCATCAAGATCTGGAATGCGCAGGCGGTCGACGGCAAAGGCCGGCCCGGCCAGGTGCTGGCGGCGGATGCCCAGGGAATCGTGGTGGCTTGCGGGGAAGGCGCGCTGCGCCTGACGGAACTGCAGAAACCGGGCGGCAAGCGCCTGGCGGCGGGAGAGTTCCTGAAGGGATTTTCGTTCGACGGCGTGTCGTTCGAATAATTGCTACATAGGGTGGGCACTCCATGCCCACCTTTACACATTCACATCTTTCGTGGGCTTCGTGATCGATGCCCTGCATCAATCACACCCTGCATCTTAGTGCTGCTCTACCTGAGCACGCACGCGATTGGCTTCCATGTACTCGCGCAGGACCTGGTTGATGCGGGTCTGGTAGCCCGGGCCTGCCGATTTGAACCATTCCAGCATGTCGACGTCCAGGCGGATCGTCACAATCTGCTTCACGCCGCTGGCGGCGTTCTTGTTGGCGGTGCTTTCTTCAGTGCGGGTTGCCGGCTGGTCCCATTCAGGCACGTATTCTTTGTTCATTGCAATTCTTCCCATTGAGGCGGCGGACGACGGGTCCGCACATTCCGTTCGATTTGGACTAGGGGCCGCGCCAGCGGCGGCTCCATGGGAATTAATTGTCGTCCCTGTATGTATCCGGGAAATTGCTAATAAGCCTCATTTTGTATCGTACTGTAACAATGTGACTTCTGATACATAAGGTTACAAACGTCTTTACGCGGAGGCCTTCGGCAGCCTCCGCTTGACAGCCGAACAAACTCTGCTAGTAAAGGTATAATCGAAGACCCGCCTCTGTAAAACCCTCCCGGAAACCGACGATGAACACCGCTGCCCCGACCTATTCCCCCGCCGACGCCCAGCTGCGCGAGATCCTTGCGCGCCGCATCATGATCCTCGATGGGGCGATGGGCACGATCATCCAGCAGTACAAGCTCGACGAACAGGCCTACCGCGGCGAACGCTTCCGGGATTTCGCCGCGCCTGCCGGCAGCGGAGCACGCGAGCTGTTCGTGAAGGGGAATAACGAGCTGCTGAACCTGACCCAGCCGCAGATCATCCAGGAGATCCACGAGCGCTACCTCGCGGCCGGCGCCGACATCATCGAAACCAATACCTTCGGCGCCACCGGCATCGCCCAGGACGATTACCACATGGCGGAGCTGGTCTACGAGATGAACGTGGAGGCCGCCAAACTGGCGCGCGCCGCCTGCGCCAGGTATTCGACCCCGGACAAGCCGCGCTTCGCCGCCGGCGCCCTCGGCCCGACCCCGAAGACCGCATCGATCTCGCCGGACGTGAACGACCCGGCCGCGCGCAACGTCAGCTTCGATCAATTAGTGAGCTCTTATTACGAGCAGCTGCGCGGCCTGGTCGACGGCGGCGTCGACCTGCTGCTGGTGGAGACCATCTTCGACACCCTGAACTGCAAGGCGGCCCTGTTCGCGATCGACCAGTACTTCGACGAGCATCCGCAGACGCCGCGCCTGCCGCTGATGATTTCCGGGACCGTCACCGACGCCTCGGGCCGCATCCTGTCCGGCCAGACCGTGCCGGCCTTCTGGAACTCGGTGCGCCACGCGAAGCCGCTGACCATCGGCCTGAACTGCGCGCTGGGCGCGGCCCTGATGCGTCCCTATGCGCAGGAGCTGTCGACGATTGCCGACACCTATGTGTGCATCTACCCGAACGCCGGCCTGCCCAATCCGATGAGCGACACCGGCTTCGACGAGCTGCCGGCCGACACCTCGGCGCTGCTGAAAGAGTTCGCCGAAGCCGGCTTCATCAACGTGGCCGGCGGCTGCTGCGGCACCACGCCCGAACACATCAAGGCGATCGCCGACGTGATGGCCAAGGCCACGCCGCGCACCGTGCCGGAGGTACCGACCGCGCTGCGCCTGTCCGGCCTGGAGCCCTTCACCATCGACGACGCCTCGCTGTTCGTGAACGTCGGCGAGCGCACCAACGTGACCGGCTCCAAGGCCTTCGCGCGCATGATCCTGAACGAGCAGTTCGACGAGGCGCTGTCGGTGGCGCGCCAGCAGGTCGAGAACGGCGCCCAGGTCATCGACATCAACATGGACGAGGCGATGCTGGATTCGCAGGCGGCCATGACCCGCTTCCTGAACCTGATCGCCTCCGAACCGGACATCTCGCGCGTGCCGATCATGATCGACTCCTCGAAGTGGAGCGTGATCGAGGCCGGCCTGAAGTGCGTGCAAGGTAAAGCCATCGTCAACTCGATCTCGATGAAGGAAGGCGAGGAAGAATTCCTGCGCCAGGCCAAGCTGTGCCGCCGCTACGGCGCCGCCGTGATCGTGATGGCCTTCGACGAAAAGGGCCAGGCCGACACCTTCGAGCGCAAGACCGAGATCTGCAAGCGCGCCTACGACGTGCTGACGCAGAAGGTCGGCTTTCCGCCGGAAGACATCATCTTCGACCCGAACATCTTCGCGATCGCCACCGGCATCGAGGAGCACGACAACTACGCGGTCGACTTCATCAACGCGACCCGCTGGATCCGCGAGAACCTGCCGCATGCGAAGGTGTCGGGCGGCGTGTCGAACGTGTCCTTCTCCTTCCGCGGCAACGACCCGGCGCGCGAAGCCATCCACACCGTGTTCCTGTACCACGCGATCAAGGCCGGCATGACCATGGGAATCGTCAACGCCGGCATGATCGGCGTCTACGACGATCTCGATGCCGAGCTGCGCGAGCGCGTCGAGGACGTGGTGCTGAACCGCCGCAAGGACGCCACCGAGCGCATGATCGAATTCGCCGGCACCCTGAAGGCCGGCGGGAATAAACAGGAAGCGAACCTCGAGTGGCGCGAGGCGCCGGTCGGCAAGCGCCTGGCGCACGCGCTGGTGCACGGCATCACGCAGTGGATCGTCGAGGACACCGAGGAAGCGCGCGCTGGAATCGCGAATGAAGGCGGCCGTCCGATCCAGGTGATCGAAGGCCCGCTGATGGACGGCATGAACATCGTCGGCGACCTGTTCGGCCAGGGCAAGATGTTCCTGCCCCAGGTGGTGAAATCGGCACGCGTCATGAAGCAGGCCGTGGCCCACCTGATCCCCTTCATCGAAGAGGAAAAGGCGGAGGAGGAACGCCGCACCGGCATCGTCGCCAAACCGAAGGGCAAGATGGTGATCGCGACCGTGAAGGGCGACGTCCACGACATCGGCAAGAACATCGTCTCGGTGGTCCTGCAATGTAATAACTTCGAGATCGTCAACATGGGCGTGATGGTGCCCGCCGCCGAGATCCTGGCCAAGGCCAAGGAAGAGAACGCGGACATCATCGGCCTGTCCGGCCTGATCACGCCGTCGCTGGAAGAGATGGCCTATGTGGCGCGCGAGATGCAGCGCGACCCCTGGTTCCGCGAGCGCCAGGTGCCGCTGCTGATCGGCGGCGCCACCACCAGCCGCGCCCACACCGCGGTCAAGATCGCACCGCATTACGAAGGCCCGGTCGTGTACGTGCCGGACGCTTCGCGCTCGGTGTCGGTGGGCCAGGCCCTGGTGACCGCGGACACGCGCGACGCCTATGTGGCCGAACTGGCCGGCGACTATGAGCGCATCCGCGAGCAGCACGCCAACAAGAAGGCGCTGCCGATGGTGAGCCTGGAACAGGCGCGCGCCAACAAGGCCAAGCTCGACTACGCGCCGCAAAAGCCGAAGTTCATCGGCCGCCGCGTCTTCAAGAACGTCGAACTGTCCACCTTGGCGCGCTACATCGACTGGGGCCCCTTCTTCCAGACCTGGGACCTGGCCGGCCCCTACCCCGCCATCCTCAGCGACGAGGTGGTGGGCGAAGCGGCTTCCAAGGTGTTCGAGGAAGGCCAGGCGATGCTGAAGAAGATCGTCGATGGACGCTGGCTGACGGCGAACGGCGCCGTCGCCCTGCTGCCGGCGAACAGCGTCAACCACGACGACATCGAGATCTATACCGACGAATCGCGCAGCGAAGTCGCCTTCACCTGGTACGGCCTGCGCCAGCAGGGCGTGAAGCCGGTGGTGGACGGCGTGCAGCGTCCGAACCAGTGCCTGTCCGACTTCATCGCGCCGAAGGAGTCCGGCGTGGCCGACTACATCGGCATGTTCGCGGTGACCGCCGGCCTGGGCGCCGAGAAGATCGAGAAGCGCTTCGAAGCCGAGGGTGACGATTACTCGTCGATCATGGTCAAGGCCCTGGCCGACCGCCTGGCCGAAGCCTTTGCCGAGTACATGCACGAGCGCGTGCGCACCGACCTGTGGGGCTACGAGCCGCTGGAGAAGCTCAGCAACGAGCAGCTGATCAAGGAAGCCTATGTCGGCATCCGTCCGGCGCCGGGCTATCCGGCCTGCCCTGAGCACACGGTGAAGGCCGAGCTGTTCAAGACCCTGCAGGCCGAGGAGATCGGCATGCAGCTGACGGAATCCTTCGCCATGTATCCGGGCGCGGCGGTGTCGGGCTTCTACTTCTCGCATCCGGAGTCGAAGTACTTCGTGGTCGGGAAGATCGGGCAGGACCAGCTGGACGACATGGCGGCGCGCCGCGGGCTGCCGAAGGAAGACGTCGAGCGCTATCTGGCGCCGAACCTGTAACGCCTGAGCCGTCATTCCCGCGAAAGCGGGAACGACGTGGTGGCTACGCCCGCTTGAACTTCCACACGGCGAGCAAGCCGAATACCAGCGCAAACGCCAGCTCCACCCCCATCGCCGGCGCCACCGCCATCGCATCCATGCCGCGCCAGGTGACGGCATCGAGTCCGTCGACCGCCCAGCGGGTCGGCACCGCCATGGTCAGCTTCTGCAGCCATTCCGGGAACAGGAAGGACGGCATCCAGGCCCCGCCCAGCATCACCATGATCAGCACCGCGAACATCGCGATGCGGCGCGCCGCTTCGGGGGTCTTGCCGAAGGCCGCGATCAGCAGGCCCAGGCTGGCGGTCAGCACGCCGAAGCACAGTGCCAGGCCGAGGAAGCCCGGCAGGCTGGCGATGTGCACGCCGAACACCGCCACCGCCACCGCGAACACGATGCACAGCAGGGTAAAGGCGATGATGGCGCCGGAGGCGGCGCGCGACAGCAGCAACTGGGTCAGGCCCACCGGCGCCGCCAGCAGGCGGTTCCAGACGCCGGTGCGCTGCGCCAGCAGGATGCCGATGCCCATGTCGATGCCCATGAAGAGAATGAACTGCACGCCCATGCCGGCGAAGGCGTGGGCGTAGGCGTTGTAGCCCTGCTCCGCCGCGCCGCTGCTGAGCTGCTGGTCGCGGGTGGTGAAGGGCATGCTCAGGCCCCTGCCCGCGGCGCCGGACGCGCCGGCATCCTTTTGCGGCAGGGCCTGGAATTTCTGCACGCTGGCCAGCATGTCGCGCAAGGCGCGGCTGTCCGGGTCGGTCTGCGCTTTCGCGTCGAGCTGGCGCAGGCTGCGCTCGGTCATCTCCTGGCCCATCTTCCCGCCGAACATCTCGGCGCTCACAACCGACATCACCTGCTGGGTCAGCATGCCCTTGACCATGCCCAGCACGGCCGGCTGCGAGGGATCGTACAGCAGCGGGATCGCGGGCTTGCCGCCGTTGCCGAACAGGGCCGCGCCGGCCGCTTCGCCGAAGCCCGCCGGCAGCACGATCGCCACTTTCTGGTCGCCCTTGCGCACCGCCTTTTCCGCGGCTTCGCGGGTCATCGGCGTGATGCGCAGGTTGGGGTCGGCCTTGAGGCCGGCGGCGATCCGGTTGCCGATCTCGCTGCCGTCCTGCTGCACCAGCGCGACCTCGATCGCGCTGGTCTTGGCGCTGCCGCCGAACAGGGAGCCGAAGAAGGCCGCGATCACGACCGGCAGCACCAGGGTCATGACCAGCGCGCGGCGGTCCGACAGGAACAGGAGGATGTCCTTGCGGATCAGGGCGACGAAGGGGATCAATGAGGGAGTCAGGGCGGCGTTCATGTCAGTCGCGCAGGCTGCGTCCGGTCAGGGTCAGGAAGATGTCTTCGAGGCTGGTGCGCGCGGTGGCGAAGTGCAGCGGACGGCAGCCGGCCTGCTGCAGCCAGCCCATCACCGGCAGGGCATCGGCCGCCTGCGCCAGGCCGATGTCGATCGCGCCGCCGTTCGCGCTGAGCGAGGTGACGCCGCGCTGGCCGCGCAAGCCTTCCAGCAGCGAGGCATGGGCCGGCTCCGCCAGTTCGACCCGCAGCGCGGCCTGGGCCGCCAGCCGGCTGTGCAGCGAGGCCGGGCTTTCGTCGGCCAGCACCTTGCCGTGGTCGATGATGACGATGTGGTCGGCCAGGCGTTCCACCTCTTCCATGTAGTGGCTGGTGTAGATCAGGGCCTTGCCCTGGGCCTGCAGGGCTTCCAGGGTGTCGAAGATGGCGTTGCGGCTCTGCGGGTCGACGCCGACGGTGGGCTCGTCCAGGATCAGGAGCTGGGGATCGTGCATCAGGGCCGCGGCGATGTTCAATCGCCGCTTCATCCCGCCGGAATAGGTGGCCGGCTTGTCGCGCGCGCGGTCGAGCAGGTTCACCTGGCCCAGGACCTTGTCGATGCGATCAAGCAGCAGGCCGCCGCGCAGGCCGTACAGGGCGCCGAACAGGCGCAGGTTCTCGGTCGCGGACAGGTCGTCGTACAGGGCCAGGTCCTGCGGCACCACGCCGATCCTGCGCTTGACCGCGGCGGCGCCCGGTCCGACCCGCTCGCCGCCCAGGAAGATCTCGCCCGAGTCGGGCACGAGCAGGCCGCACAGCATGCCGACCGTGGTCGACTTGCCGGCGCCGTTCGGGCCCAGCAGGCCGACGGTCTGGCCGGCCAGCACGCGGAAGGAGACGCCGTCGACCGCCCGGCGTGTGCCGTAGGTCTTGACCAGGTTGTGCACACTCAGGAGGACGGACGACATGCTTTACACCTCCTTAGATCGCGTACCTTACGACGGAATCGGACCACTGGAACGCGGCCATCTCGAGTTCGACCATGTCGTCGCCCGATATCGCCAGCCCGCGCAGCGACGGCAGCACGCCGTCTTCCTGGCCCTCGTGGCTGTCGGGCGACTCGATGCATTCGGCCAGCCTGAGCAGCTCGCCGAAGAAGCCGCCGCGGCGCAGCAGCGCTTGCGAGACCTCGTCGCTGACCGGGATCTGTTCGACGATGTCGGCCATCGGAATGCCGAACAGGACGTCCATCAGCGACATGATGCCGACCGTGAAGGCGATCTCGGATAGGTAGCGCTGGCCGGGGCGCAGGCGCTGGGCCAGCAGCTCCATCAGGCGGCCGCGGGTGGTCGCCAGCATCAGCAGCGGGGTCTGGTTGTGGCCGCGCGTGCCCGGTTCGGCGTACAGCATGATCTGCAGCCAGCGCTGCAGCTGGCGCCGGCCCAGCACGATCAGGGCCTGGGACACCGAATCGATGCGCTGGCGCGCGCCCACCGCCGGCGTGTTCACCAGGCGCAGCAGGTTCATCGCCACCGTGACGTCGCGCTTCACGGCGCGTTCGATGTCGGCGTTGTCGACGTCCGAGGTCACCAGCTTCATCAGCTCCAGCACCGCCGCCTGCGAGGGCGACAGCTTGCGTCCGCCCAGCACCGAGGGACGGGCGAAATAATAGCCCTGGAAGTAGTCGATGCCGAGGTCGAGGCAGGCCTGGTATTCGTCGCGGGTCTCGACCTTGTTCGCCACCACGGTCTTGTCCATGCCGTGCAGGCGCGCCACCAGGGTGCTCAGGGCCGGCTGCGGCGTCGTGCGCAGGTCGAGCTTGACGAAGCGCGCCAGCGGCAGCAGCTTCTGCAGGCGCGCCGCATCGTCCATACCCTCGCCTGCACTGCCGCTATCGATGCCGTCGAGGGCGAACCGGAAGCCGTGGCCGGCCAGCTCGGCCAGGCGCGCCAGGGTCGCCTCGTCCGGCGCCACCGAAGCGGCCAGTTCGAGCACCGTGCGCTCGCGCGGCAGGAAGGCGAAGATGTCGCTGCCCAGCACATCGGCGTCGACGTTCAGGAAACAGTGGGCGTCGCCGATGGCGCGCGCCAGGCCGAGCTGGGCGGCGTGGGCAATGACGGCGGCGGTGGCGCTCAGGCCGGCGCCCTGCCCGACGTCCGCCTGGCCGAGCGGCGTGCTGCGGAACAGCAGCTCGTAGCCGAACAGGGACTGGTTACGGTCCAGCACGGGCTGGCGGCCCAGGTAGAAGTCACGCACCCGCAAGGGATGGTCGGCATGATCCTGTCTCAGGGTATCGGTCATCTCGGACTCTTCGGCAGCTTGTACACCAGGCACTTTACCCCATTCCGTCCGCCTAGTGGCTTTTAGGCATTAATTTCAAGCCAAAAACGTGACATCCTGCTCACATTCAGAAAATTCCTACACGGGCCATCCATCGATGAAGACCTTCAGCTCGCCGGGCGCGAATTCGGTCCAGGTCTCGTTGGTCGTGAGCGGCGTGGTGACGATGATGGCGACGCGGTCGTTCGGGGTCGTCACCTGCGAAAAGTCGACCGACAGGTCTTCGTCGGCCAGGCAGGCCTTGTCGAAGGGGTATTGGCGCACCACGTAGCACAGCTTGGTCGAGCAATGGGCGAACATGGCGGTGCCGTCGGACAGCATCATGTTGAAGGTGCCGTGGCGGGCGATCACGCGGACCAGCTCGCCGATCGCCGCGCGCAGGGCCGGCAGCGCGGGCGGACAGTCGCCGAAGCGGGCGCGCAACTCCTGCAGCAGGAAGCAGAAGGCCAGCTCGCTGTCGGTATTGCCGACCGGGCGGAAGGCGCCGTCGAGGGTCGGATGGAAGTCCTTCAGGTCGCCGTTGTGGGCGAACACCCAGTAGCGGCCCCACAGCTCGCGCACGAAGGGGTGGCAGTTCTCCAGCGCGACCTGGCCTTGCGTGGCCTTGCGGATATGCGCGATGACGTTCAGCGACTTGATCGGATAGCGCTTGATCAGTTCGGCGATCGGGGATGCGATGGCGGCCTGGTGGTCGACGAAATGGCGAACGCCGGCGCCTTCGAAGAAGGCGATGCCCCAGCCGTCGTGATGGGTATCGGTGCGGCCGCCGCGGTGGGCGAAGCCGGTGAAGCTGAAGACAATGTCAGTGGGGACATTGCAATTCATGGCAAGTAATTGACACATGGGCCAAGCTTACCATGGGACGCTGCCGGGCCGGTCTTGGTAAAGACGACAGGCCCGGGCCGTGCTGTTCAATGCAGGACGACCGGCTGGCTCATCAGGGTATCGTAGGAACCCAGGAACTCGTCGATCTCTTCCATCGTCGGCTCGCTCGCGATCAGGTTGTTGACGTCGCGCCGGAAAGCCTGAGCCAGTTTGCCGCCGATGAACGCTTCGCGACGGCCGGACTTGTCGACGATCTCGTAGCCGCCGAAGCGCAGGGCTTCGAGGTTGTGATCGACGCCAAATTCGACGACGCTGTACTGCTCGCTGTTATAGATCATGTTCATGATGACTCCTTCACTCGATCAGATTGGCGAAGCTTGGTGCCCGGCGGCGGGCAGCCAATGATGAATGCAATCTACTTCAATGCCGAGGTGGGGCTGTCCTGATCGATTTCAAGCTTCCGAAATGCTGAGAACGCTGTAGGCGCGGTCCTATGAAGGCGATGAGATCAGGTCGGGTGTCAGCCTTAGCAGCTGATCGTATGGCTCGGCTTGCAGCCACGATCGCAACTGATCAAGATGCTCGCTGCGGGCGACGCCGATGAAAAGGCGTTCCGGGCGCTGGCGCAGCATGCGATTCAATGTTACACGCAAAACCAGATTGCCGGTGCAGCACAGGCAACCGGGGGCAATGCGCGCGAACAGGACATCCGCGGGAAGGCTGTCGAGAGGGGAATTGCCGGGCGCGAGGCCCTCGAGAATCACAGCGGATCTTGCACCATTTTGGTGCAATTTTGACAACTGAAGCTGGTCGAAAATCGCTTGTTCGCGTACCGCTGCCGAGGAACCCGTGACCAGTGTTGCGGTCACGGGACTTGCCGCGCTCATTGAGCGGCGTTCTTCTTGCCCAGCTTGCCAGGCTCGACGCCGAGCTGCTTGAGCTTGCGGTACAGGTGGGTGCGTTCCAGGCCGGTCTTCTCGGCCACGCGGGTCATGGAACCGCCTTCGCGGCCCAGGTGGTGTTCGAAATACATGCGCTCGAAGGCGTCGCGGGCTTCGCGCAGCGGCAGGTCGAAGGACAGCGTATAGCCGTGGGCATGGGCTTCGCCATTGCCGACCGGGCGGGCGATGCCGATCGCACCGTTCGCAGGCGGCTGGGCCGCGTACATCGGGGCGCTGGGCATGCTCGGCTCGGGCACCGGGGCGCTGGCGACGGCCGGGCGCGGGGCGATGGCCGGGGCGCGCGCCACTTCCTGGGCGCGGGTCAGGCCCTGCTGCACCGCCTTCAGCAATTTCTGCAGGGCGATCGGTTTTTCGAGGAAGTTCAGGGCGCCGATGCGGGTCGCCTCGACCGCGGTGTCGATCGTCGCATGGCCCGACATCATAATCACGGGCATGGTAAGCAGGCCGTCACGCTGCCACTCCTTGAGCAGGGTGACGCCGTCCGTATCCGGCATCCAGATGTCGAGCAGGACCAGGTCGGGCGCGCCCTGCTGACGCGCGTTCCTGGCCTGCTGGGCGTTTTCCGCCAGCTGCACCACGTGGCCCTCGTCGCCAAGGATTTCCGAGAGCAGTTCCCGGATTCCCATTTCATCATCAACTACGAGTATGTTCGCCATTCTCTCTTGCCTTCCTGTCTGACCCTCACAGCCCAGATTCTATGCGCGAATCACGCTTCGGCCAAGTTCGCCTCGGGTGCTAACTTTAACAGCAAAATCGATACCGAAGCGCCAGATCCGTCCGCGCGGTTGGCGACATCGATCCGCCCCCCGTGTTCATCGACGATCTTCTTGACCATCGGCAGGCCGAGACCGGTACCCCTGGCCTTCGACGTGACATAGGGTTCGAAGGCGCGCGACAGGATCTTCGGCGCGAAGCCGGGGCCGTTGTCGACGATCGCCAGGCGCACCGCGGTGCCGGCGGCGCCGTCCGCGCCTTCATAGTGGATGGCCTCGGTCAGCACGTCGATGCGCGGCGGTCCGCCGTCGGGCGGCGGCGAATCGACCAGCGCGTCCTGGGCATTCGCAAGCAGGTTGTGGATCACCTGGCGCAGCTGGGTGGCGTCGCCCATCACGCGCGGCAGGTTGGGCGCCAGCACGGCGTGGATGACGTCGGAGCCGTCGCCGGCCAGGTAGAGGTTCAGGATCTGCGAGATCAGGTCGTTCAAGTCGAGGGGACCGAGCACCGCCGGCGGCGCCTTGGCGTAGTCGCGGAAGTCGTCGACCATGCGCTTCATGGCATCGACCTGGGTGACGATGGTGTCGGTGCCCTTTTTCAGCAGCTCGGCGCCCTGG
Source organism: Massilia sp. 01N410 (assembly GCF_056399665.1). Lineage (NCBI taxonomy): Bacteria > Pseudomonadati > Pseudomonadota > Betaproteobacteria > Burkholderiales > Oxalobacteraceae > Massilia > Massilia sp. 01N410. The sequence continues at coordinate 6,240 of NZ_JBFTRV010000025.1, read as the reverse complement.
GGGTCGAGGCGGTCGGCCAGCTTCATCTGCATGCGCTCGGCCGACAGCTGGATCGGCGTCAGCGGGTTCTTGATCTCGTGCGCCAGGCGCCGCGCGACCTCGCCCCAGGCCACCGAGCGCTGGGCCGAGATCACGTCCGAGATATCGTCGAACACCACGATGAAGCCGCTGCCCGCCCCCACCGGCAGGCGCGAGCCGCGTGCCAGCAAGGTCAGGTCGTGGTCATCGCTGGTGCCGGGGCGGCGCGGGACTTCGATCTGCTGCTGCCAGTGCGAGCGCTGGTCGCCGTGCCGGCGTCCCTGCTTGGCCGCCGACTGCGCGCTCTGCGCCGAGAAGGCCCTGGTGACGGCGCTGGCAAAGGCTTCCAGTCCCTCGATCTCGTCCAGAGGGCGGCCGGCCAGCGCGCTGGCGTCGACCTGCAGGATGCGGTGCACGGCATCGTTCGAATTGACCACCACGCCGTCGGCATCCATCACGACCACGCCGGCCGACATATTCGCCAGCACCGATTCCAGGTGGGCCTTGGCGCTCTGCAGCGCGGCGCGGTTGCGCTCGACGGCGGACCTGGCCTCGAACAGCTGGCCGGTCATGGCATTGAAGGACTGGGTCAGCGTGCCGAGTTCGTCGTTGGTCTCGACGATCGGCCGCGGCGACAGGTCGCCCTCGGCCACCGCGCGCGTGCCCTCGGCCAGCACCAGCAGCGGCTGCGCCAGGTTGCCGGCGATGAGGAAGGCGCTGCCGATGGCGGAGAAGATCGCCAGCAGCAGGGTCAGCGTGAGGGTACCGATGTACATCTTGCGCAGGCCGGTGCGCGAGAAGGCGCGGCTCTGGTAGGTGCTGTAGGCGTCCTGCAGCACCTGGGCGTTGGTGGCCAGATTGATCGGCACCGACTGGATCAGCTGCAGGTAGCGCGGCTCGGTGCCGGGCGGTTCCGGCACCGACACCACCGCGCGCAGGCGCAGGCCGGTCGCCATGTCCAGGCCGCTGGGCGCGCCGGCACCCTGGAAGTCGCGGAATTCGTGCTCGGCGCTGCCTTCGGATTGCGCATACCCGCCCGGCAGCGCGGCCTGCTTGAGCATCTGCTGGCTCGGCAGGTCGGGCGTGAGGTCGACCTGCGGATCCTCGGCGGCCGAGACCAGCACCTTCCCATCGGCCGACAGCAGCAGCGCGCTCTGCATCCCGGTCTCGCCGCTGACCAGACGGGTCAGGATCGCCCGCGCGGCGGCAGGGTCCTGGCCGGCCAGGGTGGCGGCGGTGGTGCTGGCGCTCGCGACCAGCTGGGACTTCGATTCGTCCAGCGCGGCCTGCCCCAGCTTCAGGCCCGAGTCCAGAGCGGCCTCGATCTTGACGTCGAACCAGGACTCGATCGAGTGCGACACGAAGCGCACCGAGACCATGAAGATCACCAGCCCGGGCAGGATGCCGATGCCGGCGAACAGCAGCATCAGGCGGGTCATCAGGCGCGAGCCGAACTTGCCGGCCTTGTAGCGTGCATACAGGCGCGTCAGGGCGACGATCACCAGGATCAGCAGGGCGCCGGCGACCGCGGTGTTCAGTCCCAGCACCCAGGAGTAGTTCCGGTCCAGGAAGCCCGAGTTGTCCGAGGCGGAGGCGAGCAGGAACAGCAGGATCGAGCCGATCGCGCTGCCGATCACGAGCACGTAGCGCAGGACCTGGGTCACGGCTTACTCCGCACGGTAGGTGAAGGTCTTCTTGTGCGAAGCCAGGCGCAGGTCGGAATTGTTGAAGGCATCCACCTGGAGCGGCTTCTGCAGGTATTCACGGTCCATGAACATGCGCAGGGTCACGTTGTAGGTCTCGCCGGACTTGAGGTCGCCGCGCGCGGCGAACAGCCAGGGCACCGGACGGCGGATCAGGAACAGGGCCTCGTCGAGGGTGGCGAAGCTTTGCTGCAGGCTGCCGATCACCTGCACGGTGTACTGGCGGTTCAGCAGGTCGTAGTGCAGGCGCACCGTGCGCCGTTTCGACACCGCCTTGTCGTCGTACCACCACCAGCGCGGCCGGGTCAGCTCGATCTCGGTGGTGAAGTACAGGGCCACGCCGTGCATCACGGCCTGTTCCAGGCCCGGGGTCAGGTCGAAGGAATAATTGGAGGACAGGCGGTAACCTTCATCGGAAGCCGCGATGCTGGCGCGGGTGATCTCGATCCCGTCGGCCGCCTGCGCACCGGCGCAGGCGAAGACCAGCATCAGCTGGCAGACGAACAGACGGAAAAATCGGGCAATCACTAGGGCCAGGCCTCAAAAAGCGTGTTATCGGGAGGTCCTACGCCCCTGCCTTCTGGAACAGGGCATAGAACAGACCATCATGATCCTGCCCGGCACCGCTTGTCGGAAGAAGCTGGCCCGGCGCATCGAGACGGACCGCACCGTGGCGCGCCGCGAAGGCGGCGGCCTGCGCTTCCGATTCTTGCGGCCAGAGCGAACATGTCACGAACAGCAATTTACCATCGGGCCGCAGCATCTGCCAAAGATTGTCGAGTATTTTGGTGGAAAGTGTTGCAAGTTGGTGGGTATCGCTCTTCCGACGCAACCAACGGATGTCCGGATGGCGCCGCACGATGCCCGAGGCCGTGCACGGTACGTCGGCCAGGATGCGGTCGTACTGCCGGCCGTCCCACCAGGTGACGGCCTCGGCCGCACCGGTTTTGACGGTGGCGTGCAGGCCCAGGCGCTGCAGGTTCTGGTCGACGCGCGCCAGGCGGCGGCCGTCGACGTCGAGCGCGGTCAGGTCGACATCGGCGGTCTCGAGGATGTGGCCGCTCTTGCCGCCCGGGGCCGCGCAGGCGTCCAGCACGCGCATGCCGTCGTGCAGGTCGAGCAGCGGCGCGGCCAGCTGGGCGCCGGCGTCCTGCACCGACACCACGCCCTGCTCGAAGCCGGGAATCTGCGCCACGTTCATGGCCTGGGCCAGGCGCAGGGCCAACGGGCCGACGCGCGTGGCCTCGATGCCGGCCGCGGCCAGGGTCTGCAGATAGGCCTCGACACTGGTCTTGCGCAGGTTGACGCGCAGGGTCAGCGGCGGCTGGCGGTTGCCGGCCTGGAGGATGTCCTGCCACTGCTGCGGGTAGGCGGCGCGCACCGCGTCGATCCACCACTGCGGGTAGTTCCAGCGCGCCAGCGGCTGCGGCAGCGCAGCCGCCAGCAGGGCTTCCTTCTCGCGCAGGAAGCGCCTCAGCACCGCGTTCACCATCGCCTTGGCATGCGCGAAATCGGGGTGGGCGGCGGCGGCGCCGACGGCCTGGTCGACCACGGTAAAGGCTTCGTAGGGCGGCTGGGTGCCTGCCAAAGGATCGAGCAAAGCCAGCGCCGCGCACAGCAGGCCGGCCAGCATCGGCGGCTCCGGCGATTTACTGGTCATCATGGCCAGCAGGGTCTCGCTGCGGCCCAGCTGGCGCATCGTGCGGTAGGCGATGTCCTGGATCGCGCCGCGCGCCTGCGGGGTCGCATCATAGGCATGGAAGACGTCGGACAGGGCCTGGGGCAGCGTGGTGCCGTTCCACACCCGGGCGACGCTGCTGGCCGCGCCGAGCAGGGCGAACGCGAGCGAATCGCCCTTCAGCCCGGGACGGTAATCGAGCTGGACCGGGGTCTTGAACTCATAGCTCTGGCGCAGGCGCGGCGCCTCCTCGCGGACCGGCGCCGGTGCCGGTGCGGATACCGGAGCCGAAGCGGGCGCCGGCGGGCGCGCCGGCGCGGGTGCGGGCCCCTGGCCGCGTGCACCCTGCTCCGGCCGGCCGGCCGGACGTCCCTGCTGCGGCGCACCCCGGCCCGGGCCTCCCTTGGCCTGCGGACGCGCGGGGCCAGGCTTGTTCTGTCCGGGGCGCGCGGCGCCCGTGCCGGCGGTCCTGGCCTTGGGTTTGAGGGTGAGCGTCGGGCGCTTTTCAGTCATGGCGAATGATCAATGCATAAAGACGCACATTGTAGCGGTTAAGCGTTGCGCAGGCTTAAACGAAGCTTTGGAGCAAGGGCCGGGAACGTATTCCGCCTTGCGTCAAACCAGTATAATGACCGATGTTCGCCTGGATCCAGGCCCCAACCATTTCATTTTCGACCACAGTTCATGCTCGCCCAACAAAAACAAGAAATCGTTGCCCTGTTCCAGGCCGCCCTGGCCCCGATCGTCGCCGGCACCGATTTAATCCCGAACATCGCCCTCGAGCGCCCGCGCGACCCGACCCACGGCGACATCGCCTGCAATATCGCGATGCAGCTGGCCAAGCCGCTGAAGACCAATCCGCGCGAGCTGGCCACCCGCCTGGTCGCCGCCCTCGAAGCCGATCCGAATGCCAAGGGCCTGATCGCCTCCGCCGAGATCGCCGGTCCGGGCTTCATCAACCTGCGCCTGGCCGACGCCGCCAAGCAGTCGGTGGCGCGCACCATCCTGCAGCAGGGCGAAGCCTACGGCCGCGGCGACAGCGGCGCCGGCCACCACGTGATCATCGAATTCGTCTCGGCCAACCCGACCGGCCCGCTGCACGTCGGCCACGGCCGCCAGGCCGCGCTGGGCGACTCCATGTCGGCGCTGTTCGAAGCCCAGGGCCACAAGGTCACCCGCGAGTTCTATTACAACGACGCCGGCGTGCAGATCCTGACCCTGGCCAATTCGGTCCAGGCGCGCGCGCGCGGCTTCAAGCCGGGCGACCTGGAGTGGCCGGAGTCGGCCTACAACGGCGACTACATCCAGGACATCGCCGACGACTTCATGGCGAAGAAAACCGTCTCGGCCAGCGACGGCCAGCCCGCCACCGGCAGTGGCGATACCAACGATCTCGAATCGATCCGCCGCTTCGCCGTCACCTACCTGCGCAACGAGCAGGACCAGGACCTGCAGGCCTTCGGCGTCAGGTTCGACAATTACTACCTGGAGTCCTCGCTGTACCTCGATGGCAAGGTCGAGGCCGCGGTCCAGGCCCTGGTCGACGCCGGCGTCACCTACGAGCAGGACGGCGCGCTGTGGCTGAAGACCACCGACTACGGCGACGACAAGGACCGCGTGATGCGCAAGTCCGACGGCACCTATACCTATTTCGTGCCGGACGTCGCCTACCACATCCAGAAATTCAAGCGCGGCTTCGACCAGGCCATCAACGTCCAGGGCAGCGACCACCACGGCACCATCGCCCGCGTGCGCGCCGGCCTGCAGGCGGTAAATATTGGTATCCCGCGCGGTTATCCTGATTATGTGCTGCACAAAATGGTCACCGTCATGAAGAACGGCGAAGAGGTCAAGATCTCCAAGCGCGCCGGCTCCTACGTGACGGTGCGCGACCTGATCGAATGGTCGGGCAACGGCGACGTCACGCGCGGCCGCGACGCGGTGCGCTTCTTCCTCATCTCGCGCAAGGCCGATACCGAGTTCGTGTTCGACGTCGACGTCGCCCTGGCCACCAACGACGAGAACCCGGTCTACTACGTGCAGTACGCCCATGCGCGCATCTGCTCGGCGCTGGCCAACTGGGGCGGCGACGTCGCCAGCCTGGCGAACGCCGACCTGTCGCCGCTGACCCAGCCGCACGAAGCCAGCCTGCTGGCCAAGCTGGCGGCCTACCCGGAGATGCTGCAGCGCGCCCAGGCCGAACTGGGCCCGCACCAGGTCGCGTTCTACCTGCGCGAACTGGCCGGCGAGCTGCACAGCTACTACTTCGCCCACAAGTGGCTGATCGAGGACGACGAAGCGCTGAAGCTGGCGCGCCTTGCCCTGGCCACCGCAACCCGCCAGGTGCTGCGCAACGGCCTGGCCCTGATCGGCGTCTCGGCACCGGAGAAGATGTAAGTCCATGACCGCTTTTCGCACCCGCACCATCCGCGCCGTCGCGCGCCAGCGCGGCAGTACGCTCACCGGCCTGATCATCGGCCTGATCGTCGGCCTCGGCATCGCCGTCGCCGTTGCCCTGACGATCACCAAGGGCGCCTCGCCGTTCACCGAAAAGGCCGCCAAGACCGGCCGTCCGGCCGACCCGGCCCCGGGCCAGGCGATGGATCCGAACAAGCCGATGTACGCCAACCGCGAGGCCGTGCGCGAGGCGAACAAGGAAGTCACCGAGAAGGCCGCGGCGCGTACCGCCGCGCCGGCCAAGCCGGCCGAGTCGGCGGACCCGCTGGGCCAGGCGATCGCCAGCATGGAAGCGAAACCGGCGGCCCAGCCGGCGGCGCACGACAGCCATCCGCTGGCCGTGCCCGCCGCCGCGCCGGCCTCGCACGCCGTGCCGGCCGCCCC